>JAATET010000052.1 GCA_015655545.1 Chthoniobacterales bacterium | reverse complement strand
TCGTGCTCGCGGACATGGACACGACTTTCGCGAACCAGCTCGCGGCGCGCACCGTGAAGAACCGCTTCGTCGTCGTGCAGGCGAATGCGATGGACACCGACAGCCTCGCCGCGCTCATGCGCGAGCACAAGGTCGCCGTCACCTGCAACGCCTGCACCTGCCAGACGAACCATTCCGTGCTCGAGGCCTGCCTGCGCGCCGGCTCGCACTACCTCGACATGGCGGCGGATATCTACTCGCCGCCCGGCGTCAAGCGGCCCGGAAAAAACTCCTTCGAGGCGGAGATCGAGAAATTCAACCAGCGCTACATCGATGCCGACCTCGCCGCGATCCTCTGCATGGGCATGGACCCCGGCGCGGTGAACGTCTTTGCCCGCTGGGCGATGGACCGGCTCGACACCGCGAGCTCGATCCGGGTGCTCGACGCCGACAACGCCGAGGTGAAAGGCTACCGCTTCGCCGTGCTGTTCTCGCCGGAGACGTTTTTCGAGGAGCTCGGCGCCGTGCCATATTTCGTGAAGGACGGCCGCGTGAGCAGCGGGAAACCGCTCGAGACCGAGGTCGAATGGGTGCGTTTCCCCGAGCCCATCGGCTTGCAGAAAACCTATGCCGTCGCGCACGAGGAAGGCGTGAGCCTCGGCATCTATCCGCCGTTCGTCGAGAAAGGCGTGCGCTACTCGGTCTTCAAATATTCCGTGCCCGACAAGGTGGTGAATATTTCCAAATCCCTCGCGCTGCTGAATCTCGACTCGTGGAAAAAAGTGCGCGTCGACGGCGTGGAGATCGCTCCCGTGCGCGTGGCCAGCGCCAGCCTTCCGAAGCCCGCGCAGCTTGGCGCCACGGTCGACGGCTACTCGTGCGTCGGCACCGAGGTGCGCGGCACGAAGGACCGCAAGCGCGTCGAGTATTTCGTCTACTCGATGGACAGCCACCGCGACACCTACGAGAAATACGGCTACTCGCTGACCCTCGTGCAGACCGGCATTCCGCCCGCCATCACCGCGCGATTGCTCGTCACCGGAAAAATCCCCGAGCGCGGCGTCATGATGCCCGAGCACCTCGACCCCGAGGAGCTGATGAATAATTTCTCACGCGAGGGCTTGCCGATCTTCATCGAAAAACGCGAAGTCGAGCGGTTGTAGCCGGACTCCTTGCAGACGGCCCCGCCTTTCTGCGATAGGTTGCGGTTTCTGAATGGCAAAAGCGGCTAATACCACAGTGAGCGAGGCGCTCGGCGTCGTCCTGCTCGGCGCAGGAATTCTCCTGTTGCTCGCGTTGGTTTCCTTCAATCCGGGCGACGTGCCCTCCTGGATATTTTTCAGCACCAAAGGCACGGCCAATGCCCATCCGTCGAACTTCATCGGCATCGTGGGCGTGCTCGGCGCGGGCCTGCTGTATTTTCTCCTCGGCGCGGCCTCGTATCTCCTGGCCGTGGTCCTGCTCGGCTTCGGAGCGGGGAAACTTTTCTTTCCGAAGGTGCGCATGGCCGACCGCATCGGCTGGGTCGTTCTCCTGCTGATCTCGGGCGCCAGCCTCTTGCAGCTCCAGCCCTGGTTTCTTCAAGGCTGGAAGGATATTTTTCATATCGAGGGCCCCGGCGGCTGGTTCGGGAAATGGATTGGCGGGAAAGCCTTTGAGAATGCCATGGGCCCGGTCGGCTCGGCGATCGTGCTGTCGGCCATCTATCTGGCCAGCCTCATCCTCGTCACCGGCTTTCACCCCATCCGTTTCGCGAAGCTCTGCGCGAAGCATCTGCGCGATGCCCTTGCCGCCACCCGCGCACGCCGCCGCGCGAAACTCGACGAGGACCAGCTCTTCGCCGAGAACCAGCGCGAGATCGAAAAAGGCGCCCGCAAGCTGGAGAAAAAAATCCCGCGCCGCAAACTCGAGCCGGAACCGGAATCCGGGCCCGTCCCCGAGCCGCCGCGGAATTTGCCAGAGCCGAAAATCATCGACGCCTCCGTGCCCGCCCCGGCGCGCAAGCCGACGCTCGAGGAACTCAAGGCCAGCAAGAAAAAGGTCAACGCCCCGCCGCTCGCCCCCGGCCTGCGCGGCATTCATCTCGAGAACTACGAGCTGCCCTCGCTCGATCTGCTCGATCCGGCCGACGACTCCGATCGCGTCCCCACCGACCCCGCGGAGCTCAAGGCCACGCAGGACGTCATCATCGATACCCTCGCGCAGTTCAGCATTCAGGTCAGCCCTGGCGACATCACGAAAGGCCCGACCATCACGCGCTACGAACTCTATCCGGCCAAAGGCGTGCGCGTGGACCGCATCGTCGCCCTCGAGCGCGACATCGCCCGCGCCACCCGCGCCGAGCGCATCAATATCCTTGCGCCGATTCCCGGCAAGGACACCGTCGGCATCGAGATCGCAAACACGAACAAGGTGAAGGTCACGCTCCGCGAGCTGTTCGAGACCGACTCCTGGGTCAATTCGAAAGCCAGACTCCCGCTCGCGCTCGGGAAGGACGTCTACGGCAACACCCTCGTCGCCGATCTCGCGCAGATGCCGCATTGCCTCGTCGCCGGCACCACCGGCAGCGGCAAGAGCGTGTGCATCAATGCCATCATCGCCAGCCTCCTCTTCCGCTACACGCCGGAGGAGCTGCGCTTCATCATGATCGACCCGAAGGTCGTCGAGATGCAGATCTACAACACGCTGCCGCATCTCGTCACCCCGGTCGTCACGGACCCGAAAAAAGTCCTCCTTGCCCTGCGCTGGGTCGTCGATGAAATGGAGCTCCGCTACCGCATCATCGCGAAATGCGGCCTCCGCAACATCGCCGGTTTCAACGCCCGCCCAAAGCCAAAATCCCAGGCGGAACTCGACGCCGAAAACTCCTCTTCCTCCTCCACTTCCTCTTCCTCCCGTGAAGAGAATGAGGGTCCGCTCGAGCCAACGACCGAGATGCCCGCCGAGCCGCACCCCGACGCGCCCGATCTCGACACCGCGGACAACATGGCCGTCAACGAGCCGCCGCCAAAGATCAGCGTCCCGCGCGACATCGACGAACTCGTCATCCCCGAGCACATGCCCTACATCGTCGTCATCATCGACGAGCTGGCGGACCTCATGCAGAGCGCTCCCGCGGACGTCGAGGAATCCGTCGCCCGCATCGCGCAGAAAGCCCGAGCCGCCGGCATTCACCTCATCGTCGCCACGCAGACGCCGCGCGCGGACGTCGTCACCGGCATCATCAAGGCAAACATCCCGAGCCGCATCGCCTTCCAGGTCGCGTCGAAGATCGACAGCCGCGTGATCCTCGACGAAAACGGCGCCGAGAAACTCCTCGGCCAGGGCGACATGCTTTACCTGCCGCCCGGCACCTCGAAATTCGTCCGCTCGCAAGGCGTGCTCGTCACCGACGACGAGATCAAGCGCGTGGTGGAATTCGTCTCCGCGCACGCCGAACCGCAGTTCGAACCCTCGATCCACGAAAAACTCTCGAAGAATATCTCACCCGAGGAGGAAATCAGCAACGAGGACGAAGAACTGGTTGAAAAGTGTCTCGAAATCATTAAGCAGGAAGGGAAGGCATCGACTTCGATGCTTCAGCGCCGTTTGCGGCTGGGATACACGCGCGCAGCCCGAGTAGTCGACGTCCTCGAGCAGCGCGGCATTCTCGGCCCGAAAGACGGCGCCAAAGACCGCGAAATTTTGATCGATCTCCACTCATTGTAATGAAAAACGGCCAGCTCATGCTCTCCCTCGGCGCCCTCCTGGCGGCCGAGCGGGAAAAGCGCGGCATCCCCGTGGAAAAAGCGGCGAAGGAAACCCGCATGCGCCCGCAGCGCATCCGCGACATGGAGGGCGACGACCTCTCGCACTTCACGAACCCGAGCTACGCGCGCATGTTCATCATCGCCTACGCGAAATATCTCGGCGTCTCGATGCAGACAATCAGCGACCACCTTCCCGATCGCGGCGAGCTCGGCACCGAAGGCTACCAATACATCAGCACCTCCACCGAGAATTTGCCCTCGCTCCGCCACGACATCGCGTCGAAGCCCGCGCGCCGCACGCCGCTCGTCGCGCTGATCATCACCATGCTCGCGATCGTCGTCCTCGGCCTTGGCGGCCTGAGCTACTATCTCATCGTCAACGCCAAC
The DNA here is from genome assembly GCA_015655545.1 of Chthoniobacterales bacterium. Classification (GTDB taxonomy): domain Bacteria; phylum Verrucomicrobiota; class Verrucomicrobiia; order Chthoniobacterales; family JAATET01; genus JAATET01. Next base: position 9,591 of record JAATET010000052.1, on the reverse strand, counting down.
CGCCTCACCGCCGTGGTGGACAAACCGCCACCGCCACCCGAGCCCGCACCGGCTCCGGCCGCACCGCCGAAACCCGTCACGGTGGCCGACATGGGATTGAACAATCTCAAGGAAAGTGGCGAGACCTCCTCCGCTTTTGAAGGACAGGTTCTGATGGAAGCGCCGCCCACGCCGGCGCCAGTCACCGTCGTCGTCGAAAAACCAGCCCCCGCGCAAAACGCGACCGAGGCGCCTGCCGCCAGCACGATCCCCGACGACCACGCTTTCCTCCTCGGCGCCTCGCCGGACGCCAAGACGGCTTCCGTCCAATAAGCCAATGTCCGCCACGCTCCAAAAGCCGCTTTCCCCTCGGAAAGTGGGAATGATCAGCCTCGGCTGCGCGAAAAACCTCGTCGATGCCGAGGTCATGCTCGGCGACGCCGCCTCCCGCGGCTACGAAGTCACCGCGAACTCCGACGACGCCGACGTCATCGTCGTGAACACCTGCGGTTTCATCGACACCGCGAAGCAGGAATCGATCGACGCCATTCTCGAAGCCGGCGCGAAACTGCGCGCCGGGCAGAAACTCGTCGTCAGCGGCTGTCTCTCGCAACGCTACGCCGGCGAGCTGCGCCACGAATTGCCCGAGGTCCATGCCTTCATCGGCCTCGACCAGGTCGCTCGGGCCGGCGCGATCCTCGACGATCTTTTCCTGGCGGGGCACGAGGAAAGCGCCGTCAATCTCGTCACCCGCGGCTCGCGCTACATCCCGGACTACACGACGCCGAAATTCCAACTCACGCCCGCACACACCGCCTATGTGAAAATCGCGGAAGGCTGCAACCACCCCTGCAGCTTCTGCGTGATCCCGCAGATGCGCGGCCGGCATCGCAGCCGCACGATCGATTCCGTGGTGCGGGAAGTGCGCCAGCGCGTGGCGAACGGCGTGCGCGAAATCAATCTCATCAGCCAGGACACCACCTACTACGGCATGGATCTCTGGGAGCAAAAAGCCGGCCCTCGCCAGCCGGTCGATTCTTCACGCGGCCCCACGCTCGTGACTCTGCTCGACGAGCTTGCCGACATCGGCGGGGAATTCTGGATCCGCCTGCTCTACACGCATCCCGCGCATTGGAGCGATGAATTGATCGCCGCGATCGCGCGAAATCCGAAAGTCGTCCCCTACGTGGACATGCCGCTCCAGCACATCCACCAGGAATTGCTCGGCACGATGCGCCGCGAAACCTCGCGCGAGCACATCGAGAATCTCATCGCGCGCCTCCGCGCCGGCATTCCGAATCTCGCCATCCGCACGACCTTCATCGTCGGCTTCCCCGGCGAGACCGACGAACAATTCGAATCGCTGCTCGAGTTCATCGAGCGCGTGCGTTTCGAGCGGCTTGGCGTTTTCGCCTATTCGCGCGAAGACGGCTCCCGCGCCGCGAAAATGGAAAACCAGATTTCCACCGCCACGAAGAACAAGCGCCATCGCGCCGCGATGAAGCTGCAGCAGCAGATCGCCGGCGAACTCGCCCACGCGCAGATCGGCCGCTCCATCCGCGTGCTCGTCGAGCAGCCCCGCGTCGGCCGCACCGCGCACGACGCGCCGGAAGTCGACTGCAAGGTCATCCTCGCGCGGAATGCGCCGGTGGGCGGATTCATCGACGCCCGCGTCACCGGCACCCAGGTCTATGATCTCGTCGCCGTGCCCATCGGCGCCTGAGGGTCTCCTCGCGAAGCGCGCCCGGCTGCGGCGCATCGCGGCGCGCTTTGATTGTTCCGCCGCGACCCGCTATTACATCATTGGAAAAATCGCCACCGATCCCGCCTACGCCGCGGTATTGCATCAATTTCGCGACTCCAGGCTGCCGATCGTCGATATCGGCTGCGGCCTCGGCCTGCTCGCCCATTACCTGCGCGAGCACGGCTGCGCGGCCCCTCTTCACGGTTACGATTTTGACGCCAAAAAAATCCGCCTCGCCATCGGCGCGGCGGCACGCGGCGGACTGCGCGAGGTGAAATTCGAAGTGGGCGATGTGGCCGATCTGCCGCCGCAAGCCGCCAACCTCGTCCTGCTCGACGTCCTGCATTACCTCGAAGCGGGCCCGCGTCGGGATTTACTCGAGCTGCTTGCGGAACGCGCGCGGAATGGCGCCAGCGTCCTCATTCGCGGCGCCGTCCGCGAGCCTTCCTGGCGCTACCGGTTCACGGTCGCGCAGGAATGCTGGACACGCTGGAGCGGCTGGATTCCGTCGCCGGCGCGAATCGAATTTCCGACCATCGCGGAGATCGTATCGCCCTTCGAAGCGGCCGGCTGCCACTGCGAGGTGCGCCCTCTCTGGGGCCGCACGCCATTCAACAGCCGCCTCGTCGTGGTGAAATCGCGTCAGGCGGAATAGACCGCGCGGTCGTCGAAAACCTTCTCCTCGCGAATCGGCAGCTCCTTCGCCTCGCGATCGAGCTCCTGGAAAAAGCAGCTGCGGTGGCCGGTGTGGCACGCACCGCCCGCCTGCTCGATTTCGAAAAGCAGCACGTCCTGGTCGCAGTCGTGAAACCAGCGCACGATTTTTTGCGTGTGGCCGCTCGTCTCGCCCTTGAGCCAGAGCTTGCCTCTGGAGCGGCTCCAATAGTGCATCAGGCCGGTTTCCATGCTTTTCTCCAGCGCCTCGCGATTCAACCACGCGAACATCAGCACCCGGCCCGCGGGAAATTCCGCGCCCGGAACCGCCTCCTGCACGATGGCGGGAATGAGTCCGTCCGCCGTGAACTTGAAATCGAAATTCATGCGTCACCATTCCGCCGCGCTGCGGCGGCCATCAAGCCAATTCGGCGAATTGCATCACGGCGATGACGTGCAACAATGGCCAACCCATGACGACTTCGGAGAACCCCATTATTCCGGCCGCGCCCGCGCCGAAATACCGCCATTTCACGACCTTGCCCGAGTTCTTATATCTCAAGGCGGACGATCTTACGGCATTCCTGCCAGAAGACGCGTGGATCGGCGCTTCGTTTCACAAGGAGCGGGAAATCGCCGTGCCAGCCGCAAAAATCCTGGAGACGAATTACCCCCGGATCAGGTTTTCGCAATTACGCGACCTGCTGCCCGACTGCATCCGCCAAACGGATGACGCACCGGAATGGATCGCGCTGCCCGCCGATCGCGTGGCCCTCGCTTACAAGCTTGAAACCCGCCGCGAACTTCTCCCCGACGCCGTCGTGGAAAAAACTTCCGCTCCGGTGACGCCGCCCTCCGAGGCGCCCTCGGCGGAGGAGCCCATTCCGGCTTGGAAGCGCCTGCCTAAGCCCATCCTCGCGCCGCCTCCCGAGGCCGTATCCGTGCCGGAACCGGCGACCGGAGCCGTCGCGTCCCCCCAGCCTGCATCGCTCGCGGAAATCCTCGTTCCCGCCGCTTCCGAGCCTCGGCTCCAGGAAATCTTCGGAAAGAATGCAGCCCTCCCGGTGCCGCGATTGCTCGAGTGGTGCCACGCCTTGCCGGACGTGAAAGCCTGCCAGCTGAGCCGGGGCGCCGAGAGCGTGAAGGCCGGCGATTTCGCAGCCAGTCTGGCCGCACCCTGCCCGATCGGCGAAGTCTTCGCCGCGTCGCGGAAGTTTAGCGAAACCTCGGGCGTGAAACTCAAGCCGGCGATCACCCTTTACACCGACGACGGCGCCATTTCTTTCATCCGGCATCGCAAGTTCACCCTGACCCTGGTTCACGCGACCGGAGGTCTTGCGACGGAAACCCGCGCGAAGCTCAAAATGCTTTTGCAAGCGATCGACCGCGCCGCCGCGCCGCAAGGCTAGCGAATGCGGTAGCGGCCGTCGCCGACGCTCAGCACCTTGATCCGCACCGGCGCGGTGCCGCGCTCGTAGAAGCCGAGTTTCTTCGCCACCGGGGCGGTGACATCGACGATGCGGCCTTTCACGTATGGGCCGCGGTCGTTCACGCGCACGACGGTGCTGCGGCCATTCCGCAGGTTCGTGATTCGCACCCGGCAGGGCAGCGGCAAGGTCTTGTGCGCGGCTCCGGTCGTCCAGCCATACATCGATTCGCCGAGCGCGGTCTTGCCGGGAAAAATCAGAAAACCTTCCGAGTAGTGCGAGGCAATGCCTTCTTCCGTGTAGCCGATCGCGGCGCGCGGAGAGAGCGGCTCATAGCGGATTCCACGGACGGTGTAGGGCTTGTATTTGTAGCCGCCGTAGCTTCCCCCGCCGCAACCGGAGAGGATGCCGCAGGCGAAGAGAAGCGATGCCAATGTCGCGAAGCGCACGGATTGGATTTGCCAGATGCGGATCGGAACGTCGAGCCCTCGAGCGGCGTGTCGATGCAATTTCCGAACCGGATAGCCGCAGGGAAGCTTGCGCCACTCTTTCTTCCCAACTCCGCTGTCACTGTTTTTAAACCGCTCTAGGCCAGCGGCCCGGGCTTGTGCACGCGCTCGCCGTGCTCGTAGATCGCCTCGGCGCTGCCGACGACCAGGGGATCGAGCGTGTTGACGAGAGCCCCGTCCTTGCCCTCGTAAGGAATGGACGAAAGCAGGAACTTCATCGCGTGGAGACGGGCGCGTTTTTTGTCGTCGGACCGCACGATCGTCCACGGCGCGTCGGCGGTATCCGTGTAGAACAACATCGCCTCCTTGGCCTTGGTGTATTCGTCCCAGCGGCCGAGCGACTCGACATCCATCGGGCTGAGCTTCCACTGCTTGAGCGGATCCTGCGCGCGGCCGAGGAAGCGGCGCAGCTGCTCGGCGCGGCTGACGGAAAACCAGAATTTGAAAAGCCGGATGCCGCTGCGCACCAGCATGCGCTCGAACTCCGGCGCCTGCCGCATGAACTCGAGGTAGTCGTGCGGCGAGCAGAAGCCCATCACGTGCTCGACGCCGGCGCGGTTATACCACGAGCGATCGAAGAACACGATCTCGCCGCTGCTGGGAAGCCGCTGCACGTAGCGTTGAAAATACCATTGGCCGCGCTCCGTGTCCGACGGCTTGACGAGCGCGACGACGCGCGCCCCGCGAGGGTTCAGATTTTCGGTGAAGGTCTTGATCGAGCCGCCTTTTCCAGCGGCGTCGCGGCCTTCGAAAATGAGGGCAACCCGCTCGCCGGTTTCCTTGACCCAGGCCTGCATTTTCACGAGCTCGATATGCAGGAGTTTGACCTCCTGTTCGTAATCGGAGGACTTCATCACCCGCTCGTAAGGATACGTGGAGCTGATGATGTCTTTCTTGCTCTTCGCCTGCTTGACTCGTTCGATCAACTCCGCAGGAATGCTCGTGCGCACCTGTTCGTCGATGATCGCGACCATTGGGAAGGAAGCGCCGACCGGCTTCGGCCTGGAAGGCGGCCGGGCCTTTTCCGACTTCTTTTTTTTCGCCTTTGTCGCCTTCACTGCTGGCTTTTTTACGTCTTTGCCCGTCGCCGCTTCGTCAATCTGTTTCATGCCCTGAGCCTCCTGGGAGACGACCGGTCGCTCACTGCGGCGCCGCGTCGCTTCGGAAACCAAGGAGCAATTCTTATTCCGGGGGATGGGAAAGTTTTACTCTGGCCCCGTCGGCTCCGGGCCGCTTTCCTCCTCATCCTCGTCGCGGACGACGGGAGCGATGCCGGTGAGGATTTCGCCATCGCGCATGTCGATGAGCTTCACGCCCTGGGCATTGCGGCCCGTCTCGCGAATCTCGGAAATGCGCGTGCGGACCATCTTGCCCTTGTTGGTGATGAGCATGAGCTCGTCGCCGTCGCGGACGGTGAGCGCGCCGACGACACCGCCGGTGCGGTCGTTCACCTTCATGGTGATCACGCCTTTGCCGCCGCGGGACTGGATGCGGTATTCGTCGAACGCGGTGCGTTTGCCGAGGCCGTTGTCGCCGGCCACGAGCAGCATGGAGTTCGGATCGACCAGCGCGACACCGACGACATAGTCCTTCTTGTCGGGACGAATTCCCCAGACGCCGACCGTATTGCGGCCCTGATCGCGAAGTTCTTCCTCGTTGAAGCGGATGCTCATGCCGCCGTGCGTGATGAGCACGATTTCGTTCAGACCGTTGGTCAGCTTGCAATCGATGAGGCGGTCGCCTTCCTCGATCTGGATCGCGATGATGCCGCCCTTGCGGATGTTTTTGAAATCGCGAAGATTCGATTTTTTCACGATGCCGCCGCGCGTCGCAAAAACGATCTTCAGCTGATCGGTCCAGGTGTCCTCCTCGTTTTTCTGGCCTTGAATGCGAATCGTGGCCGCGATTTTTTCGTCGGCGCGGAGCTCGAGCAGATTCGCGATGCTGCGGCCCTTGCTGGCGCGCGAACCTTCGGGAATTTCGAATACCCGTTCGACGTAACAGCGGCCATCCTGCGTGAAAAACATCAGGTAATCGTGCGTGGCCGCCGTGAAGAGATGCTCGACGAAGTCGCTGTCCTCGGCGTTCTCAGCCTCGCGGGCGACCATGCCGATCACGCCCTTGCCGCCGCGGCGCTGGGCGCGGTAGGCGGAGACGGCGGTGCGCTTGATGAAGCCGTTGTGCGTGATCGTGATGATGCAGCCTTCGTTCGCGATGAGGTCCTCGATGCTGATCTCGCCCTCGGCGGGCACGATCTGGGTCCGGCGCGGCTGGCCATGCTTCGTTTGAATTTCGCGCAGCTCGTTCTTGATGATCGTGAGCACGCGGGCTTCCTTCGCGATGATGTCGAGGAGGTCCTTGATCGTGACGAGCAGTTCGTCGTATTCGCCCTTGATGCTGTCGCGCTCGAGTCCGGTGAGCTGGTAGAGGCGGAGGTCGAGAATGTGGCCGACCTGCTTTTCGGTGAATTTGTAATTTCCGTCGGCGGTGAGCCGCGCGTCGCTGCGGATGAGGATGCCGATTTGCTCGACTGTCTTGCGGCCCCACGAGAGCGCGAGCAGCTTGGCCTTCGCGTCGTCGCGATCGTTCGAGTCGCGGATGATCTTGATGAAATCGTCGAGATGCGCGAGCGCGATGAGATAGCCTTCGAGCTTCTCGGCCTCGACCTCGGCGGCGGAGAGCAGATAGCGCGTGCGCCGCAGCACGATCTCGCGGCGATGCTCGATGTAGCTGGCGATCGCGTCCTTGAGCGAAAGCAGCTTCGGCTTGCCGTGGTCGATCGCGAGCATGTTCACGCTGAAGGAGGATTCCAGCGCGGTGTGCTTGTAGAGATTGTTGATGATGACCTTGGGATTGCCGTCCCGCTTGAGGTCGATGACGACGCGCGTGTCCTCGGCGCTCTCGTCGCGCACGTCGCTGATGCCGGCGATGATCTTCTCGTTCGTGAGATCCGCGATGCGCTTCACCAGCTCGGCGCGATTCACGTTGTAGGGAATCTCCGTGATGATGATCTGCTCGCGGCCGCCTTTGACTTCCTGCACGCCGACACGACCGCGCGCGCGCACCTGGCCGCGCCCGGTCTCGAAGTATTGCTTGATGCCGGAAACGCCCTGCAACATGCAGCCGGTCGGAAAATCCGGGCCTTTTACGTGAGCCATGAGGCCGTCGATCGTGATCTCGGGATCGTCGATCTGGGCGCAGATGCCGTCGATGCATTCGCTGAGATTGTGCGGCGGAATGTTCGTCGCCATGCCGACGGCGATGCCGGTGCCGCCATTGACGAGAAGATTCGGGAACGCCGCCGGGAGCACGGTCGGCTCCATGAGCCGCTCGTCGTAGGTGGCCACAAAATCGACGGTGTCCTTGTCCATGTCGTCCATCAGGACGGCGCCGAGATGCCGCAGGCGGGCCTCGGTGTAACGCATGGACGCCGGGGGATCGCCCTCGAGCGAGCCGAAGTTGCCCTGCCCATCGACGAGCATTTCGCCCATCGCCCAAGGCTGCGCCATGTGGACGAGCGTCGGGTAGATCGCCTGGTCGCCGTGCGGATGGTAGTTGCCCATCGTGTCGCCGACGATCTTCGCGCACTTGATGTGCTTGCGATTCGGCATGACGCCGAGATCGTTCATCGTCACCAGGATGCGGCGCTGCGAGGGCTTCAAGCCATCGCGGGCATCGGGGAGAGCGCGGGAAATAATGACGGACATCGAATAGTCCAGAAAGGACTTCGACATCTCCTCGGCCACATTGACCTTCTCGACTTTTTCGTTCTGCGTATACACGAGTGTGAACTAAACGGGATTTACAAGATTTACGGGATTAACAGGAAGGGAAGAAAGGGCTCGGACCTTGCGGCGGACTTCGAGACTCGCCGCGCCGAAATTCAACAACAGGCCAACATCGATTCCGGTCGCCTTGAGGTAATTCACCAGTTGTTGCTCGTCGGCCTTCCCGAGCGCGGAGGCCGTTTTGAGTTCAAGAATCAATGTGTCGTCCACGACGATATTGGCAATGAAATCACCAACGACCGCGCCCTCGTATTTCACCTGCAGTCGTCGTTGCGTATCCACCTGCAGGCTGGCATTTCGAAGTTCGAGCAGGAGGGCATTTTGATAAACAGATTCCAGAAAACCCGGCCCAAGCGTGCGATGCACCTTCATCGCACAGCCGATAACTATTTCTGTGAGTTCCTTTTCCAAAATCCTGTTAATCCCGTAAATCTTGTAAATCCTGTTTAGTTCACACTAAACGTCCAAACGCGCGTTGAGCGCGTTGTCCTCGATGAACTGGCGGCGGGGCTCGACGACCTCGCCCATCAGGATCGTGAACATGCGATCCGCCTCCATGGCGTTGTCCTCGTTCAGATCCACCTTCAGCATCTTGCGCTTTTCCGGATTCATCGTCGTCTCGTAGAGCTGCTTGGGATTCATTTCTCCCAGCCCCTTGAATCGCTGGATGGACAACCCGCGTTTTCCGATATCCAGGATGTTTTGCAAAATCTCCGGGATCGCAAAAAGCGGACGCACCGCCGCCTTGTCGCCCTCGCCTTCGATGATCTCGAAGATTGGCGTGTCGCTGTCGGCGTAGTGCTCGATCTTGAGGCCTTTTTTTGCCAGCTCATCGATCAATTTCTGCGCCGAGGTCGACTCGTGCAGCTCGATCAATTTTGCCCGGCGCTTCGGAGCATCGCTTTTCTTCGCCTTTGCGGCGACCAACTCCACCGGAGGGAATTCCCCCTCGAGCAGTTCGGGCGCGAGCTCGTCGTAAATACCCAGATCGCGATTCGCCTCGTGGAACTCGCGCACCTCGGCTTCGCCCGGGAAATACGTGGACCATTCGGTGTTCCCCTCGCGGACTTTCACCATGAAATTCGGCAGCTGCCCCGTCTTGGGATCGCGCTCGGCGAGGTATTCCTCGAAGTCGCCGCCGTGACGCCGGATCGCGTCCGAAAATTTCGCGAGGCGCTCGAGCAGCTCGAGCATTTCCTTGAGCTGGCCGGCGGTGAAGATCTTGCCGTCCGCGAGGTTCTTGAGCTTCACCTCGTCCGCCCCGAGCGAGATGAGGATCTTGTTCAGCTGCGCGTCGTCGTCGACGTATTCCTCGCGCTTCTTGCGCTTGATCAGATAGAGCGGCGGCTGCGCGATGTAGATCTTGCCCTGCTTCACGAGCTCGGGCATCTGGCGGTAGAAAAACGTGAGCAGCAGCGTGCGAATGTGCGATCCGTCCACGTCGGCATCCGTCATGATGATGATGCGGCCGTAGCGCAGCTTCTCCATGT
>JAATET010000054.1 GCA_015655545.1 Chthoniobacterales bacterium | reverse complement strand
CGACGGGAATTTCCCCTGTCGGAATTCCTGTAAATCTGGAAAATCCTGGGGATCCTGCTTAGTTCACACCCCCCGCACATGATCAAAGTCGAAAACCTCACCAAGCGCTAAGGGGGCGGAACCGCGGTCGATGGCATCAGCTTCGAGGTCGGCAAGGGCGAGATCGTGCGCTTTCTCGGGCCCAACGGCGCGGGCAAAAGCACGACCATGCGCATGCTCTCCTGTTACCTGCCGCCGACGAGCGGCCGGGCGGAAATCGCGGGGCTGGATGTTTTCAAGGACTCGCTCAAGGCCCGCGAACGCATCGGCTACATGCCCGAGCACGTGCCGCTCTACAACGACATGCGCGTGACGGAATATTTGAAATATCGCGCCGCGCTCAAAGGCGTGCGCGGCCGCCGCATGAAGGAACGCCTCGCCGACGTGATGGATCTCTGCGGGCTCCGCGATGTCGAGCACAAGCTGGTCGGAAATTTGTCGAAAGGCTACCGGCAGCGCGTCGGCCTGGCGGACGCGATGGTGCACGAGCCGGATCTCCTCATTCTTGACGAACCGACGATCGGCCTCGATCCGAACCAGATCCGCCAGGTGCGCGAGCTCATCAAGAATCTCGGCCGCCACCACACGATCCTCATTTCCACGCACATCCTGCCCGAGGTCGAACTGACCTGCTCGCGCGTGCTCATCATCAATCGCGGCCGCATCGAGGCTTCCGACGCGCCGGAGAACCTGCGGGCGCGCCTGCGCGCCACGGGCGACGTGCGGCTGGAAGTGCGCGTGCCGGACATCGAAGACGCGAAAGCCGCGTTGCTCTGCGTGCAGGGTGTGAAAAGCGCGACGGCCGTCGAGGAGAACGAGTGGGCGGTTTTTTCGCTGGGTATCGAGGGCGGCGCGGATCCGCGCGAGGCCATCCACCGCGCCGCCGTGGAGCGGCAGTGGTGGTGCGCGAGCTCAGTCGGGAACGCGTCACCCTCGAAGACGTCTTTGCCGACATCACCCATCCGGATGAATAAGCTTTTGGAATCTGGAACTCAGGAACTCAGGAAAATGAGCAGGGAAATAGGAAATCGGGAACTGAGTGGACGGGTTATAGCGGCAGCTATCGAGGTGCATCGAGCGTTGGGACCGGGATTTCTCGAGTCCATCTATGAGGAGGCACTGTGCGTAGAACTATCCGCGCAAGGAATTGGCTTCGAACGTCAGCGGCATGTTCCGATTGTTTATCGAGAAAAAATCGTGGGCGAGCACCGGCTGGATCTGTTGGTGGATAAAAACCTGATCGTGGAACTGAAAGCCGTGTCGAGACTCGAGGATATTCATTTTTCCATCGTTCGATCCTATTTGAAAGCCCTTCATCTCGAAGACGCGCTGATATTGAACTTCGCTGTCGTTCCGCTTGGCATCAAGCGGGTTGGACGCGAAAATTTTCCTGAGTTCCTGAGTTCCAGATTCGACCAGTCTTCCGCATGAGAAAATTCTTCACCCTCTGGACGCGCGAGGTCGCGGTCTATTTTCGTTCGCCGACGGCCTACGTGATCCTGTTTTTTTTCCTGCTGCTCACCGGCTTCAATTTCTATGCGACCGTGAACGCCATGAACCAGGGGCCCGTGCGCTTCTCGGTCGTCGAGGCGTATTTCAACACCATCTTTTTCTGGTTCGGATTCGTCGTGCCATTTCCGCTCATCACGATGCGGCTTTTCGCCGAAGAATATAAGCTCGGCACTATCGAACCGCTGATGACGGCGCCCGTGCGCGACATCCAGGTGCTCATGGCGAAATACCTGAGCGCGGTATTTTTCTATATCGTGCTCTGGGTGCCGAGCATGCTGTATTTCGTGGTCTTCCAATGGCAGGCGCAGATCAGTGCCGCGCCCGCGGTCGGACCCTACTTCGGCGCGTATGCCATGCTGCTGCTGCTCGGGCTTTTCTATCTCTCGATCGGCTGCCTGGCCTCGGCGCTCACGCGCAACCAGGTCGTGGCGGCGATCATTTCCTTCGCGGCGATCGCGCTGATTTTTTACTGGGGCTTTTACAGCCGCTGGTTCCCGAATGTGAGTCCCGTGCTGAATGATCTCACGACCTACCTCTCGGCCGTGCAGCACATGGCCTCCTTCTCGCAGGGGCTGCTCGATACGCGGCCGGTCGTCTTCTACTTGAGCATGACGGCGCTCGTGCTTTTCGCCACCTACCAGGTCTTCCAATACCGCCGCTGGAAAGTTTGAACATGGCGGCGAATTCCTCCAAAAAAACCAGCTTCTCGCGCGCCGGCATCGGCTTCGGCGTCCTCGTGCAGAGCGTCTGCATTCTGTTCCTCGTCGCGACGGCGAATTACATCGGCTTCAATTACTACAAGCGCTGGGATTTCTCGCGTTCGCAAAAATTCACGCTCGCCGACCAGACCGAGCAAGTGTTGCGGCAGCTGGAAATGCCGGGGCTCAAGGCCATCGTTTATTTTTCCGCGAGTTCGCTTGGCCCCGATGCCGCGCTCTACGGGGATGTGCAGGGTCTCCTCGCGCAGCTCGCATTTTCCGCGCGGGGCAGGGTCAATATCCGGCAGGTCGATCCGTCGATGGATGTGAGCGCAGCCCGCGAACTGCAGGAAAAATACAAGTTCGACGGCAGCCAGAATCTTCTCGTGCTCGATTACAACGGTCGCAGCAAACTCATCCCGATCGTGGACCTGGGCGAATTCGACACATCGGGCATGGCCAGCGGCGAGCCTGCCACGTTGATCGAGTTCAAAGGCGAGTCGGTGCTCACCGCCGCGATCATTGCGCTGCAGAATCCCGAGAAGGCGAAGATCTATTTTGCGCAAGGCCACGGCGAGACGCTGCAGGGCAAGCTTTCCGCCTTGGGCGCCGCCCTCTCGCGGCAGAATGCGGAGGTGCTGCCCATCAATCTCGGTCTCGTCGACCGCGTGCCGGAAAACGCCGGTGCGTTGTGTTTCGTGGGCCCTCGCTACGACCTGTCCGATTCCGAAATCAAAATGCTCCGGCGTTACTGGATGGCGCGCGGCCGCATCGTCATGCTGCTGGATCCCGATGCGCTGATCAATATGCCGAAGCTCCGCGAATTTCTGCAAGACGCCGGCATCCATCCCCGTCCCGACCGCGTGCGTCGGCTCGCGCGGTCGGACGTCCGCCCCGACCTTGTCACGCTCTTCCCGTTCGTGGACGGCGTGTTCCTGCCCGACAGCCCCATCACGAAACGTCTCGTCGGCGCGAATGCCCGACTGCCCGGCGCCACGCTATCGCTGGCGCTCGACGACGTGGGCGCCGCGAAGAAGGACATCCAATTGCGCGGCTTGATCCAGGCCGTCGAAGGCTACTGGGGCGAGATCCACTACGAGGATCGCACGAAGATCGGCCTCGAATACAACGACGGCGAGGACACCGGCGAGCCCATCCTCATCGCCGCATCGGCCGAGAAAGGCGCCGCGAGGGACGACCGCACCGACGTCGCCATCTCACGGCTCGTGGTCGTCGGCAACAGCGCCTTCGTCGAGGACGATGCCCTGGCCCAGGCGCGCGGGGCGAATCTCGATTTCATCCTGAGCGTTTTCAACCGCATGCTGGAGCGTTCCAAACTCACCGGGATCACGCCCAAGTCGGCGCAGAGCTTCTCGATCAGCCTGACGGACACGCAGATTCGCGGCATCGCGCTCTACACGCTCATCGTCATTCCCGGGGCCGCGGCGTTGCTCGGTCTCGTCGTCGGATTCCGGCGCCGCGCATGAACCGCCCGGTCACCATTTTACTGGTGATCCTCGCGGGCGCCGCGGCGGTGTTTTTGTTCGTCTTCGCGCCGCGTCTCACGAGCACTCGCCAGGAAATGGCCGCCCGCGATTTCGTGCTTACTTTCAATCCGCTGGAAATTCGCGGCATCCGCATCGCCACGGGCGACGATGGCTTTGAGATCGATCGCAAGGGGGACGGCTGGTGGATCGGCCCGAAGCCGAAGGACGTCGCCTCGCCGCAGAAAGTCTCCGAATTACTCACCGCCGCCGCGAACCTGCGGGTCTTCGACATCATCCATGCGAATGAGCTCGGCTCCGGGCGTGATCTTGATACCTACGGCCTCGATAAACCCCGGAGCCAGATCGATCTCAAAGGCGACGGCGCGGCGACTCTTTATTTTGGCAAGGATGCGGCGGGCGAAGACCGCGTCTATGTGCGGCGGGCGGACTCGAAAGACATCTTCATCGTCACCGACGAGCTACAGCGGCTCGCATTTCGCAATACGCAGGATTTCCGAGATCGCCGGCTCACGAATCTCACCGCCGACCGCATCGACAAATTCACGATCAAGCGTGGAACGGGCGAGATCGCTTTCGAGCGCGGCGGTCACGGCTGGGAGATCGTGCGCCCGCTGCGTGCACGCGCCGATGATGCGGCCGTGGACAAGTTGCTCAAAAATCTGCTCGGGCTGCAGATTCTGGATTTCGTGGCCGACGAATCCGACGACCTCAGCGCTTACGGCCTCGCCGAGCCGCGCGCGGAATTGATTTTAACGGTGGAAGGCGAAGCAAGGCCGATCGCCCTGCGCATCGGCGCCGACGCGGGCGCGAAGGCCGTGGTCGCGCAGTTCACCGCCCGCGACAGCGTTTATCATCTTCCGAGGGAAGCCTGGACGTCGCTCCAGATCAGCCCCGACGATCTGCGCGACCGCCGCCTGGCGGAATTGAATCTCGATACGGTCGATGCGATCCGGCTCAACAACGGCGCCACGGATTGGACGATCGAGCGTGCGGGCGATGCCTGGAAATCCGCCGGCCGCGAGGTCACGGATGAATCGGTCGAGCGTCTCGTCCGCGTTCTGACCGACGCCAGGGTTCTCGAGTATCTGCCGCTCACCGATGAGAATCTGCGCAAATCCGGCCTCGACCATCCGTCGGGCCGGATCGCTTTTGACGCGTGGCTTTCCGAAAACACGCCCGAGACTACGGCGGGCCGGCATCCGGTGGTGACTTTCGCCATCGGCCGGCGTGATAAAGACAGGACTTATCTTCGCGTGGACGAAAACCCCGAAATCTGCGTGATCCCTGCCTCCGTGCTGGATGCGATCCCGCCCTCCCTGCCCGCGAAAAAGCCGGCTGGCTAGAACTTCGGCGCGCGCACCGTGCCAGCTTCCATGTCGGAGCGGCGGCGTTGGACGATGCGGTCGGCGATCTCGTGCACCATTTCTTCGAGCAATAGCCGCAGGTGGCTGCCGCGGCGAAAATCCGAAGGCGCGATATTTTTCACGCGATCGGCATGCACGCAGAGCTGGTAGCATTTTTTGAAACTCGAGCGCGTGGGATCCTCGGGATTGTAAACCGCGATGGCCTGGCCGCCGTTGCGCCGCATCACCGTGAAGCAGGGCACGTCGGTCGGGCCGTCGCCGACATACACCATGTTCGGAAACGGCACGGGGCGCAGTTCCGCGGGCATGTGGTCGTTCACGTCCTGCGACATGTCGAGCATGCCCTTGTTGATGCGGAAGAGATATTGCGTCTTTTGCGTGTGGCTGATCACGCGGCGCGGAAAAGTGATGCGGCCATTCGAGTCCTCGGCGAACTCGCAGCCGAAAATCGCCTTCACAAAAGGCGCGAGGCGGCTGCCTTCGATGAGCACCCTGATGCCGGAGGAGATGATGTAATGCTCGACGACGATGCCGTGGGCCTCGTGCTCCGCCGCCAGCAGGCCGCGTTGGAATTCGGAAAACATTTCCGGCAGCCCGGGATAGAAATTCAGCTTCGAGCCGAGCTCGCGCAGCTGGTCGTTCGTCGGGCGATCCATCCCGAGGTAGTCGAGCATCACCTTCATGTAGGCGAGTTCGTTGTCGTAGCCTTCGCCGTTCACGAGTTCGCCGCACTTCTCCCAGAAGCTTTTCGAGTTGATGCCGAAATGCGGAAAGATCGCCTCTTCCTGCATGTAATTCGGGCTCAGGGTCTGGTCGTAATCGTAAACGATCGCGATGGTATTCTGCGGCGCTGCCATGACCGTTCAATCAGTGAAGAATGCGGCGCGTCTTGGCGATGAAAAACGCGGACTAGCGCCGCGCGAAGACATCGCTAAGCGCCGTGTCCAGCGTCGGAAAGCGGTAGACGTATCCCGTGGCGAGCGTGGCTTCCGGAAGCACGCGCTGGCTGTCGAGCAGGAGATGCGAAAGCTCGCCGAGGCCGATTTTAAGGGCAAAGACGGGCGCCGGAAAAATCGCCGGACGATGGGCGGCGCGGGCCAGCGCGCGGGTGAAGGTGGAATTCCTCACGGGATCGGGCATCACGGCATTGAGCGGGCCTTGAGTCTGCGACTGCTCGATCGCGTGCAGAATGATGCCGGCGACATCATCGACGTGAATGCACGACATCCACTGCCGCCCATTGCCCAAGCGTCCCCCGAGCGCGGCGCGGAAAACCGGCGCGATCAATTTCATGGCGCCGCCATCCGGACCGAGCACGAAGCCGGTGCGAATGAGAGTCGTGCGCGCACGCGCGGCATGGGATGCCTCGCGTTCCCAAGCTTCCGAAACACCGGCGAGAAAACCTTCGCCGAGAGAGCTCGTTTCCGTGACCTCCCGTTCGCCCGTATCGCCGTAGTAGCCGATGGCGGATCCGCAGATAAAAATGCCCGGTGTCCGGGGGGAGGCGTTCAAAGCCTCGACGATCCGGCGGGTGCCCTGCACGCGGCTGGCGAGGATGCGGCGCTTTTTGGCCGGCGTCCAGAGCCCCATGATTGTTTCGCCCGCAAGATGGACGATGGCATCGAGACCGGAAAGATCGGGGGTCGTGTCGGTGGAAAATTTTCGTGTCTCGATAAAACCGGGCGACGGTTTCGGGGTGCGCGAAAAAGCGATCGTTTCGTGTCCGCGCTCCCGCGCGCGCGCGGCCAGGTGGGAACCGATGAAGCCCGTCGAGCCAGTGATGCCGATTTTCATCCAACGGATTCGTTTCTCGCCGCGCGCGCAGCTGCCTCAATCGTGGAACTCGCGATTGAGCCACTTGAGCGGAAAGCGGTCGCCCGGGCAGTCGGTCGGCTTCGGGTTGATCTGCTTGTGCCCGCGCACGATGATGTCGTGGCCTTTCACACGGCCGCAGCGTTTGCGCAGATAGTTGATGAGCTCCTCGAGCGCGGCGTCCTGCGCCTTCGTGGGGACGTCGCGGTTGAAATCGCCGACGAGGCAGATGCCGAGCGCGATGTTGTTGAGATAATCGCTGGCGACGTGGCCGCCGTTGATCTGGCGCGTCCAGCGGCTGCCGATCTCGATCTCGCCGTTGCCGGAGGACCGGCCGTTGCCGATCACGAAATGATAGGCGAGCCCGTTCGGCATGTGGCGGACGTTGCGGTGGTAAATGTCGAACGCATGCGCGTTGCCCTGGCGGGTGCCGCTGTTGTGCACGACGATGTATTTCCAGCGGCCTTTTTTGACCTTTGCATTGTCGATGGCGGCGCGCACGGAGGCGGTGAGATAGGTGTATTTCGGCCCGCCGCCGAAGAACGACCATCCCCGCTTCGGCGGAGGAGGGATGAAGCCTTCGTCGTCGGCTTTGCCCGATTTCTCGACGACGATCGGGGCGGATGGTTTTTCGTCGGCGTCCGGTTTCGGCGTGGGTGTCGGCTTCGGAGTGGCTGTCGCCTTGGGTTTGGGGGTGGCTTTCGGCGCCGGGGTGGACTCGGGCTCGGGCGCTGGCTTGGCCGGACGATGTTCCGGTGTTTCTTCCGGCTCGGGAGTTGGTTTTGTTCGTGGCTTGGGCGTGCTCTCGGGTTCTTCTTCGTCGGGCGGTCTCGGCGTGGGCCGCGCGGCTGGCGTGGGGCGAGGCTTCGGCGTGGACGTGGCGCGCGGCACGGGCCGGATGTCTTCGCGGGAATGCAGGAAGAGGTCCCGCTTTTGCTCGTCGGAAAGTTCCGAATGCGCGCGTCCGAGCATCGCCAGGACTACCGCAAGAATCGCAAGCCCGCCGGAAGTCCATTTGCGCACGGGCGAAGGCTAGCAAAATAAAGCGGCGGTTCAAGCGGTGCGGTGACGGTTTGATTTTTGGCCTTCGGAACGTAGAGTGCGGAATCATGAAACGCTGGCTCCCCCTCCTCGTTCCAATGCTCTTGTGCGTCGCCACGCTTTCGGCCGAAACCGTGCAGGAAGTCTATGCGCGCGGGATGCGAGCCTCCCTCGGTGGGGACAATGCCACGGCCAAAAATCTGCTCCTGCAGGTGCTGGCGGCGGATCCGGGAAATCGGGCCGCGGCCGCGAACTTGCGCCGCATCGAGATGGCTGCCGCCTCCCAGGGCGGCCTGAAGTCACGCACCGAGGCGTTGATCGTTCCGAAGGTCGATTTTCACGACGCCTCGCTGACCTCCGTGCTCGATTATCTTCCGACGCTGGCCGCGCAGCAAAAAGGGTCGCTGAATATCGTGCGCATGTTTCCGAAGGAATACGGCGACGAGAAAAAAATCACCCTGCAGCTCGCGTCGGTGCCGATGTCGAGTGTGCTGGAATACGTTGCCCATCTCGGCGGGGTGACGGTGGAATATCAAAAGTCCGCCGTCGTGGTGAAGGCGCAGACCGAGGCAAAGGCCACGCCCGCAGCTCAGTAACGCACGCGCACGAGATACAGCCCGTCGGCCGGTGCGACATTTGTCCAGCGGCCTGCGCGAGGATTCGCCAGTAATTCGCGAAGCGTGGCGATGTCCGCCCGGCCTTGTGCGACGCGGATCCCGGCGCCGGTGAGCATGCGGACCATTTTGTAGAGGAAGCCTTCGCCTTCGAAAGTCAACCGAAGCGAGGGACCCGATTGCGTCACGCGAATTTTCTGAATCTCGCGCACCGTGTCGCCGGGAGGTGTTCCGCGATTGGCCGTAAAAGCATGGAAATCATGCGAGCCGACGAAAAGCTGCAAGGCTGCTTGCAGGGCTGCGGCGTCGAGCGGGCGGGGCATGTGCCAGGCGCGTTGCGAAAGGTGCGGCGGCAGCACGTCCGCGGTCCACAGGTCGTAGCGGTAGACCTTTCCTTTTGCGGAAAAACGGGCGTGGAAGTCGTTGCCGGCGCGTGCGGCGCGCAAAATGCGGATGCTCGAGGGAAGATTGCCATTGAGGGCGCGCTGCCAGTCCGCGGGTCTCATGCGCGATTCCGCGGGCGCGTCGAAATGCGCGACCTGCCCGAGCGCATGCACGCCGGAATCCGTGCGGCCCGCGCCGTGAAGCCGGATGGGATCCTTCGTAATGAGGGCGAGAACTTTTTCGATCGCGTCCTGCACGGCGTCGCCACCGGCCTGACTCTGCCAGCCGGCGAAGGGGGCGCCGTCGTAGGCGATGACGAGGCGGATGCGCGGCGATTTCGTTTTGGAAATGACGCTCATTGCTCTTCGCTGAAAAGCGAGGAGAGGCCGCCGGCCTGCGCATCGAGCCAGCTCTGCAGGATCACCTGTGCCGCGGCCTGGTCGATGATGTTTTTCTGGTCCTTCGCCTTGCGGCCCGCCGCCTGCAACGAACGTTGCGCGGAGACGGTCGTGAGCCGCTCGTCCCAGGTGATGATTTTGCAGGGCAGCGCGGCGCGGAGTTCTTCGGCGAACTTCGCCGCCTTTTCGGATGCGGGTCCGTGCGTGCCATTCATGTTGCGCGGCATGCCGACGATGACGGTTTCGACCTCGCGCTCCGCGGCGAGATCGCGGATACGCGCGATGGCGGGAGTTTTGCGAATATCGATCGTTTCCAAGGGATGCGCCATGAAGCCGAGCTCGTCGCTGACCGCCACTCCGACGCGCACGTCGCCGTAATCAATGCCAAGCACTCGTTTCATTGTGGTTGAAAATGCCACAGTCGGCCCCTACGTTGCAAAGCGTATGGCGACCCTACCCATTTCGAAGTTCGGCGAAAATCTTCCCGTGACTGGCCTGGTGGCCTTTTCACAGGCTGCGGTGGGCTTCGGCGTGGGCTTGCTCGTCGCCGACAAACTCGAAATCAACGCCCGCCAGCGCACGGCCATCGCCCTGATTGGCGCGGGTGCGGCGGCGGTGATTCCCTTTGTCGCTGGCATTTACGATCGGCTCAGCCATCGCGCAGCTTCGGAGCGCGATATGCGCCGCCGCCTGGAGTCGATCCGCGAGGATGTCGGCTTCGCCGGTGACGAAGAGATCGTTTGAGCGAAGCCGGCGAGCGGTCCGTGAGCCGGGCCATCGTGCTCGCCTCGCGGTCGCCGCGGCGACGGGAGTTGCTCGCCCAGGCAGGATTCTCGACCATCTGCGTCCCGACGGATGTGGAAGAGGAAAGCGCCACGGATGGGCCGCCATTTGGCCTGGCAGTCGCAAATGCCGAACTTAAAGCCATGGCCGTGGCGCTCGCGCGGCCTGGCGATCTCGTGCTCGGGGCGGATACGATCGTCGTCTTCGAGGGCGAGATTTTTGGCAAGCCACGCGATCTCGCTCATGCCCGCGAAATGCTCAGCCGCATGTCCGGACACGTGCATGAGGTGATCACCGGTGTTTGCCTCGTGGAATGGGGCCGGCGCGCGATGGTGAAATTTCACGAGACGGCGCGGGTGCGATTTCGGGCGCTCACGGCGGGGGAGATCCAGAACTATCTCGATTCGATTGATCCGCTCGATAAAGCCGGAGCTTACGCCGCGCAGGAAGATGGCGGGCGGATCATCGAATGCATCGAAGGATCTTTTTCAAACGTGGTCGGGCTGCCGATGGAACGCACGGTCGAGGCGCTCGAGCGGCATTTCGGGAGTGTGAACTAAACAGGATTTACAAGATTAACGGGATTTTACAGGAGGGAATAAATCTCTTCACCAATCCTGTTAATCCTGAAAATCCCGTTAATCCTGTTTAGTTCACACTCGCTGCTCAATCGGAGGAGTGTTCCTTCGTCTCGGCGCGATCCTCGAAGCGCGTGAATTCCTTGAGAAAAGTGAGCGGCACGTCGCCGATCGGGCCGTTTCGCTGCTTGGCGATGATGAGTTCGGCCTCGCCCGCCTTTTCTTTTTTCTCATCCTCGTCGTCCTCGTAAACCTCGGAGCGGACGAGCAGGGAGACCACGTCGGCGTCCTGCTCGATGGAGCCGGATTCGCGCAAATCGCTCATGCGCGGGCGGCCTTTCGACGCGCCGGTGCGGCTGTCGGGGTTGCGATTGAGCTGGGCGAGCACGATGATCGGGATGTCGAGCTCCTTGGCGAGCGCCTTGATGCCGTTCGAGATTTCGGAAATTTCGATCTGGCGGTTGTCCTGGCCGCGTTTGCTCGTGGAGCGCAGAAGCTGGAGGTAGTCGATTACGACGAGCTCGATGCCGTGGCGGTCGCGCATGCGGCGGGCCTTGGCGCGGAACTCGAGGATGCTGATGCCCGCGG
>JAATET010000071.1 GCA_015655545.1 Chthoniobacterales bacterium | reverse complement strand
TTCGGGATTTGCCGGCGAATTACGTTCCCGGAGTGGCGTTCCCGGTGCAAATCGTCGTGACGCCGGCTGCCGGAAGCGTGACCTGGGCGGTGGTGGAGAACGTGCCGCTGGGATGGGTGGTGAGCACGCCGGTTGCCAATGACGGAACCTATGTTACGAACGCGACGCAGAACAAGATCACATGGTCGATCGACGGAGATACGCAGACGACTCTTAGCTATACGGTAACGCCCCCATCGAGCGCGAGCGGGCAGAAGACCTTTTCGGGGATTTACAATGTCGACGGCACGTCGGTCTCACCGGCGATCACCGGCGACCAAACGATCGATGAGTCAGGCACGCCAACGCCGACGACGAAGGGAAGCGCGACGCGCGCGCTGCCAGCGACCTACACACCCGGCACAGGCCTGACGGTGACGATCACGACGGCGCCCAACGGGGATGCCACGCAGACGGTGGTCGATGTCCCGCCGGCGGGTTGGACGGTGACGGATATTATCGGTGGCGGCAGCTTCGCTTCCGGGAAGGTGAGCTGGAGCATCGGCAATGGAACAGCCCAGACGTTGACCTATACGGCCACGCCGCCCTCGAGCGACTCGGGAACCAAAACCTGGGGAGTGACTTCGACCTACACCGGCGACGGAGCCGCCAACACGATCGGTGGCGCGAACTCGATCGCGCAAGGCACCATGGGGACGCCTGCCCACCCGGCTGACACGAACATCCCTCCAGATTTCAAGATAAGTATAAGTGAAGCGGTCGCCTATGCCACTGCCTATCAGAACAAGAGTGCGTGGCCCACGACGCCGACAACCGTAACGATTAGCTGGGCGGTGAATGCCGCCACGCTCTACCAAAATGGGCAATCATATCATGAGGATCTCAATGCCACTCCCGGGACGCCAAGCAGATGGGTGACGGGTCCATAGTCATACGCGCCCGGCTCACGTATCCAAATCAGGCACTAACTGCATAGTCTAATGAAAACACGATTCGAAATTCGCTCTCTAGCCAAGCTATTATTTATCGTAGTGGCAGCCTTGCTTTCCGTCGCTGTATCCGCTCAAGCTAAAGGTAGTGCGACTCGTTCGTTTTCGCCTGCGAGCTACATTGCAGGGTCTCCATTCACAGTAATTGTTACCACGAATACACCTGCGGTCAGTGTTGCACAGGGAGCGGAAGAGCATGTCGTGCTTCCTGCCGATTGGATCATATCGAACATCAACAACGGTGGCAAAGCAACGACGGACACGTCCACACCGCCAAAGACGACGATTGCCTGGATTGTTTTCAGCGGCGGAAATCAAACTTACACTTACACCATCACTCCCCCTGCCAGCGCGACCAGCGCATTGGCTTTCGATGGTGTCGTAAACTTTGGCGACAATGACGGTGACGATGCTGAAGGCAACGTCTTCATCGGTGGAAGTCTTAGTATAGTGAAAGGCACTCCCGCGCCGACGACGAAGGGGAGCGCGACGCGCGCTCTGCCATCGACTTATACACCCGGCACAGGTCTGACGGTAACGATCACGACAGCGCCCAACGGGGACGCCACGCAGACGGTGGCCGATGCCCCGCCGACGGGGTGGACGGTGACGAACATTAGCAACGGTGGCAGCTTTGCTTCCGGGAAGGTGAGTTGGAGCATCGGCAATGGAACGGCCCAGACCTTGACCTACACGGCCACGCCGCCCTCGAGCGACTCGGGAACCAAAACCTGGGGCGCTTCGACCTACACCGGCGACGGAGCCGCCAACACCATCGGTGGCGCGAACTCGATCGCACAGGCATCGGTGCCGACGACCAAGGGAAGCGCCACGCGTTCGCTGCCTTCGACTTATACGCCCGGCATAGGCCTGACGGTGACCATCACGACGGCGCCCAATGGGGACGCCACGCAAACCATTTCGGATGCACTGCCAGCAGGCTGGGCAGTCTCCAATATTTCCGGCGGCGGCAGCTTTGGTTCCGGCCAAGTGACTTGGAATTTCGCGAATGGCACGGCGCAGACGTTGACCTACACGGCGACGCCGCCCTCGAGCGACTCGGGAACCAAAACCTGGGGAGCCTCTACCTACACCGGCGATGGAGCCGCGAAGACGATCGGAGGTGCGAGCTCGATCGCGCAGGCAGCGGTGCCGACGACGAAGGGAAGTGCGACACGCGCGCTGCCTTCGACTTACACGCCCGGCACAGGCCTGACGGTGACGATCACGACGGCACCCAATGGAGACGCCACGCAGGGGGTGGTCGATGTCCCGCCGGCAGGCTGGACGGCGACGAACATCAGCAACGGTGGCAGCTTTGCTTCCGGGAAGGTGACTTGGGGCATCGGCAATGGAACGGCCCAGAACTTGACCTACACGGCGACGCCGCCCTCGAGCGACTCAGGAACCAAAACTTGGGGAGCCTCTACCTACACTGGTGACGGAACCGCGAAGACGATCGGAGGTGCGAGCTCGATCGCGCAGGCTTCGGTCCCGACGACCAAGGGAAGCGCCACGCGCGTCCTGCCCGCGAATTACACGCCCGGCACAGGCCTGACGGTGACGATCACGACGAGCCCCAACGGCGATGGCTCCCAGACGGTGGAGGATTATCCGCCGGCAGGCTGGTCGGTGACGAACATCAGCAATGGCGGCAACTATTTCTCAGGCCCGGGGAAAGTGAGCTGGAGCTTCGGCAATGGCACGGCGCAGACATTGACCTACACCGCCACACCGCCCTCGAGCGAAACGGGCACGAAGACCTGGGGCGCGAACTCGACCTACACCGGCGACGGCGCGGCAACTTCCATTCTGGGTGCAGGTTCCCTCGCGCAGGCGGCGGCGGCATCGGAAACCGGGCGGATTTTCGTAACGAATGGCCTGGCCAATTCGGTCTCGTCGCACGATGTCGCGTCCGGAAGCACAGTGTCGGCGCAGTTCATCAAGGAAGGCTTGACGAATCCCTACGGCATTGCGGTGGCCGGGCCGAACTTGCTCGTCACGAATACAGGCAGCAACACCGTCTCCGCCTACGATCTTGCCAGCGGAAAGTTGATCGACGCCTCCTTTATCAACACCGGTGTGGGTAGCACTCCGCGTGGGATCGCAGTCTCCGGTTCGGATATCTTCGTGGCAAATTTCGGTTTGAGCGCGGTGGCCAGATACAACTCCGCAGGGGGGCTGGTCAGTGCCTCGTTCATCGGCGGCACCTTGAACAATCCGATCGCCCTGGCGGTATCCGGCGGCAGCATCTTCGTCGCCTACTCCAATGGCACGATCGGCAAATACAATGCGGATACCGGCGTGGGAACGCAGATCATTTCCGGATTGAACAACATCACCGGTATCGCGGTCTCCGCAGGCGATCTTTTTGTCGCCAGGGCCGACTCCCCCAACGGCGTCGCGCAAT
Organism: Chthoniobacterales bacterium; assembly: GCA_015655545.1. GTDB lineage: Bacteria > Verrucomicrobiota > Verrucomicrobiia > Chthoniobacterales > JAATET01 > JAATET01. Next base: position 145,990 of record JAATET010000071.1, on the reverse strand, counting down.
ACAGCACGAACGGCGGTTCGCCGAAAAATGCGGCGTTCATTACCTCCTCGGTCAGCCCCTTGGCGATCGCGGCCTATGGCGGGGTGCTATTCGTCGCCTACTCCAACGGCACGATCGGTGAATACGACGTCTCCACCGGCCAGGCGGTGAACTCCATGCTCGTTTCCGGATTGAGCGGGCCCTACGGCATCGTCGTGGTCCCCACGGCATCCGTGGTGGGCGCAGACCCCACGCCGGAACCCGTCGCCAAGCCAGTCCTTACCCTCACCGGCAAGAAAAAGGTCAAGACTCCCAAGGCTAACCTCGCCATCAAGGGCAAGGCGACCGGCACGGTGACCAGCGTGACCTATCGCATCGGCAATAAGGGTGCCTATAAGAAAGCCACTGGCACGATCGCCTGGACTGTGAAGGCCAAGAAGCTCAAGCCTGGCAGGAATATCATCACCATCATTGGGCACGGCCCGGGCGGCGACTCCGCCCCGGTGAAGGTCACGGTTATTAGACAAGCCGCCCCCGCGCCGGTGAAAGCGGCCACGGTGCGCAAGGAGATCCCGTGAGGCACGTCACTGCGCATGCACCTGATGTCTCCTGGCAAAAATAAGGCCGCCGAGCTTGTGACCCGCCATCCCATGAAAGCCGCCCACGCATTTGCTTTGGTTTTGCTCGGCCTCGGCGCGACCACCCTCGGGGCGGCGACGCTTCCGGAATACAAAACCACCATTCTGAACGTCGAGTCCGTCAGCCTTGCAGGCTTCCCGACGGCCATGAACGACTCGGGTCTGGTGGTGGGATATTTTTCCGGCAATAGTGGGGATCACGCGGCCGCGTGGTTCACGGGAAGCGATGGCTCCGGCCATGCCGGCGCTCGTCTTCAGGAGCCGGCCGGCACTTCTTTCAGTGCCGCTTATGCTGTGAATTCCGGCGGTTTGATCGCCGGTCATTTCAATACCGGCAACAAGAATCATGCCTGCATCTGGCAGGGGCAAAATGGGGCGCTCACCCCTTTGAGCGAGCCGGCGGCGATGGGCATTATTGGCAGCGTCGCGCATGCGGTCAATGACGCCGGCCTCGTTGCCGGGGAGATTACCGATGCCTCCGGCACGAGCACGAGAGCTTGCACCTGGCAGGGAAGTGGCGATCCGGTCCTGCTTCCGCTGCCGGAGAACGCCACCTCGTCGTCCGCGCTTGGGATGAATGAAACCGGCCTCATCGTCGGCAATTTCACGGATGCCTCCGGCTTGCATGGATGCGCATGGCAGGATGGCGTGCCGCTTAATCCCGCCGGGCTGGATCAAAGCGCCGATGTGGCCGGCGTGTCCGCCCTCGCTGCAAATTCCGCCGGCTTGATCGTGGGAAGTTTTGTGGCGCCGGCCATCCATGGCTGCACCTGGCTTCGCAGCAATGCCGGTTCCGCGATCGCCGTTTTGTCCGATTTAACGGCCGGGGGGAGCAGTGACGTCACGGCTTTGAATGAGTCGGGCGTCATCGTTGGTTATTCCCTCACCGCCAATGCACTGACTGCTGCCTGTGCATGGCTGGATGGCGTTCCCTTCAGGTTGCCGGTGCCGAAGAATGCGATTCATAGCTTTGCAAATGCCATCAACAAGCGCGGACAGGTCGCCGGCTACGTCGTGGCTACCGACGCAGAGAATGGAGTTTTTTACCAGCCCTATGTGCTTACGCCGGTCGCGCCGCCACCGCCGCCCGCCCGGCCGACGGTGCTTATCAAAGGGAAAAAGAAGATCACGACTGCGAAAGCCACCCTCGCGATCAAGGGCAGTGCCGGCGGAGCGGTGACGAGCGTCGCCTACCGCGTGGGCAAAATGCGAGCCTATAAGACGGCGAAGGGAACGGCGGCCTGGAAGTTTCAAGCCAAGCTGCGGCCCGGCCGAAACAAGATTCTCGTGATCGCCCGTGGCCCGGGCGGCGACTCGGCTCCCGCGAAGCTTACCGTGATCCGCAAACGTTAGCAGGCGATGAAAACAACAGCCGCCTTCGTCATTGTCGCCTTGGGGGCGGTCGAAGCTGCCGCATTTGCCGATCCCCAATACACGATCGCCGATCTCGGGGCGCTGGAAAATTTCAGCACGCCCGCCGCCATCAATTCCGGGGGCGAGATTGTCGGCTATGCGGGCAGCAGCCGGTCTCGAGGTTTCCTGTGGAGTGCGGAGCGCGGAATGGCGACGCCCGGCGCCTTCGGCTCGCAACTGGGCTCCGCCACGGGCATTAACGATGCCGGCCAGATATGCGGGTATTTGGTTGCCGACGGGGATTCGACCATCTCGGTAGTCGTGAACGCGGACGGCAGCTCGACAACTTTCGATCCCTTGCGAGGCGACCTGCGAAGCGAGGCCCACGGCATCAATAATCTCGGGCAGGTCGTCGGCATCTCGTCGGGCGCCACGGTAAACCACGCGTTCATCCGATCGGCGAGCGGCGCCATGGAACTGCTCGCCCCGCTTGTGACCGAAAAGGGTGCGGCGGCAAACGCTCTCAATGACCTGGGTCTTATCGTCGGGTCTGGCGAGACCGAGTCGCGGAATGCCCGTCACGCCGTTCGCTGGTCGCACAAGGACAAAGGAATCATGGAAGACCACCCCACGGACCTCGGCGTGCTCCCGGGAGGCAATTACAGCGAGGCGACCGCGATCAACCGTCATGGCCAGATCGTCGGTTATTCCGAGACCGCCTCCGGCACCGGCACGGCCGAAAGGGCTTTCCTCTACGACGAAAATGCCACGCCGAAGCTGCAGGGGCTCGGGTTCTTCCAATTCGGCGTTACCAGTTGGGCCTACGGCATCAACGATTCCGGGCAGATCGTCGGCTCCTTCAGTGGCGGCGGGGGAACCGGCTTTCACGCGTTCCTCATTACCGATGGCGTGATGAAGGATTTGAACGGACTTGTTCCGCCGCACTCCGGCTGGCTTCTTATCTCCGCCAATGCGATCAATGCCTCGGGCCAGATCGCCGGCTATGGCGCAAATCCCGAGGGCGAGCCGCACGCCTTCCTCCTCACGCCCGTCAAGGCCGTCGCCCCGCCGCCTTCATTCGCCCCGCCATCGATCCTCATCAAGGGCGGGAAGAAGGTTCATACCGATAAGCCGAAGCTCACGATCAAGGGGACGGCGAGTGGCAGTGTCACGAGCGTGACCTGCAAGATCGGCAGGAAATCCGGCCGCGTGGCCGGCACGGCAAATTGGAAATTCAAAGCCGCGCTCAAGCCGGGGAAAAACAATATCACCGTCATCGCCCATGGCCCGGGTGGCCCGGGGAACCCGATCCTTGATTCCCCTCCCGCGAAGCTCACCGTGATCCGTCAGCCCCGCGCGCCGTCTTCGCGCCTTCCATGAAGGTCGCGCCAGTTCATCCGGCTGCAAGGACTGTCCGGATTCCTGCTCCCTGGAGCTCAACTTCTCCCGATGGTTTCTACGGGCGGAATGTGGCGTTCAACCCATGGGCCGAGTGCCCGCGTGCTGCCACCTTGGTCGCCTTGAAGCCTGGCAGATACCCTTTCCACCCTCGCTTATTCACGGTGCTTCGCCTTGTCCCACGGTGGGCGAGCGGTGGTTTTCTCCCCCCCGAGAAAACCCCTTCCGTCCCTTGCCGTTGCGTCGCGGCAGGGCGGGAGGCGGTTTTCTCGAGCATCGCCTCGCGAGTGCCTTCGCATTCCGCCCGTGCCTGCCGGGCCCAACCATCCGCACGGCTCGCATAACCCTACGATCAACATGAAAATAAAATCCCGCATCGCCCTGCCTTCCGCCTCGCTGGCCCTGTCGGCCATGCTGGCCGCCGCGCCGGTTCTGGCACAGACGGTCACCGTCACGAATCTCCACCCCGCAGGTGCCTCCCAGTCCGTGGCCTACGCCACCACCGGCACCCAGCAGGTCGGCTACGCCACATTCGACAACAGCCAGCAGGCCGCCATTTGGTCGGGCACGCTCGAGAGCTTCCAGGACGTCAACCCCGACGACGCCTCCGCATCCGTCCTGAATGCCACGAGCGGCGAGAAGCAGTTCGGCGCTGCATATAGCGATATCTTCGCTCGTGCCGCCATTTTTTCCGGGGGAAAAACCTATATCCCTCTCCATCCGACGATCTCCGGCGTGACGGCGTCGGTCATTACCTCCTACGCGGGGAATACCCGGGGCGGTTACGTCATCACGGTTGGCGGACTCCGCGCCGCGATATGGACCGGCGACACGGACCAATCCTACATCCCCCTCCATCCCACGGGCGCTGCAGCCTCCGCCATCTACGCCATCAGCTCCACGAAACAGGGCGGCATTGTCAATAATGGCGGCACCATTCACGCAGCACTCTGGTCCGGCGGCAGCCAGTATGCGGACCTGAATCCCAACACCGAGGCTCCCTCCCGCGTCGAGGCGATGAGCGAGACGCAGCAGGCGGGCTATGCCACGGTCGGCGGTGCGCCTCACGCCGCCATCTGGGCCGACACGGCCGGCAGCTTCCAGGATCTCAACCCCACCAATGTCGCGGCGTCGGACTCCCACATCTATGCCACGAACGGTTCATTGCAGGCCGGCACCGCCACGATCGGAGGCCGCGGCCACGCGGGCATCTGGCTGGGCAAGCGCGACAGCTTCATCGATCTCCACGCCTTCCTGCCCGCCGATTATCAGATTTCGGAAGCCCGCGGCGTATGGACCGATGGCACCACCACCTACGTCGCCGGCAGCGCGAGCAAGTCCGATATTTCCCATTGGGAAGCGATGCTCTGGACCGTGACGTCCTTGGAGATCCCGCCTCCGCCGACTCCGGTTCCGGGCGTCACGGTCACGCCGAAGCCCGCCGCGCCCGGCATCGCCCTCCGGGGCAAGGCCAGACTCACCACCACCCGGCCGAAGCTCGCGATCAAGGGCTCGGCCACCGGCGTGGTGACCCGCGTCACCTACCGCATCGGCAAGAAAAGCGGCGTCGCCACCGGCACGGCGGGCTGGAAGTTCCTGGCCAAGCTCAAGCCCGGGAGAAACAAGATCACCGTCACCGCGCACGGCCCCGGCGGAGATTCCGCACCCGTGAACGTCGCCGTCACTCGCAAATAGCAAGGCGGGTCGCATCATGGGAATCGCCCGTCCATCCTTGGCATCGGGAAAGGAAGTCGGTCGCCGTCTCCGGCCAATCCTTCTCGGGTCGTCGCTCGATGAGTCGCAAAGGAGAGGGAAGATTTCGACATTTCAGCTCTTCCTGTTCGCCGTCATCGCGGCATTTTGCGTTCTCCTGGCCTGGTCGCAGGGCGCCGAGATCGAATGTCCGGATATGGAAAACTAAGATGGCATCCCGCGCCCTGTCCCTTTCGGCGGCGGTTGTCACATTCCTCGCCATTGGCTTCTCGGTTCTGGCTGTCGCCGCGCTCACGCGATGGGCGGTGGACTATCGGTCGATGATTACCGAGGCCCGCACGATCAACGAGCGAGAGGCCGCGAAGCCCCCCGACTTCGACTCCCGCCTCGTCATACAGGACGTCCGCAGCCTCAAGGCCGCCGCCGTCCTCGCCAACGCCTCCACCGCCTGGCTCGCGACGAAAGGCGGCCTCACCCTGCTGGCGCTATTTCTCGCGCTCTTTACCTGGGTCGCCGCCTTGCAGCTCCAGATACTCCTTCTGCCTCGCAAACGCGGAAGAGAGGAGCAATTGCCGCTGCCCTTGGATCATTAGCCGATCATGACCTGCGATTGGGCATCTCGCAGCGAGCCGGCCCGCGCCCGCCGGATGGTTTCTACACAGTGATTGTGGTGATCGGCACATAGGCGGGGCGTCCTGCGGCTGCGAGCTTTCCTCGCTTGCAGCCTAAGAGACAACCTGGGCGCTTCTCACTCTCGCACCGAGTCGCCCGCCATCCATCCACCGCGCCCGTGGCGGTGGCTCGTCGCGCTTTCCTCTTCCGCCCCCGTCCATTCGTCGTTGGTTGTCTCTCCGTGCGGATGGGCGGGGTGCGGACCTCTCCCGCCGCCAAGCCGCGTGCCTCCGCGCCGGTGGTGAAGATCGGCGGGGCGAAAAAGGTCACCACGGCGAAGGCGAAACTCACGATCAAAGGCAAGGCGACGGGCGAGGTGACGAGCGTGACCTACCGCATCGGCAGCAAGCTCGCGAAGCGGGCCAAGGGCACCGCTTCGTGGAGTATCAAAGCCGCGCTGAAGCCCGGCAAAAACAAAATCGCCGTCACCGCGCACGGCTCCGGCGGCGACTCCGCGCCTGCGAAGGTCACCGTCATCCGCACTGCCCGCGCGATAGCGCAGTCCCATCTCCGGGGCCTCAGTAACCATCCATGAAAAAATCCGCTCTCATCCTCATCCTGGGCATGGCCTGCGCCGCGGGCCTCGGCCTCGCTCAGGGGGCCCTCCCGTATTACACGCGCACCCTGCTCGATCCGCCGCCGGCAGGGTCGGGCTTCGACAGCATCGCGGCAATCAACGCCGCCGGCATCGTGGTCGGCTCGATCCACACGTCCGGCAGCCGGCATGCCTACCGGTGGCTGGGGGATCGCACCGGCGCCGCACTGCCCGAGCTCTCGCCGGCCGGGCAGAGCTACGCCCTCGCCGTGAATGACTCGGCGGTGGCCGTCGGCTACTCGGTCGTCGGCGGCAGAGACACCGCGATGCGCTGGCCCGACGTCGCACCCGGTGCGGGCGCCATCCCCGCGCCCAAGGCGCTGCCGGAGCCGGGGCCACTGCCGCAATTCAACACGGGCAGCCGCGCGCAGGCCGTGAATGGCGTCGGGATATCCAGCGGCTACTACATCGACAGCGGCAACAAAAAGCACGCCTGCTACTGGCTGGACACCGCAGTCTTCAAGCTCACCGACGGGGGCGCCATCGAGAGCCAGGCCCTCGGGATGAGCAACACCGACACTGTCGGCACCTACGATGCCGGCATGGGCGACCGCGCCTGCGTCTGGGAGGCGGGAGTCGTATTCGTCCCGCTGCCCGATCCCGCCGCCGGCGCCACCTCCACCCGGGCCATCGCCATCGATGCCTCGGGCCTCATCCTCGGCACCTACGACCAGGGCGGCGTTTCCCTCCCCTGCACCTGGAGCAAGGCCGGCGCCGCATACGAGCCCGCCATCCTGCCCCTGCCGGAGAACGGCACGCTGGCCGAGCCCCGGGCCGCGAACGACTCGGGCCGCATCGTCGGCGCATACGAGACGACCGACATGTATTCCCACGCCTGCACCTGGCAGGGCGGGGAGGTCTCCCCGCTGCCCGAGCCGGCAGGCGCCTTCGGCAGCGATGCCAGCGCGATCAATGCCTCGGGCCAGATCGCCGGGTTCTACCAGACCGCCACCGAGCTCTTCGCCTACGTGCTCACGCCGGGCACGCCTCCCTCGCCGCCCGCCGTCGTCGCGCCGGCCATCAAAATCACGGGCAGGAAGAAGCTCACCACGGCGAAGGCGAAGCTCACGATCAAAGGCAAGGCGACGGGGCAGGTGACGAGCGTGACTTACAAGATCGGCAGCAAGCCGGCGAAGCGGGCCAAGGGCACGGCCTCGTGGAGCATCCAGGCCGCGCTGAAGCCGGGCAAAAACAAGATCACCATCACCGCCCACGGCCCCGGCGGGGACTCCGTGCCCGCGAAACTCACCGTCACGCGGAAGCCCTAGCCGCATCCAGCGCGCTCCGGCCGGCTTGCGAGCTTGCCAGCCTATCGCCCGTCACGTAGCTTTCCGCCATGCATCCACGCATCACCAGAAATCCCCTCGTGATGGGCGGCAAGCCATGCATCCGCGGCCTGCGGGTGACCGTCGGCACCATCACCGGCCTGGTGGCCGCCGGGCGCACCCATGCGGATATTCTCCAGATGTATCCCTACCTCGAGCAGGAAGACATCCCCGCCGCACTCTCCTACGCCACATGGCTCACGGAGGCATTTGATGCGGACTTGCAGCCCGCATGACGCTGCTTATCGACGTCTGCCTCACCCCGAGTGGGTCGGCTACTTCGATCTTCATCACATAGCCTCCATCCACTGGTCCTCGGTCGGTGCGGTGGATGTGGAGGATAAAGTCATCTTCGAGCACGCCAGCGTCCGAGGATATATCGTCTTCACCCACGATCTGGATTTCGGCACCCTCCTGGCCCACGCCGCCTCGCATAAACCAAGCGTCATTCAAGCCCGGGTGGATGACGTCACGCCCGGCGTTCTCGGACCTATCATCCTCGCCGCACTGCATCAATTCCGGGAGGAACTGGAGAGGGGAGCGATCGTTACCATCCTCCCCGATCGCACGAAAGCCAGAGTGCTTCCCATCTAGGAAGAGGAGCCCGGGCGGAAAGGCGCCAGCGGCCCCTCCGCATCTCCGCGCCTCTGCGTGAGGCATCTTCAGCCCCGCTCGCAGGATGGTTTCTACGAGGCGATTGTGGTGATCGGCACATAGGCGGCGGCTCCTGCGGCTGCGAACTTCCCTCGCTTGCAGCCTAAGAGACAACCTGGGCGCTACTCTCTCTCTTTCACCGAGTCGCCCGCTCCGCCCCGCCACCCTGGCGGAGGCGCTTTTCTCGCGTTTTCGTTTTGCCTCCCGTTCCCCGGGGATGGGCGCGCGCGGGCATGGCCCCCCGGCCAAGCGAAAACCTTTCCCGGCAGGGCATGCGCAGAAGGGGAGGCGGAGTCTCTTTCCCTTCCGCCGCCGGCTTTCCGCCCCCGCCCGCTCACCGTTGGTTGTCTCTCCGTGCGAATGGGCGGGGCGCGGATCTTCTCTCCGGCCGGGCGCGCCCGGGACGCGCGAATGCCGCGCCGCCGGCATGGGGGGCGACGAGGCAATCGGCCGGCCCGGCGACATCGTGAGCGCCCTCTGCGGCGGCTGATTTCCGCCCGCAGAAGCGCTGCCCATTTCATGAAGACCTCATTTCTCGCCCTCGCATTTCTCGCGGCCGCCAGTCTCGCCCACGCCGCCGCCGGCTTCCAGAATGGCCAGCCGGCCATCGGCGTGATCGGCCAGGCCGATTTCAAATCCGGCGACCCATACCCCGCCGATAGCAGCACCGCTGCAAAGCCGAACCGCTTTGTGAGTCCGCAAGGCGTGGCCTACGATGCCGAGAGCGGGAAGGTGTTCGTCTGCGATGCCTTCAATCACCGCGTGTTGCGCTTCGCCGATGTGGCTGCCGCCGAGAGCGGGGAGGATCCCGAGATGGTCTTCGGCCAGCCGGATTTCACCTCCCATTCGTCGCTGGCTTCGTCGGCAAGCCACATCACCATCCCCGGCGCCATCGCCGTGGATGCCAAGGAGCGCCTCTGGGTGGCGGATACCGGGAGTCACCGCGTGGTTGGCTATTTCAAGGCGACCACGACCTTGGTGATGGGCCCCGCGGCAGACATCGTGCTCGGCCAGTCCACGGTATTCGGCACCCAGAGCGGCCTCGCGAAGGACAGGATGGATGCTCCCTACGCGGTGGCCGTAGGCCCCGACGACACGCTCTGGGTGGCAGATACCGGCAACAACCGGGTGCTGGCCTTCGCCAACGTCTCGGCGAAGAAAACCGGAGACCCCGCCGACGGCGTGCTGGGCCAGCCCTCCTTCGGGGCGAAGACGCCCGCGTTCGGCCCCGGAGGGATGAGTTCGCCCCTTGACATCTGCGCCGACGCCGCGGGCCGGCTGTGGGTGGCGGATACCTTTAATGACCGGGTGTTGCGCTTCGACAACGCCATCGCGAAGGCCAGGGCGGCGATCCCCACGGTGACGAACGCCAAGGCCGACGGCGTGCTCGGCCAGAAGACATTCTTCGCGAATACGCAGGCGCTGGACGGAACCCATGTGAACAAGTGCTACGGGGTCTGTCTCGATGCCGCGGGCACCCTGTGGGTGAGTGACAATAGCTTCGCGCATATCCTGGGCTTCCCCGCCGCCGCCGCCCTGCTTCCCGCCGCCCCCGCCACTTACGTGCTCGGGCAGCCGGATTTCAAAACGGGAGATCCGGGGTTGTCGGACAAGGCCTTTGGCCCGCCTTGGCGGGTAGCCGGCGGGCCGGCGGGCAGCCTTTACGTAGCCGATCGCAGCAACAACCGCGTGCTGCGCTTCGCGCCGGTCGAGATCGTTGCCCCGCCTGCCGTCGCCCGGCCGGTGGTGAAGATCAGCGGCGCGAAGAAGCTCACGACCGCAAAGGCGAAGCTTACCGTCAAAGGCAAGGCGACAGGGCAGGTGGCGAGCGTCACCTACCGCATCGGCGGCAAGCCCGCGCGGAAGGCCAAGGGCACGGCCTCGTGGAAATTCACCGCCGCGCTCAGGCCCGGCCCAAACAAGATCACCGTCACCGCAATAGGGACTGGTTCCACCGGCGGCCCCGGCGGCCCGGTCCTTAATTCCGCCCCCGCGAAACTCACCATCATCCGCAAGCCATAGCATTTTATGAAAACCTCATTTCTCACCCTCGCCGCCGCCTTCACCGCCGCCACGCTGCACGCGCAGACGTGGACGGTGACGTATCTCACCCCCGACGGCGCTTTTAATTCCGCAGCCTCGGCCTACGCGACGACCGGCACCCGGCAGGTCGGATACTCAGGCGGCCATGCGACGATCTGGAGCGGCACGGCAGCGTCCCCTATCGACCTCCATCCGGATGGGGGCGTCGGAGCCACGGCCTCCGGCCTCAACGCCATCAATGGCACTCAGCAGGCAGGCTACGCCACCATCGGAGGGACGAACCACGCGGGCATCTGGGCCGGCACGAAGGAGAGCTTCGTCGATCTCCATCCCGACGATCCAAACGTCACCTATTCCATCGTTCAAGCGACCAGCGGCACCCAGCAGGCGGGCAACATCATGACTGGCGGTGTTTCGCACGGCGGCATCTGGGCCGGCGGCAAGGCCAGCTTTCTGGACCTGAATCCCGACAGCTCCGGCGCGACCGCCTCCGGCCTCAATGCCACCACCGGCACGCAGCAGGCCGGATACGCCACCATCGGCGGCAGCGCCCATGCGGGTATCTGGGCTGGCACGAAAGACAGCTTCGTCGATCTCCACCCCTACGCGGCCGATGCCGTCACGACCGCCTCTGTCATCAGAGCCACCACTGGCGCGCAGCAGGCCGGGCGCACCGTGGTGGACGGCGTCTCCCGCGCCGCCATCTGGGCGGGCAGCAAGGGCAGCTTTGTCGATCTCCACCCGGAGAGCACCGGTGCAACCTCGTCTTACCTCTACGATACGAACGGCACGCAGCAGGCCGGTTACGCGATTATCAATGGGGCTTCCCACGCCGGTATCTGGACAGGCACGGCTGGCAGTTTTATCGACCTGCACGTTCTGCTCCCGGCGGACTATTCAACCTCGGAAGCCAGGAGCGTATGGACGGACGGCGCCACGATCCTGGTCGCCGGCAGTGCTCGTAACTCGGTCGTCAACCGCACCGAGGCTGTCGTCTGGAAGATGACTCCCAAGGTCGTGCCGCCGCCGAAGCCCGCCGCGCCCGTCGTCAAGATCATCGGCGCCAAAAATCTCACCACCGCGAAGGCGAAGCTCACGATCAAGGGCAGCGCCACCGGGCCGGTGACGAGCGTGACTTACCGCATCGGCAGCCGGCCGGCCAAAGCAGCAAAGGGCACGGCGAAGTGGAGCCTCAAGGCCGCGCTGAAGCCCGGCAAAAACAAGATCGCCGTCACCGCCCACGGCCCCGGCGGCGACTCCGCGCCCGCGAGAGTCACCGTCATGCGGAAACCGTAGCACTTTGTGAAAACGACTCTCCTCACGCTCGCCTCCCTGGCCGCCTTCGCCCTCGTGGGCGGCGCCCACGCGGCCGGCAGCTTCCAGAATGGCCAGGCCGCCATCGGCGTGATCGGCCAGCCCGATTTCAAGACAAAAGACGCCTACCTCGGCCAGGTGAACCGTTTTTCGATGCCGCTTGGCGTGGCCTGCGACTCCGCGAGCGGCAAGGTTTTCGTCTCCGATAGTTTTAACCACCGCGTCTTGCGTTTCGCCAGCATCGCCGCCGCCGAGGCCCACCTCGACCCCGACATGGTCTTCGGCCAGCCGGACTATACCTCCCATTGGACGAACCAGGACAACACCGCGAGCCCCGTCGCGAGCGGCTTGTATAGCCCCGGCGCCATCACCGTGGATGCCAAGGGCCGCCTGTGGGTGGCCGATACGCGTAATCACCGCGTGGTCGGCTACTTCGCGGCGACCACCGCCGCCATGCCCGGCCCTGCCGCGAGCATCGTGCTCGGCGGCGGGCAAGGCATCGGGAAGGACAAGATGAATTTCCCCCAGGCGGTGAGCCTCGGCCCCGACGACACGCTCTGGGTGGCGGATACCGGCAATAACCGGGTGCTGGCCTTCGCCAACATCTCGGCGAAGACGACCGGCGCCGCCCCCGATGGCGTGCTCGGCCAGCCCAGCTTCACGGCGAACCCGCCCGCGCTCGGCGACGGCGGGATGAATAATCCCCACGGCCTCTGGGCCGATGCCGCGGGCCGGCTCTGGGTGGCGGATAAATACAACCACCGGGTGCTCCGATTCGATGGCGCGGCGGCGAAGGCGAAGACGGCGATCACCACCGGGACGAGCGCGAAGGCCAGCGGCCTGCTCGGCCAGTCCACCTTCGGCGCCGCCGGCACGGATACGGATGAAACCCATGTGAATGAATGCCGCGGCGTGTATCTCGATGCCGCGGGCACCCTGTGGGTGTGCGATGCGGGTTACAGCCGTGTGCTGGGCTTCCCCGCCGCCGCCGCCCTGGCCCCCGGCGCCCCCGCCGCCACCGTGCTCGGCCAGCCGAACTTCGAGGGAACTAGCAGCATCTTGGAGACAGGCAAAATAGTTACGCCCGAGCAAGTGAGCGGCGGGCCGGGGGAGAGCCTGCTCATTGTCGATTCCGGCTGCAACCGCGTGCTCCGCTTCAGCCCCATCGAGACCATCGTGCCCGCCCCCGCCGCGCCCGTGGTGAAGATCGCGGGGCCGAAGAAGCTCACCACGGCGAAGGCGAAGCTCACGATCAAGGGCCGCGCCACGGGGCCGGTGACGGGCGTGCGCTGCCGCATCGGCGGCAAGCCCGCGCGGAAGGCCAAGGGCACGGCTTCGTGGAAGCTCACCGTCGCGCTGAAGCCCGGCAAAAACAAGATCACCGTCATCGCGCACGGCCCCGGCGGCGACTCCGCGCCCGCGCGGCTCACCCTCACCCGCACTGCCCGCGCGGCAGCGCATCCCAACCTACGGGGCAACACTTCCGCAGAGTTGGGAAACAAATAACCACTCATGAAAAACTCCACCCTTCTCCTCGCCGCGCTCGTCGGCGCCATCGGCCTCGCCCGCGGCGCCAGCATCCAGACTTACCAGCCCGCCGACGTCGTGCTCGGCCAGGTCGATTTCAAGAGCATGGCGCAAGACGACAAGTCCACCTACCTCGCCGGCCCCGTCGGCGTGGCCAGCGACCCCGCCACCGGCAAGGTTTTCGTGAGCGACAGCGACAACAACCGCGTGCTGCGCTTCTCCAGCATGGCCGCCGCGCAGAGCGGGGCCGAGCCTGAGATCGCCTTCGGGCAGAAGAACTCCAACTCCGGCCATGCCAACCAGGGCGGCGCCGCCGGGGCGAATACCTTGTCCGCCCCCCGCGCCATTACCCTGGATGCCCAGGGGCGGCTCTGGGTGGCCGATAGCGCCAACAACCGCGTGCTCGGCTTCGAGCACGCCGCCGGAGTCCAGGGCACCGGCCCCGACGGCACCGGCGGCCCCGCCGCCACCATCGTGCTCGGCCAGCCCACCGCCGGCTCCGCGCTCGACCGCATGTATCTGCCCGCCGCCGTGGCCGTAGGCCCCGACGACACGCTCTGGGTGGCGGACTACGGCAATAACCGCGTACTGTGCTTCAAGAATATCTCCTCGAAGACCACCGGCTCCCCCGCCACCGGCCTGCTCGGCCAGCCGGGCGCGAATGCCGACCAGGGCGCCACCGGCCCCGCCCGCATGAACGGCCCCTACGGCCTGTGCGCCGATGCCGCCGGCCGCCTGTGGGTCGCCGATAGCGGCAACTCGCGCGTGCTGCGCTTCACCGACGCCGCCGCGACGGCCACCGTCAATGGCGGCACGGCCGATGCCGTGATCGGCCAGCCCGGCCTCTCCGCCAGCGCCGGCAGCGACACCTTCGACGACGCCCACGTGAACCTCTGCACCAGCGTCTATCTCGACGCCGAGGACACCCTCTGGGTGAGCGACTACGCCGGCTACCGGGTGCTCGGCTTTCCCGCCGCCGCGCTTGCCCTGGCGAGCGGAGCCCGCGCCACCCGCGTGATCGGCCAGCCCGGTCTCGGTTCCGGCGGGGCCCCGGCGTCCCCCTCCGAGCGCAATTTTTCCCATCCGTGGCAGATCTGCGGCGGCCCCGGCGGCAGCCTCTTCATCGCCGACCAGGGCTACAACCGCGTGCTGCGCTTCAGCCCCACCGAGATCGTCGTGCCTGTTCCTGCCCCCGCCGTGCCCACGGTGAAAATTACCGGCAAAAAGAACCTCACGACGACAAAGCCGAAGCTCACGATCAAGGGCAAGGCGACGGGGCAGGTGACGAGCGTGACCTATCGGATCGGCAGCAAGCCCGCGAAGAAAGCGAAAGGCACCGCGAGCTGGAGCATCCAGGCCGCGCTGAAGCCGGGCAAAAACAAACTCACCGTCACCGCGCACGGCCCGGGCGGTGACTCCGCGCCCGCGCGGCTCACCGTCATCCGCAAATGAATGCGACCGTGAACCTACCGCAGCGGCAGATGCTCGACGCGCCCCGCCATGTCGGCAGGCGCATAGACTTTCGAGATGAGTTCCAGATCGGCCACGCATTGGCCGATCGTCACCCGCATCTGGTGGGCATAGACGACGCCGTAGAATGCCGTGACCCGCGCCTGCCGATGTGCGCACTCAACCAAGAAGTCCTCATCCTGGGTGAAGAGCACGCGCTCCAGGGCCGTTGCGCGGTCGAGCAGCGCGGCATCCTCCAGCCGGGCGGCGCCGTCCTCCTGCGCCCGGAGCACATCGACGCCCTTGCGCCGCAGGGCCTCCGTGATGGCCAGCGGGACGTGCACGTCCATGTAGAATGGAAGGCCCACGGCCTAATGCAGCAGGCCCATGGCGCGCAGCTTGCGCCGGCCGGGGGAGTCCGCGGTGGCGGCGGCGAGCTTTTCCGCCGCGAGGGCGCTCTGCGCGATGGCTTCGTCGAACTCCGCCTGGTGGTCGTAGTAGTAGGCGAGGGCGGCGTGCGCCTGCGCCAGGGAGAGATCGGGGTGCTGGCGGTGGATTTCCTCCGCGCTCCAGCCGTGGGCGAGGTGATCCATGGCCACCTCGACGACCTTCACGCGAGTGTCGTCGATCCACGCGCGGTCGCGGTCATCCAGCCGGATGTGATGGATCGGGTCGGCGACGGCCATGCCGGGAAGCTAAGCCGTGCGCGGCCCTCGCCGCAAGCCGGAACGTCCTTGCCGTCGCCGCCCGCCATGGAAACGCGCATCCGTAAAACTCCCGCCGCGCCCTGCGGCCCGCCCGCCCCGCTGGCGCTCCCGGCCGTCTCCCCGGCCCACCGGCCCGCGCCCGAGGCATCCTCGCACGAGTCCGTGCCGCCCTCGCGCGGGTGCGAGGCCGCCTCGGAGGGGTGCGATTTCCCCCGGCGCGAGTGCGAGGCCGCCTCGCACATGTGCGATCTCTCCGCGCAGGAGCCCAAGGCACCCTCGCAGGGGCCCGAGGCCGCCGTGCGGGAGCCCGAGGCCTCCATGCCCCGGTGCGAGCCGCCCTCGCGGGTGCGCGCGCCGCTCTCGCTCGTCCGCTTTCTCCCTCGCGCCCGCGCCGGGCAGCCGCGCCCGCGCACCATTTCGCAGCCATAAACCGACACCAGGAAGACCAAAACCAAGCACCAAAACCCAAACACCCAAACTCGCCATGACAGACTACATCCCGCAATCCCACGCCGCCCTCTCCGACTGGCTCGCGAACCTCGCCGCGAAGCTCCCCACCATCGGCCCGGCCCTCGGGCTGCCCCCCGCGCAAGTCACCGCGCTGCTTGCCGAGATCGCCGCCCTGCAAGCCCCGCTCGACGTCCTCATGGCCCAGGAGATCGAGCTCGACGCCGCCCTCGGCGCCTTCCGCCAGAGCGAGGCCGACCAGTTGCCGAAGCTGCGCGCCGCCATCCGCCACCTCAAGGCCGTGCCCGCCTACACCATCGGCATCGGCGAGGACTTGCAGGTGATCGGCGGGGCGGGGGAGTTCGACGCCGAGCACTACAAGCCCGCGCTCGGCGCCGAGGCGCACCTCGGCCACGTGCGGCTGAAGGCCCGCAAAGCCGGCGCCAGCGCCATGAACCTCTACACAAGATTGAAGGGCCAGGCCGAGTGGCGGCTCCTCATCGCCCGCCGCACGAAATTCCCCTTCGACGACGACAGCCCGCTCGCCGTCGCCGGCGCGCCCGAGACGCGCGAATACCGCGCCGTGGGCGTGGTGGCCGACGAGGAGATCGGCCAGCCCAGCGACATCGTGAGCGTCCTCTACGGCGGCTGAGAGCGCCTGCGTCTCCACACTCAAAAAAAGCCCAAAAAATCCCGATGCACACCACCCTCCGCACCACCCTTGGAATCGCCAGTCTCGCAGGCCTGCTCGGCCTCACCGCCGCCGCCCACGCGGCGCAAAACTACCTCATCACCGAGTTCCAGGACCCGCCGGTGGATGCCATCATCACCATCGGGGACATGAATGACTCGGGCGTCGTGGTCGGGCATTACAGAGCCTCGGGCAACATTACCTACGCCTGCCAGTGGCAGGGCGGGACCTTCGCACCGCTGCCCGTGGCGGCGGACGTGACCAACAGTTTCGCCTTCGGCGTCAATGCCTCCGGCATCGTCGTCGGGTATGTCCAGGATGCGAACGGCTCCCACGCCTACGCCTGGGGCGGCGCCTCCGAACCCGTGCTCGAGCTCCCGGCCGGGATGAGTTCCTTCGCCCGGGGGATCAACGCCTCCGGCGTGGTCGTCGGCTTCTACGGCAGCCCTTTCCACCCCTGTGCCTGGACAGGCGGCGCCTTTGTCCCGCTCCCGCTCCCCGCGGGCGCCACTTCTGCGACCGCTTCCGGGGTAAACGCCGACGGCAGGATACTCGGGAATTTTTCGGATGCGACCGGCAGCCACGGCTGCATCTGGTCCGACGCCACCGCCACCGCCACGGTCACCCCGCTCGCCGACCCGGTGAGCCCCACCGGGGGGCAGATCACCGGGGTGGCGGCCACCGCGATCGACGCTTCCGGGCAGGTCTCGGGGCGTTACGCCGATGCCGGGGAGGTGCGCCCCTGCGTGTGGCCCGCGAACTCGACGCCCACCACCCCGCCGACCTTGCTGCCGGTCCCCGACGGGGCGGGGAATACCTACACCTACAAGATCAATGCCGCCGGCACCCGCGTCGTCGGCGCCTCCGGCGTCGCTCCCGGCGGCGCGATCGGCCATGCCTGCACATGGTTCGCCGGGGAATTCTCCCCGCTCCCCGAGCCAGGCGGGGATGGGACGAAGAGCACCGTAACCGCGATCAACGACGCCGGGCAGATCGCCGGCGTTTACCGTCCCGCCGGCGCCCCCTCGGACCACGCATACCTGCTCACGCCCATCCCCGAGGTCACGCCCCCGCCCGTGCCGAAGCCCGCCGCGCCGGTGGTGAAGGTGAGCGGAGCGAAGAAGCTCACCACGGCGAAGGCCAAGCTCACGATCAAGGGCAAGGCCACGGGCGCGGTGACGAGCGTCACCGCCAAGGTCGGCAAGAAAACCGTGAAAGCGAGGGGAACCGCGAGCTGGAGCCTCAAGGCCGCGCTCAAGCCCGGCAAAAACAAAATCACCGTCACCGCGCACGGCCCCGGCGGCGACTCCGCGCCCGCGCGCCTCACCGTCACCCGCAAGAAATAGCCCGCCATGAAACATCTCCACATCATGGCCCTCGCTACCACCCTTGCCGCGGCGATCCAGCCCGCGCCCGCCGCCACCCGATACACCATCACCGTCCTCCCCGCGCCCGACCCCGCCGCCACATCGGTCGTGCCGCAGGCCATCAACGACTCCGGCATCGTCGCCGGCTACTATTCGCAGGCCAGCGTATTCACCTCCTCGCGCCCCTGCGTATGGAGGAATGGCATCCCCGCCAAGCTCCCGCTGCCCCCCGGCACCACCCAGAGCTACGCCGCCCTTGCCATCGACTCCGCCGGAGCCATCGTGGGCTACGCCACCGACGACGATAAAATCATCTCAACGGCGTGCCTATGGCTCGACGGCGAGATATCGACCTTCGCAAAGCCCGCCGGCGTCACCAGCAACGAAGCCTACGGATACGGTCGCGCCGGGCGCGTGGTCGGCAGTTACTACGACTCCACTGGCATCCACGCCGTCCAGTGGTATCTCGGCACACCCTTTCCGCTCGCCGTGCCGGCCGGCATCACCGACTCCGGCGCCTACTGCGGCAACGGCTCCGGCCTCGTCATTGGCATCTACGGCTCCCCGACCCGCCCCTGCACTTGGCTGAACGGCGTATTCGCCCCGCTACCCCTTCCCGAAGCGAACGCCACGACCGCCTCCCCACGCAAGGTCAACGCATCCGGCCTCATCGTCGGCGGCTACAGCCTGCCGAATAACACCTCCTACGGTTGCACCTGGGCCGCCGGCCAGCCCTCGAAGCTGCCCCCCGTCGCCGGCTTCGCCAATAGCGCAGCATTCGATGTGAACGACGCCGGCCTCATCGTCGGCACTTCCTCGGACGCCGGCTTCCATGTCAGTCGCGCCACCATCTGGCAGGGCGGCGTTGCCGCGCGGCTGCCCGAGCCCCCCGGCACAGTTCAGAGCATCGCCGCCGCGATCAACGCCAGCGGCCAGATCGCCGGCTACTACACCACCGATGGCAGCAAATACCTCGGCTTCGTCCTCACGCCCATCCCATCCACCGCGCCCACGGTGAAGATCACCGGGCCGAAGAAGATCACCACGCACAAGGCGAAGCTCACGATCAAAGGCCGCGCGACCGGCGAGGTGACGAGCGTCACCGCCAAAGTCGGGAAGAAAACCGTGAAGGCGAGGGGAACCGCGAGCTGGAGCCTCAAAGCCGCGCTCAAGCCCGGGAAAAACCAGATCGCCGTGATCGCCCACGGCCCGGGCGGCGATTCCGCGCCCGCGAAACTCACCGTCACCCGCAAGCCCTAGCATTTTTATGAAGCCCGCACTCCTTGCCCTTCTCGCCGCCGCAGGCCTCGCCCACGGCGCCACGCCGCAATACACCATCACCGATCTCGGTGCCATCGGCGATGCGGCAGGAGATGTCTTCCCCTCGGCCATCAACGCCTCCGGGCAGGTGGCCGGCTCCACCGATTACCAAGGCTCCGCATCCAAGCACGCCGCGCGCTGGAGCCCGGAGGGCGGCTCGCCCGCCGACCTCGGCGTGCTCGGCACGGATACCAACAGCCAAGGCTACGGCATCAACGACGCCGGCACCGTCGCCGGCTCCTCGGGCCCCTTGCCGGTCCTTGCTCCGGTAGGCGGCGCGATGGCCTCCCTCGGCACCTTGGCCGATACGAACAAGATCGAGTTCCTCCCCGGCGATAACCAGGCCAAGGCGCTCGACATCAATAATCTCGGGCAGGTCGTCGGAGTCTCCAACGAGATGGGCAACACCGAGCAAGCCTTCTACTGGACGAAAGCAGCCGGCATGGCGGCTCTGAAGCCGCTTGCGGGCGGCCATCGGCCGAAGGTCGCCGCCATCAACGACTCGGGCCTCGCCGTCGGCGTCTCCAAAGGCACGGCCCTCCCCGACGGCAACAGCCACGCCGTGCTCTGGGGCGCGGATAAGACCAAGGAGCCCGCCGACCTCGGCGCGCTCCCCACGCTCGCCGCCTATAGCGAGTCCACGGCGATCAATAACCCCGGGCAGGTCGTCGGCTATTGCTCCTTCGTCACCTCATCCACGGAACACTTCGTCGCCTTCCTCTGGCAGAACGACGGCGCGGGCATGCGGCCCGTGGCCACTTTCCCAGCCGGCATCGACAGCCATGCCACCGGCATCAACGACGCCGGCCAGATCATCGGCTACACTTCGGCCGGCGACGAAACCGAACCTCGACTGTTCCTCATCACCGACGGGCAGGTCACCTATCTCGACGAGCTCCTGCCCGCCGGCAGCGGCTGGACGCTCCACAGCGCGACGAGCATCAACAACGCCGGACAAATCGTCGGTCGGGGAACGAACCCGCAGGACAAGGCCCACGGCTTCCTCCTCACGCCCTACACGCCACCGCCCCCCACGCCCACACTCACTGCCGCCGCACCCGTGATGAAGATCACCGGGGCGAAGAAGCTCACCACGACGAAGCCGAAGCTCACGATCAAGGGCAAGGCGACCGGGCAGGTGACGAGCGTGACCTACCGCCTCGGCAGCCGGCCGGCGAAGCGGGCGCACGGCACGGCAGCGTGGAAATTCCAAGCCGAGCTCAAGCCCGGCAAAAACACGCTCACCGTCACCGCCCACGGCCCCGGCGGGGACTCCGCGCCCGCGCGGCTCACCATCATCCGCAAGCCCTAGCACCACCACGCGCCTCGCCTCTACCGATTTATGCACACCGCCACCATCGCCCTTAGGAATGCCTGCTTCGCAGGCCTGTTCGCCGCCGCCGCGGGCCCCGCCTTCGCCATCGGCGTCGGCGGGCTCGACCCCACCTTCGGCAGCGGCGGCAAGACCGTCGTCACCCTCGCCGGCGTCACCAGCGCGAGTTCCCCGCAGCTCCGGCTCCTGCCCGATGGCAGGCTCCTCGTCGCTGCCACCGCCAGCAACGGTTGCGGCATGGTGCGGCTCACGCCCGGCGGGGCGCTCGACGGCGCCTTCGGCACCGGCGGCCAGAAGGGCAGCGGCTCTTTCAAGGTCGCGGGGTATGACTTGCCGATCGTTTCGAACCACCTGGCCTTCCCCGCCGATGGCAAGCTGCTGCTGCTCGGCAGCATCCATCAAAGCACCGTCCAGAACTTCGACGCCGCGCTCGCCCGCTGCGAGATCGACGGCTCGGCGGATACCGCCTTCGGCGGCACCGGCGGTGTCGCGACCAGCTTCGGCCAGACCTTCGAGGATTTTTACGCCGCCGCCGTGCAGGCCGATGGGAAGGTCGTGGCCGCCGGCAGGGCAGGGGAGGCGAATAGCAGCTTCTTCGCCCTCGCCCGCTATACCGACAAAGGCGCGCTCGACGCCGCCTTCGGCACCGGGGGCAAGCTCACCACCGCCCCCGGCGGCGGCAACAGTGCCGCCGCCTTCGCCGTGGCCATCCAGCCCGATGGGAAGATCGTGGCCGCCGGCCACGCGAACATCTCCTCCGCCAACCGGTTTGCCCTCGCGCGCTACCTGCCCTCGGGCACGCTCGATGCCAGCTTCGGCACGAACGGCATCGTCACCACGCCCTTCTTCACCGGCGAGGCCTACGCCGCCGCCATCGCTGTGCTGCCGGGAGGGAAGATCCTCGTCGCGGGCCTGGCGGGCGACAGCGTGACCGACTTCGCGCTCGCGCGCTACACCGCCGCCGGCGTGCTCGACACCACCTTCGGCGACGGCGGGCGCGTCACCACCGACTTCGCCGGGTTCGACGACGGCGTTGCATGTCTCGCCATCCAGCCCGATGGCAGGATCCTCGCCGGCGGCTATGCCCGGCACACCCAGTCCGGGAATAGCGGCTTCGCGCTTGCGCGCTACACCGCCGATGGCGCGCTGGACGCCAGCTTCGGCGCGGGCGGCAAGGTCGAGACCCCCGTCGGCACCGGCGGCGGCATCACCAGCCTCGCCCTGCAGCCCAATGGCGACATCCTCGCCGCCGGCGAGAGCGGCGGCGCCACCCTTACCGTCGCCCGCTACCTCGCCACCGCCGTGCCCGACCCCGTAATCCCCGCGCCCGTGGTGAAAATCACCGGCGCGAAGAAGCTCACCACGGCGAAGGCGAAGCTCACGATCCGGGGCAAGGCCACGGGGCAGGTGACGAGCGTCACCGCGAAGCTCGGCAGGAAAACCGTGAAGGCCAAAGGCACGGCCTCGTGGAGCCTCAAGGCCGCGCTGAAGCACGGCAGGAACGTGCTCACCGTCACCGCCCACGGCCCCGGCGGGGACAGCGCGCCCGTGCGCCTCACCATCATCCGCAAATAGGGCAGCACAACAAATCCACTCACCTTATGAAAACCATGAACGCCAGCGCCAGAAGGGGAGGGGGCCCCTTCTCCCCCACAGCGCATTCCAAACCACAGGGCAAGACTTCCGCGTGGCCGGGAGGCAAGACCTCACTCACCCCATTCCTCCTCGCCGCCCTCGCGGCGGCCACGCTCACCCTCGGCCGCGCCGCCACCTTCACGGGGCTGGGCGACCTCGACGACGGCCCCGTCGGGAGCTACGCCTCCGCCGTCTCGGCCGATGGCGGCGTGATCGTCGGCGATAGCTACAGCGGGAACGGCATCGAGGCCTTCCGCTGGACGGCCGCCGGAGGCATGGCGGGCCTTGGCGACCTCGATAACGGCGGCTTCGAGAGCTCCGCCTCCGGGGTCTCGGCCGACGGCAGCGTGATCGTCGGCTATGGCACGAGCGCGAGTGGCACCGTTGCCTTCCGCCTCGTCGTGGGCGGGCCGATGGTGGGGCTGGGCGATCTCCCCGGCGGCACGTTTTACAGCTCCGCCACCGACGTCTCCGCCGATGGGAAGGTCGTCGTCGGCTACAGCGCCAGCGGCAAAATCGAGGCCTTCCGGTGGGTGAATGCACTCGTGGGCCTCACGGGGCTGGGCGAGATCGCGCCCAGCGCCACGCCCGAGAGCTACGCCTATGCCGTCTCGGCCGATGGCAGCGTGGTCGTCGGCCAGAGCCACGTCGTGAATGGCACCGAGGCCTTCCGCTGGACGGCCGCCGGCGGCATGGTGGGCCTCGGCAATCTCGCCGTCGGCATCTCCGACAGCTCCGCCTTCGCGGTCTCGGCCGATGGCAATGTCGTGGTCGGCTACGGCGGCCTTGGCGCCGATGGCTACGAGGCCTTCCGCTGGACGCAGGGGGACGGCATGGTGGGTTTCGGTGACCTGCCCGGCGGGGATTTCAACAGCTCGGCCGACGGCGTCTCGGCCGACGGCGCGATCGTCGTGGGCCAGGGCGCGGTTGAAAGCGGCTACGAGGCCTTCGTCTGGGACGCGGAGCACGGCATGCGCTCCATCCCCGAGGTGCTGGCCGCCGCCGGCATCGACCTCGCCGGGTGGACGCTCACCTCCGCCACCGCCATCAGCGCCGACGGCAAGGTCATCGTCGGCGTCGGCCGCCACAACGGATACGACGAAGCCTGGCGCGCCACCCTGGAGCCAGCCGCGCCGCCGAAGCCCGTGCCCGCTGCCAGGCCGGCAGTGAAGATCACCGGCAAGAAAGCGCTCACCACGACGAAGGCCAAGCTCACGATCAAAGGCAAGGCCACGGGGCAGGTAACGAGCGTCACCGCCAAAGTCGGGAAGAAAACTGTGAGAGCGAAAGGCACCGAGAGCTGGAGCCTCAAGGCCGCACTCAAGCCCGGCAAAAACAAAATCACCGTGATCGCCCACGGCCCCGGCGGCGACTCCGCCCCCGCGCGCCTCACCGTCATCCGCAAATAGAAAAACCCACGCCCATGAAGACCCCATTCCTCGCCCACGCCCTCGCATTTCTTGGCGCTCTCGGCCTCGCCCAAGCCGCCGCGCCGCGTTACACGCTCATCCCGCTTGAGGATCTCGGCGGCGGCTTTAGCCAGGCAAATGCCATCAATGCCTCCGGGCAGATGGCGGGGAACTCCTACGATACCGAGAATCTTGGTCAAGGCGCCCTCTGGAGCCGCGACGGCAAGCTCGCCTACCACGGCAGCCTGCCCGGCACTGGCGACCTGTGCTTCGCGTTTGCCATCGACGCCGCCGGGCAGCTCGCCGGCTCGTCGAACGCCACGGCCAGCGGCAACCTGCGCGCCATTCTCGTGCCCGCCGGCGGCGCGATGGCCACGCTCGGCAGCCTTACCGCCCCCAGTGCGCCAGCCGCCAATCAAGGGGATTACCTGGCGGGCTACCTCGCGAGCGAGGCCCGCGGCATCAACAAAAGCGGGGCCGTCGTCGGGTATTCCTACGTCGGCAGCGAGAATCGCGCATTTATCTGGACGGCCGCCGGGGGGATGGTCGCGCTGCCCGCCGTCGCGGGCGTTCCCTATTCTGCCGCCGCCGCGATCAACGACCAGGGGGTGGTCGTCGGCGCGACATCTTCCTCGAGCAATTTCGTCGTTCGCCGTGCCGTGCGCTGGCTGCCCGGCTCGCACGGCGTGCGCCCCCCTCCGGCGGAGCTGGGCACTCTCGGCGGCAGCGGCAGCGAGGCGACGGCGATCAACGGCTCCGGGCAAATCGTCGGCGTCTCCCGGCCGGCCGGCGATGCCACCAAGCGCGCGTTCCTCTACGACGAGAAAGCCACGCCGAAGATGCGCGAGCTGGGCGACCTCCCGAGCGGCACCGACAGCTACGCGGCGGGCATCAACGACTCGGGGCAGGTCGTGGGAACCGTGTCAGACAACAATGGGTCGCGTGTCTTTCTCTACACGGGAGGCACGCTCTACGACCTCGACGACCTCGTGCCGAACTCCGGCTGGACGGATACCGAGGCGACCGGCATCAACGCCGCCGGCGAGATCTGCGGCTACGGCACGGCGCCCGACGGCACCACGCAGCTCGGCTTCCTGCTCCGCCCCGTAAAGACGGTCGTGCCGCCGCCCGCGCCCGCCGCCAGGCCGGCGGTGAAGATCACCGGCGCGAAGAAGCTCACCACGGCGAAGGCGAAGGTGACGATCAAGGGCAAGGCCACGGGGCAGGTGACGAGCGTGACGGCCAAGATCGGCAGGAAAACCGTGAAGGCGAGGGGAACCGCCTCGTGGAGCCTCAAGGCCGCGCTCAAGCCCGGCAAAAACAAAATCACCGCGATCGCGCACGGCCCCGGCGGCGACTCCGCCCCCGCGCGGCTCACCGTCACGAGGAAGCCCTAGCTATCCGACATGCCTGTCTCACTCCACCGGCAACCAGCGGCGCAGGCCGGCGGCGATCTCCGCCATCTGCGGCTCGGGGAGCGTGCAGATGCGGCGCAGAAAACGGCTGGGCGGGAGGGCGGCGAGACCCTGGAGGTTGAAGCAGCCCTCCTTGAGCGCGGGCACGGCGAGGACGACTTCGTAGCGGGTGCGATGGAGCTGCGTGGTGTGCGGCACCACGGCGATCAAGGCGTAGTCCGCCTCGGAGATCGGCGCGCTTACCACGAGGGCCGGGCGCACCTTTCCGGCGATGCCGAGATCGACCTGCCAGACCTCGCCGCGCCTAGGCTCCGCGCCCATCGAGCTCGTCCCACGCCTCCGCCACCACGGTCGTCACGTCCTCCTCGGTCAGCGTGCCGTAGGCATCGTCGATCACCGGAGGGCGGCGCTCCCGCAGCACGCGGTCGAGCGAATACGCGACCTGCCGCAAATCCTCGTCCGAGAGGCTCGGCAGGGAGACCAGTATCTCGCTCGCGCTCATGCCCGCACCTTAAAGACGGGCGGCTCCAAACGCAACGCGTTTCCAATTCGGCGCAACGCGTTTCCAACCCGGCGCAACGCGTTTCCAACCCGGTGCAACGCGTTTCCAACCCGGCGCAACGCGTTTCCCCAATCAAAGGCCCGTTCCAGCCCGGCAGAAACAAACTCACCGTCACCCGCAAACCATAACCAGCCCACACCCTATGAAAAAACATTCCCTTGTCCTGGCGTTTCTCGCTTCGGCCGCCTCGCTCCACGCCCAGCAAACCGTCGATTACTTGAACGGCCTGGCCGATTCGACCAACTACACCACCACCGCGCCGGGCGCGATCACGCTTTCCGTCGCCAGCGGCACCGCCATCCAGAGCGGCATCATCAGCGGCAACGGCCAGGTGATCAAAGTCGGCCTCGGCACCCTCTTCCTTTCCGGCAGCAACACCTACACCGGCCTCACCACCGTGAGCGCCGGCACCCTTGCCATCTCGGCCAACGAGCGCATCGCCAATACCGGCGCCCTCACCATCGGCGCCGGCGGCACATTCGACCTCTCCGGCTACACCGAGACCGTCGGCGCCGTCACCCTCGCCGGCGGTTCCATCATCGGCAGCGGCACGCTCAGCGGCTCCGATTTCGTGGTTCAGTCCGGCACCGTCTCCGCCAGCCTCGGGGGCCTGGCCCTGCTCACGAAAACCACCCCCGGCACCGTCATCCTCACCGGCGCGAATACCTATGGTTTCGCCACCCAGGTCACCGAAGGCACCTTGCAGATCGGCGACGGCATTTCCGGCTCGCTCGCCAGCAACGCCATCGTCGTGTCCGTGGGCGCGACCGTGGCCTTCAATACCCCGAGCACCTACTCCAGCTTCATCAACAACAACGGCCTCGTCGAGGGCCGCCAGAGCGCCGGCGTCACCACCACCTTCTCCGCCGCCATACTCGGCATCTCAGGCAGCTTCACCCAGACCGGCCCCGGCACCACCCTCTTCACCGCCACGAATTCCTACGCCGGCGCCACCACCGTGAACGCCGGCACTTTGCAGATCGGCAACGGCGCCGCCGGCTCCATCCTCGTTAGTAGTGCCGTCTCCATCGCCCCCGGCGGCACACTCGCCTTCAACACCACCGCCACCCTGCCCAACAACATCGCGAATGCCGGCCTCGTCGAGGGCCGGCAGAGCGCCGGCACTACCACCACCCTCGGCGGCGTCATCAGCGGCGACGGCGGCTTCACCCAGGCCGGCCCCGGCGCCACCATCCTCACCGGCGCGAGCACCTACACCGGCCCCACCAACGTCACCGGAGGCAGGCTCATCGTGCATGGCTCCCTTTCCGCCGGCTCGCCCATTGTCATCCAGGGCGCGGGCACCCTCGGCGGCCACGGCATCACCGGCCCCTTGAGCATCCTCGACGGCGGCGCCATCTCCCCCGGCGCCTCCGGCAGCACCGCCGGCTACCTCCCCACCACCCTCACCACCGGCGCCGAGACATGGGGCTCCGGCGGCCGATACGTCTGGAATCTCGCCGACGCGACCGGCGCCGCCGGCGCGGGCTGGGACTTCCTCTCCATCGGCGGCCCCCTCACGATCACCAGCACCTCCGAGGCCAGGTTCACCATTCACGTCCAGTCCTTGAACGGCACCGCCGTCGGCGCCGCCGTCCACTTCGACCCCGCCCTCAGCCAAAGCTGGATCATCGCCACCGCCGCCACCGGCTGGGCGTTCGACCCGGATCAATTCGCCATCGGCCTCGCCGGCTTCGCGAACTCCACCCAGCCCGGCAGCATCTGGACACTCTCGCAGGTCGGCAACAGCCTCCAGCTCAACTATGCCGCGGTGCCCGAGCCCGGCACCTACGGCCTCCTCGGCGTCGCACTCGGCATCCTCGCCCTCACTCGCTGGCGCTCCGCGCACACTCGACGCGCGTAGGCCGTGGTCATCCCTTCGACTCCCATTTCCAACCACCCGATGAAAAAACCACGCCGCGCAGTTTACCCATCCCCACTCAAGCTCCGCCGCGCAGCCGCCCTGCTCGCGGCCCTAGCCGGGCTCGCCGCGCAGGCCGGCGCTTACACCGTGACTGTCGCCAATGGCACCGCGAACGGCGCCGCGAGCGGGAACTACTCGCAGGGCGCGGTCATCACGCTCGTGGCGAACCCCGCGCCCGCGGGACAGTGGTTCCAGAATTGGGCCGGCAACGCCACGTTCGACAGCGCCACGAGCACGACGACCACGTTCAAGATGCCCGCCGCCAATGTGAGCGTGAGCGCGCTCTACTTCACGCCCGCGCCCATCCCGCAGCCCGTGGCGACGCACCCGCGCATGTGGGTGACGAAGGGCGACATCGCCCGCTTGCGGAGCTGGGCCGTGACGGGGAACGACGTCTATCAAAAGGGTCTGCGAGAGACGCTCAAGACCGCCATTACCGCGCATCAGTGGTGCTTCCCGAATAGCCAACCGGGTTCCCCGGGCCAGGCCGCCTCGCCGTATCCCGACAAAGGCGACGTTTACGGCTACTCCGGCTCGAACCTCTCGGGCAACTCCCCCGCGAACTACGATCTCGTGAGCGACCACCACGCGCTCATCCTCGCCTTCTTCGCCCTTATCGATCCGGACCCCGCCGCCCGCGCGACCTACGCCGGTTACGCGCGCGACCTCCTCATGTATCAGATGAACCTGGCGAAGCTTGGCCACGCGGCCGGGCAGCCCTTCCGAGACCCCTTCTTCGCCCTCCGCGAGCGCCAGAATGGCATCGGCGAGGCTCTGCCGCTCGTCGTCGACTGGCTCCAGGGCGTGACCGATGCGAACGGCCAGCCCGTCACCATCCTCACCGCGCAGGATAAGGCCATTATCCGCCAGGTCTTCATGCTGTGGGCCGACGATTGCCTCCACGCCGTCGTCCCCGACATCACCGGCCACCCCGAGCCCGTGGGCGTGATGAACAGCACTGCGCTCCTACCCGGCGGCAAGGCCCGCCGCGTCGCGACCAACAATTTCTACGAGAACCACGCCCGCCTCATTACCATGATGCCCCTCGCGCTCGATCCCGCGGACGACCCGCCGCTCGATGCCGCCAAGCCCGAGGCCATCCTCGGCAACACCCTGCGCAGCTATCTGGCGAATGCCACCGGCGCCTGGCTCTACCAGCAATACTCCATGCTCGGCGAGCCAGCCGCCGTGCGCGCCGCCTACCCCGGTCTGCCCGCCGATAGTGACGTCGGCCTCGCCAGCGGCGGCATCGCCCCCGAGGGCGGGTTCTACAGCCACGCCGTCGCCTACACCCTCGGCCAGCTCCTCGCGCTCCAGACCGCCGGGTATGACGACCCCGCGATCAGCGGCAAGCAAATCGCCCTCATCGGCGCCCCGGTGTGGGACCGCTACATTCACGGCTTCCTCTCCACCATGGTGCCCGCCGCGCAGGTGCCCCTCGGCCTCGCCTACATGGGCCCCGTGTATCAGATCGCGAATTTCGGCGACTCCCTCCGCATCTATGTCAGCCCCGACTTCATGCTGAACTTCGCCCTGATCGCGCTCAACGAGCAGAGCAGGGGACTCACCACCCACCTCCAGGCCGCTCGTTGGCTCGCCCTCCACGGCGTCGAGGGCGGCGCCGCGAAGCTCATCTCCCGCGTCCAGAACCCCTACGGCACCAGCGAGTCGATCGTCTACTTCCTGCTCTTCGACCCCACCGACCCCGCCGCACTCACCCCGACGGATCCGCGCCCCAGCCTGCCCGTCGATTTCTACGATCCCGGCATGGGCCGGCTGCTCAGCCGCACCGATTGGGGTCCGCAGGCCAGCATGTTCACTTTCCGCAGCGGCTACATCACCATCAATCACCAGAACTGCGACGGCGGCCAGTTCGAGCTTTACCGCAAGGGCGAGTGGCTCACCAAAGAACTCTCGAACTACGACGGCTACAACGTCGGCCAATCGACGCTCTGGCACAACACCCTGTCGCTGAAGAACTGGTCCTCCACCGGCACGCCGCCCTTCACCGACTCGCGGCTCAAGACCTTCTTCGCGCTCGGCTCGCAATACAACAACGGCGGCAACGCCGGCGACCCCGTCACCCTTGCCACCACTGGTCCCGACTACGCCTATGCGCAGACGGATATGACGCTGCTCTTCAACCACGCCGACCCCTTCGTCGCTGGCAACGTCCTGACCGACATCCAGAATGCCAGCCGCTCCGTCGTGTGGCTGCGGCCTGCCTCCACGGACGCGCCCGACATCGCCGTCGTCTACGACCGCGCCACGAGCCTCCACCCGGGGCTTTTCAAGCGGTTTAATCTCTGCCTCACCGTCGTCCCCACGATCGATGCCACCAGGAAGCTCGCTACCGCCGTCACCCCGGGCGGCCAGCACTTCACCGTGCAGACCATGCTGCCCGCCGCCGCTACGGTGAGCTACGTTTCTGAACTCGACGCGAATAACAAGCACACTATCACCATCATCGCGGGGCTCGAGCCCTCCGTTGGCCGGCTCGTCGTCGAGGACCCGAGCAACCCCACTGACGTCCGGTTCCTCCACGTCCTCCAGGGCACCGACACCGCCGCCGACCGCATCGTGCCCGGCCGCCTCGCCAGCACATCCGGCGCCGCCTTCGACGGCGTCACCCTCGGCACCTCCACCGTCCTGTTTCCCGTCGATGCCAAGGCCGCCGTGAGCGGCACCTTCACCGGCACCACCTACCCCGCGCCGCCCATTCCCGGGAAGCACTACATCTGCGGCCTCACCCCCGGCACCAGCTACAACGTCACCACCACGCCGACCGCCGCCGGCGACGGAGCCGACATCACCATCCAGCCCGGCGGCGGAGCCTACCAGGCCGACAGCGCCGGCCTGCTCCGCTTCAGCATCAGCGCGGTCGGCAAGCCGATTCCGGAAGAAGCGTTCCCCGGCACCGACACGCCCCAGAGCGTCGCCAAGCCGACGCTCACCATCGCCGGCGCGAAAAAACGCACCACCGACAAAGCGAAGATCAAGATCGCGGGCCACACGACAGGCCCGGTGACGAGCGTCACCTACCAGATCGGCAGCGGCAAGAAAGCCAAGCCGAAGCAAGCCACCGGCACCTCCGCGTGGAAATTCACCGCCCGGAAGCTCAAGCCAGGCAAAAACAAAATCACCGTCACCGCCCACGGTCCCGGCGGCGACTCCGCTCCCGCGAAGATCACCGTCACCCGCACGCGGTAGCCAGATCTCCAATAACGGCTGAAGCTCTCGGCTGGCAATCGGCTGTTTCACGGAACCTCCAATGGTTTCTACACAGTGAATGTGGGGATCGCCCCATAGGCGCGCGACTTCCGGGCTGCAAGCGTCGAGGGCGTGAAGCTTCACGCCTTTTTGAGAACGCCGATTCCATATTTCCGCAGCGGACTTTGCGTTGCCTTGCTTGCGGCGCATGATGCCGGCGCCGCGAGCAATACGTGGAAGGGGAGTGGTGGCGCGGATTGGTTTGCCCCGGCGAACTGGAGCCTGGCGGCCTCGCCGACGGCCTCCGATGTGGTCTTGGTGCCAAATACGGCAAACAATCCATTGATATCCGGCGGCGCCGCCTATGCCCTTGCATTGTATGTCGGTTATTCCGGCACGAGTTCCCTGACCATCGGCAGCGGCGCGAGCCTTACCACCGGCGCTACGACGATCGGCAGTGGGGGCGTAGGCACCATCCTCATCACCGACGACGGCACGACCTTCACGAACACGGGGGCGTCCTTCAACGTCGGCAGCTCCAGGACAGGCACGGTCACGGTCGCCAAGGGCGCGGCTCTCACGGTCGGAACCAAGGGCGCGGGCACGATTTTCCTCGGCGCCACCATCACCGGCGTTCCCAATTCGAGCGGAACCTTGAATATCGGCGCCGCCGCAGGCTCCGCCGCCGTGGCGCCCGGCATCGTGAATGCCGGAACGGTGACTTCCAGTTTCGGCACGGGGCTGGTGAACTTCAACCACACCGGCACTGCCTATTCCTTCGGCGCCGCGATCACCGGCACGTCCTCCGTGGTTCAAAATGCCGGAGTCACCATTCTCACCGGGGCGAATACCTACACCGGCCCGACAACGATCAAGGCCGGCACGCTGCAGGCCCGCAGCTCCAGCGCGCTTGGCGCAGGCTCCATCGGTCTCTTGGGAGGAGTGCTCGATCTCGGCGGTGCGGACGCGCTCACCCTCACGCTCGGCACGGGCGCGAATGTCGTGGTGAGCAACGGCACGCTGGCCATGAACATCCTCAGCTCCGGCAGCTACGACCGCCTCAGCGGCAATGGCGGGAAATTTACCATCACGAGTGGAATCCTGGACCTGACCGGCAGCACGCTTACGGCAGGCTCCTATCAGGTCTTCACCGGGTTCGATGCGGCCTCGAGCGGCGGTTTCACCAGCATCCTCGGCTACAACGTCTCCCAGTATGACGTCGGCTTCAGCTTCACCGGCGGAATCGGCACATTGAATATTGTCGCCGTGCCGGAGCCATCTGCCGTGCCCGAGCCACCAGCCTCGGCCGTGGCGATCTCTTTCTTGCTTGGCGTGATGGTGCTGCTGCGCCGCAGGGCACTCGCCGGCGGCGCGGGCGGGTCATAACTCCGCCATTGCGAAACAATCGGAGGCGCTCAGAGTGAATCATCTTGTTGGTGAACCCCTCCTCGGGCTCTCGCTCACGGTGGCGCGCTATACGAGCCCGACGCCGGGGCTGGCCAAGGCGATCCTCCGTGGTCGGCGCGTGTCTCGGGTTCTTTTTCATCGAGCAACACTGGGATGATTTCTACAAGCGGAATGTGGAATCCCCCCCATTGGGGCTTCCTGCAGTCCATGCGAGCATGCCGCCATGGAAATACTGTTTTCTCTATGAAAACGTCGGCGTTTTCTTGTGCGCGAAGGCGCTTTTCAAAACCAGCGGCCCTATTTCTCCCCCGAGATCAATCGAGATGGGCATTCATGTCCAATTTCGTTGGAAGCGTTCACTGGCGTGGACCTTTAAGGAAACACGCTGAGCCACACGAGTGGCCCAGCCAAAATAAAAGGGAAAAAAATGGTGGGGATAATTATTTTGTCGAGTGTCCTGGCGCTATACGCGCTGGGTATATTGTTAATGGCAATCGCGCTGTCGCGCACTCCAATTGGGTATGAGGATGAATCTGGATTTCATCTTGAGCCGGGAGATTCAAGAAGGAAGTCAAGGGAAGACCGCCTGCGGGAACTGGTTCTGTCTTTGAAGACCTTCTTTAGTTAGGCGTGTTTTGAATTCATGAGTGGTTCGCCAAACGGATGCCGAGATGAGGCGGAGCTAATCCCCGCATTGACAGATGACTTTATCGGCATGATGAGCCATGAACTCTACACTCCGTTAAGCAGCATCATCGGGATGGCCAATCAGCTTGCCTCGGGTGATCTGAACGATGAACAGCGCGAATGTCTCGATCAGCTTCGGATCAACGGCAATGTCTTGCGAGAGGTGATTGAGGACGTCTTCGATTACGCCCACATCGCTTCGGGAAAATGCGTCCTGGAAATCAAGGAAGCTAATTTACATGAAGTGCTCGAAGGGGTAGTCCACACTCACTATTCTAATATCCCATTTGCCAAGCCGGTCTCGCTATCCCTGCGCATCGCCGAAACAATTCCTCAAATGGCGAAATTTGACTCCGATAGGCTTAGGCAAGTCCTTTCCCATCTGATCGAAAACGCCCTGAAGTTTACGGAGCGGGGGAGTGTCGATATCGTGGCCATCATGGAAGGCAGGAACCTGGACCAAACAAGATTCCGGCTGCGGATCGAAGTGCGGGATACGGGGGGCGGCATACCTCCTGAACAGATAGGGAAGGTTTTCCGACCCTTTACCCAGCTTGACGCGTCGCGTTCCCGGGCCCACGAGGGAGCCGGTCTGGGATTGGCCATCAGCCAAAGGCTCGCCCAACTGATGGGGGGCAAAATCGAAATAAAAGAATCCACTCCAAGGGGAAGCGTGTTTTGTTTTGTGGCCGAGCTTGAGCGTGTGAATAATCGCGTTCCGCGTTTGCGAATCGAGAGGGAAAGGGTTTCTCCCTATGCCCGTGTGCTGGTCGTCGATGACCACAGCATAAATCGCCGTCTGGCTCGCCACGTTCTAAGTGATATGGGTATCACGGCCGACGAGGCCGCGAATGGAAAGGAGTGCTTGGATATGCATAATCGATCCGCGTATGAGCTCATCTTCATGGACATCCAGATGCCCAAGATCGACGGGATCGAGACAACGCGGCTGATCCGTAAGGCCGAGCGGGAAAGGGGACTCGAAAAGAAAGCCCGGATTGTGGCCCTCACGGCGCACACTCTCAATGGACTTCGCCAAAATCTTCTCGAAGCTGGTATGGACGACTGTCTGAGCAAGCCCCTGACGCGAACCGATCTCGAGTCCATTTTATTCCAAGAGCCGGGAGATAGGTGCAGAAACGGGTTCTGACAGAACTGACTTTCAGAGTCCCCCAATGGATCAACTCATCCTACATCTGATCGGCGATTATCTTCTCCAGAGCACCTGGATGGCCGAGAACAAAAGCCGCTCGACGTGGCCCGCGTTCTGTCATGCGTTGGTTTATAGCCTGCCTTTCTTTTTAATCGGCTCGGCGAGTGCCGTCGCGGTCATTGGACTTACCCATCTTGCGATCGATCGCCTGCGGCTCGCCCGCTATGTCATCTTCGCCAAGGATCGGCTCGGCCCCAGATCCACTTGGAGGCCATGGAGCGAATGCTCGGTCACAGGCTATAGCAATGAACTGCCGGTCTTCCTTTCCACCGGCCTCGCCATCATCTGCGACAACACCCTTCACCTGTCGATTAACTATGCTGCCTTGCGATGGGTTTAACCCTTATACATCAATGGATAGCCGCCAAATGGGTGGGGTAGTTTGATCGGCGCTTTCTTATCGCCAGTATCATAATATTAACGTCACCCAATTTAGTGGCGCGCCAGTGGCAAATGAACTAATGCCTTATATAGCAGAAAGGGGCTAGCGTCGAATCTGCTGAACCGGCACTTTCGCGCTGAGGCATGATTGCGACAGGCTGAATGAGCTTTCGAGGCTGGCGACCCGTTCTTGCAGCCAGGCGGAAAGCGCCTCCGGTGGAATGGCGCTGGCGAGTTCGTTTCGGCAACGCGTCACGTCCACGTTGAGCGCGCGTTTCTCGTCGCCCACGTAATTGCGCGCGAACCGGCAGATCACGACCGCAACGCGACGCTGAATGGTCGCCAGCGAGCAGCCATAGACCTCCGCGCACTCGGCGAGGCCGGCCCCGCAAGCCACGGTCAACCAGACAAGGCAGGCGTCTTCACGCGACTGGATGCTCGGGAGCAAGGCTTCGCGGATGGGCTCGAGCGAGCAATCGGGCTCCCCGGGTTCGCGCCAGGGTTGATCGACGATATCGAGCGATTCGGTGCGGTCAGCGGCCCGGCGAAGCCGCTGGTATTCCGCACGGGCAAAAAGCGTGAGCCGCTTGCGCTGGAAGTTGAAGAACCAATAGATAATCACCCGGCCGTTTTCCACCAGGCCCGGAAGAAAACGGTTCACGTCCGCCAGATACCGATAGCGGAGGAACTCGAACAGGTGCGGCCAGAGGAATGTCTGCGAGGGATCGAGATCAGGACATGCCTTGCGGAGCGTGCTGAAAAGGAAGGGCTCGGTGCAGGTCTGCATCGGATCGAGCAGAGCGACCCTGCTACCGCTCAGGATTGCTCGCAACGAGAGATACCGGGCGGCGATGGCCTGGCACCGGAGCTGAAACTCCGTCGAGGCGACGAGGTCTTCCAATGTTTGAAAGCCTTGGCTGCTCGCGAGAGCCGCATCGATCAGCGCGGGATGCCACCGGTAGATGGCCTGACTCGAGCGGAGGATGCGGGTGTTGATACGGCGGGTGGCTAGTTGTGTTTTCATCGCCATGAGATACAGGCGGGCGGTGACCTTGAGAAAGAAGCTGAACTGTGGTTTGGATTTTGCTTTCGACCCGGCCGCCAATGCGGTGGTGCCTCCTCCTTCCCTTCAACGAAAAAGCGAAGCCGACACTGCCTGAAAAAGGTTCGCAAGCTCGTCGATGACGCAGTAAATGACGCCTGACGATGGCAGCCACGAGAGTCGAGGTGATCGAGGCCCTGGAACGCATGTGGGATAAATACCCCGAAATGCGCATCGGCCAGCTTGTCACCAATGTTGCGATATTCGCTCGTGGTCCGGAGGACCCGCAGGAGTCAGTCTGGGACATCGGAAACGACGAGTTCCTGGCCACGATCCGCAAGCATCTCGGCAACGGGTGAGACACAGCGATTCCTTGAATGGCTCGCAGCCCTGATCGCGGATTACGACACGCTCCACGACACCTGCAACAACAACCGCTCTCGCATCGGTGGCGTATTAAGATTGCATGACGGCAAAGACTTCCCTGCGAATGATGCGACTGGCGTAGGCTTCGAGCCAGCGATTGTGCCGGCGGGATGCCACCGCCTTCTCCGACAGTTGATCGAGCCGCTCGCTCGTCGGACGGGCAAGAGCCAGAGCATCGTGGATGGAGGCGATGCGTTCGCCGAATTCCGCCTTCGTGAGCGGGCGCAGATACAACACGTCGGCGTTGAATCGCATGAGCAGTTCCTCGGGAATCTCGTCCTGCCGGTCGAGCTCGATGGCCCAGACGTTGCTGGCTTCTTTTGCGCCGAAGCCGAGGGCGTGCTGCCGCCCCGCATATCGCGTCTGCCATGTGCCCGCTCCGACGAGAAAGAAGTCGCGTGCGAGCTTTTTCGTCACCGCCTCGTCCCAGCCCGGAAAGGAATCGGTGCGGCCGTCGAGCAAGGCGTAGATTTCCTGCTGAATGTTGCGCGACCAATCGGTGGTGGCCACGAGCTTGTCCACCTCGTCGATGAAGAGCACGCCGCGCTCATTGCCGCGGATAAAATCCGCGATTTCATCGAGCGTGGGCGGATCAGCCTTCGCGCCAGTGACGACCCATGTGCCGACATTGAAGTCCTTTATCGGCAGCTTTTCGATCTTCGCAAAATGGCGCACCAAGGCGCTCTTTCCGCTGCCCGACGGTCCCACGATCAAGGGAATGGGGCGGGGATCGTATCCGGCCACGTGCATGCCACGTTGCCTGACGCACCAATGCGCCTGTAGCGGGTCCGAGCGGAAAACTGAACCTCGGGAATTGACTGATTCTCCGAAGGACATCCCCGACATCAACGAGAAGGAAAATGTCTAAAAGCTCGAATTCGCGGCCGGATTCCGAATCGGTCGGGCTCGCGAATAGTGAGATATTTACGGAAATAGCGGGACGAAATCGAGGATGTGAACCCGCTTCACCAGAAGCGTCCCATTTATTCCGTTAATCCTGTCCCACGGTTTTGTAAAAAACCGTCCCAGTATTTTTGATAACGGCCACTTCCGACGCCTCAAGGGCTTCCGCCGCGTCTTCTCCCGCTACGACAAACTCGACGTCATTTTTGCCGCCTTTGTCCTTTTTGCACTCATCGTCGATGCTTTACGATTTAGTGTTAATACTCCCTAAAGCACAAGATTCGTAATAGAGCGTCGGAGCATACATGAATGCTGATTGGGCATATTTCTTGTATTTCGATTCGCGCTCTGAATGGACGGCTGTTGGATTCTCAATTTTGAGTTTTGGAAGTTTGTAAATCAGCCGCATTACGTCGCTGACGTTATCGCGTGCTACCTTATTGTTATCCAACGGCACCAGCCTCCGAATCGCGGCATAGGGATCTGTTTCTTCGATGATTTTCCTGATGGTGATTTGGTGTTCAATGATGGTTAATGCCCCAGAGGTTTGAGGTGTGTTGGATCCCGCACGCGATGTGGATTCCGTGGACGGAACGAGCTCCACAAACAAGGCTGGCTCCACAGACAGGATGTGCTCCACGGACTCGGTGGACTCGACGGACTCGACGGAAAGGGATGTTTCTGGATCGCTCGACGAGCCAATGCCCTCTTGGACGATTGGAGCGGAGTTAGTGGGCAAAAGATCTAAGACGAGTTCTAATTCTTGCCTTTTGGCGATGCTCTCCAACTTATTTTGTGATTTTGGGGGTTGGTCAGACTTCGCTCCGGCGGATTTGTCTTTCGAAGTTGTGCTTTTACGATTTTTGGAGCTTGAGCTTGGACCTTCAGCAGAATCGGTTCGTGGCGTCCGTTTACGTCGCTTGGCAAGCTTGATTTAATAATGCTCGCGACGACAATTAATCTTCCAAATTGGCTGGGGCGTGACATGCTCCAGTATAAATACGCCGATTCGGATCGTCTACGGGGTGGGGTGGCAAAAATGCACTTTTTTAATCTTTTTTGAGTAGTTACCTAATCCAATCTCGTTTGAGACGAAGGAAGGGTGTGTGAGGACAGGAAGGTCGCCTTCGTATCCGTTGCGAAAAGAACTCTGCCGCGAAAAGCTCTGGAAGCAGTAGAAACCTTCGCTTCTCATGGGCCATGTGCCATGGAAGGAGGTGGATCGGCGAGTTGCCGGAGAAGAAAAGAACTGCAGCCCAGTTCGTCTTCAGATACCGCAAGAATACAAATTCCCGCAGTGATCCAAGCGATTCCATATATTAGATTCCCGAAGTCCCAAATTCTATTGATTTCAGAAGGCTCCAAACCAACTCAATAATTCTACTTTTGAATTGCTGGTTTTGAATCAAGGTGGAAGCCCGAGCCTCTATTTATCGAGTTATCCGGAATAGTTTCAAAGTGGCAATACACTTTGTTTTATTCATGAAAATGAAAACCGGGTCGATTTCCCCGGATTGAGTTAAAATCGTGCCAGCACAGAGTAGACTGTTTTGGCTTGTTGGAGAATCCTTCGAAGGTTCGATTATGAAGCGCGGCATGCCGTCGCCAACCTGCTGTTTACCGTGGCAGCCGGTCAATCCTAGTCACTGGGCCGTGCTCCTGATACGGTCACGCACCTCCCAAGCCTCTATGGAAAATCCGTTCGAAGAATTCAGCACCGAGGAAATCTTATCAATTTATCCAGTGGCGGCCGCATCGGGCCGTTGAAGGCTGGGTTTGATCACACGACCTTTACGATCTGGACTGATGATCTCGACGTGGAAGCTGGGGACACGATCGATCGACCTATCAGCTCGGAGAAGTCTGAGCGCTACACGGTCTCACGCGTGAAGTTCAACAAAGCTTTCCTCGAGGAAATCCCAGCTCACTACGACATCGAAGTCCAAAGCAACGCGAGGACCATCGACGGGCACCCTCAGAGTCTCACGCTCAATGAAGTAGATAATGTTCTGCTGACAACCGTTGTCGTGTGACCGCGCCACAGCCTCGTCGGCTGAGTAGTGGACAATGAAACTGCCGTTTGGTCCGTGCCCGGCAATGGGCGCCCGGAGTTGAGAGGGGATGCCGTAATATCGAAAAGGTCATGCTGAGATCAACAGGTGTCATGGAATCTACCCGGCACCATGAATGTCCTGAATCGCTGGCGAGCGTCGTAATGACCCGATAGTCGGCCATGCACACATGGAAATGGCCGCTGCGAATGTCGGAATCCACCCCCATGCCGAACATACGGTGTGAACATGCAGCGCATGTTCTCGACAGAACCACCTGCCGTCCGACCCGCCATTCCTAAAGCTTGGCGCTTCCGTGTAAATCAAGTTCAAATCCGGGGCGACAGGTGTTCCTCAATAGCTTCAATGCTGTTTTTTGTTCCATCGTAGTGACCAGCGAAATTATGTAGCCGCGTAAGATCGGGCGTCCACAATTGTGAGCGTCAAGGAGGAACGGCCCCGCCCCGCGGGGCCGTAGTGTCCTTGACGCGGAAGACGCCCGGGCGATTCTGCGCTCGCTCGTCACGGCGAAAGAGAAGGCGGAACGACGCTTGAAGTCTGCTCAGGAATTGCTTGAAGCTCATTTGAAGAATGGCAAGGACGCCGTTGGCGAGGTTGCTTGGGGTATCCTTCAAAAGTTGGGGGGACTTCTCAGGCCAAGATCGAAAAAAGCCCTGGAGCCTGACGATATGAAATAATGAACACGCGCTTAGGGTCGAAATGTCATAAAGAGTTTGTTCGACGATCGACCATTGAAGGAATACCGCTTGGAAATAGATTGCCTTGACCGGCGAGTGTCTGGCTTCCCGCCCGCTGCCAAGCCTGTTAACTTTAACTTATGAACGCCCTCACGTTTCGGTTTCTTTTTCTCGCGTTTGCCGCATTCGTTTTTGCCGAATCGGCTGCCGCGCAATCGCCAACCGCCGCGCAGTTGAAATCATGGATCGCGATCCGGAAGCAACGCGTGGACTTGCTGCGCGATGAAATCAAGCAGACCGATGCGCGGCTCGAGTCCCGCCTCGATATTCTCGTCGCTACGCTCGAAAGCGTGACGGACTCGAAGACTCCCGCACCAGGGTCGCGCAGATGAAGGAATCCATCGGCAAGGGGCTGATGAAAACGATCACGTATTACGACCAAAAGCGCGCGGCGTTGAAGGAAGAGCTCCGAAATCCGCGGCTGCGCCTCACCAAGTCGGAAAAGGAAAAGATGATTTCCATTTTCGATGACCGGATTGCGAAGCGCACCGCGCAGATCCTCGCGCTCTACAAGTCTATGCCCGAGTTTGAGGATCAGGAACGCTACCGGGCCACGGGCGGTGGCTGGTGGGGCACGGAATACGAAAGGAATAGGGATTTCGAGCAGAACCGCCGAATGACTTCCCATGGCAACAAGCAACGCGACGCGATCGTGAAGCAGCTTGATGCCAGTCTCGCGCGCCTCGATCGACAGAACCGCACGTTGAAAACCAAACTCGCCGCGACTGCCGATCCGGTCGAGCGAGCAACGCTCAATGAGGAACTGGCGAAGAACGATGCGCTCGTTGCGGAGCGCCGTAAGCAGCGCCTTGAAACGCTCATGCCGGGGGGAACGGCCGCGCGGAAGGTGGCGCTGAACGAGGCCATGGATTTGGACAAAGCGATGCAAACCGCGATCAAGGAACTGAATTCGGAGTTCACGACTCTCTTTCAGCGATACAATACATTTATCAACGAACTCTCCGCGCTGCACTCCACCGAAACCGCTCTCGCTGCAAAACGCTGACGCCGTCTTTGGGCGCAGCGCATGATTCACCTTAATCTGAAACGCGAGATGAAATCAGAACCTTCAGTCTGCTTCCTGCCCGGGCGGAGCTTTGTCGCGGGACTTGCAATCTGCGGCATTTTCCTTTTTGCGCAAAGTCCTGCCTTGGCAAGGAACGGTGCGCCGGCTTCGACCCTTCCTTCGCACGATCAGATCGTGCAGATGGTGCAGACGGCAAATGCCTCTCAGAAAGCGGTCGATGCGGATCAGGTCGGCTGGGCCTATTTCCACCACAAGGACTACGCCACCGCCAAGGTCTGGTTCGAGCACGCCCTGAAATTGGATCCAAAGGATCCGGACGGCGTATATGGACTGACGGCCTCGTTTCTCCACGCAGGGCACCTTGACCAAGCGGAATCGGTCGCCCTGGCCCATCCCAACCACGATCCCAGGATGCGCACGCTCTACGGCGACATCTATGCGCAGAGGGGATTCCAAAGCCATCAGAGCCTCGATTACGGACTCAGTGTCGAGCAATTCAAACACGCCCAAAAGTATCGGCCTCTCACTCATGCGGAGTTGACCGTCAAGGCCGACGATTACCTGAAACTCAAGCGGAATGACGATGCGGAGCGCATCTTCAAGATGCTCAACCGCGCCGCCCCTGACCAGCCGAGCGCGGACGGTCGGCAGGCCGCGACCGCGAAAAAGAAGGTCGACCGGAAGACCGATCGACTGCCGGTCGGCGATTGGAAAACCTTCAAGGCAAAGTTCGTTTCCCGCGATGGAAGGGTCATCGACACGGGCAACAAAAACGTGAGCCACTCCGAGGGCCAGGGCTATGGCATGCTGCTGGCCGAGTCCTATGGGGACCGCCCGACTTTCGACCGAATGTGGCAATGGACGCAAACGCATCTGCAGGTGCGAGGCGACCATCTCTTCAGCTGGCGATGGAGTCCGAATCCCGCGCCCGGAGATTCGGCGGTGAGCGATCCGAACAATGCCTCGGACGGTGGTCTGCTCATCGCGTGGGCGCTGTTCCGGGCCTGCCAGGCCTGGGGTGACCAATCCTACCACCA
This sequence comes from Chthoniobacterales bacterium, assembly GCA_015655545.1. Classification (GTDB taxonomy): domain Bacteria; phylum Verrucomicrobiota; class Verrucomicrobiia; order Chthoniobacterales; family JAATET01; genus JAATET01. Next base: position 104,378 of record JAATET010000071.1, on the reverse strand, counting down.
GGCCAGCAGGGCCATCGTCGAGGACTTGAAACGGAAGTGCGTCTTGCAGACCCGGCACGGACCGTTGTTGTTGCCCGCGGAGATCGGCTTCTTGAAGGGGCAGCAGGCGACCCTGAACCCGTCGTATTTCATTTTCGAGGCCTATCGGGAATTGGGCGAAGCGAACTCGAGCGACGAATGGAAGAGCTTGGAGAACTGCAGACTGAAAGTGATCAGCCATGGGCAGGTGGGGAAGTGGAAGCTCCCTCCGGATTGGCTGACGGTCTCGCCGCAATCGATCTCCCTGCCCGAACAATTTCCCAAGGAATTCGGCTATAACGCCGTCCGGGTGCCGCTCTACCTCGCCTGGCGTGATCCACGCTCTCCGCTGCTGCGGCCTTTTTACAATTTCTGGCATTCGTTTCCTTCCTCGCGGATTCCGGCCGGTGTCAACCTGGAGACCAATCAACCGCTCGGGCACCCGGCGTCCCCAGGTATGAAGGCCATCGCCCAATGGATCACCGCCTGCGTCGAGAATCGGCCCATTCGAGTGGAGAACATTCCTGCCCTCGGCAAGGGCGAGGACTATTACTCGGCGTGTCTCAAGCTCCTCACGAAAGTCGCCATCCAGGAAACCAACGCCCGCGCCGCCGCGAATTAATTCCGCGGACAGGGATTCGACGTTGATGGAAAGAAGAATCGCAAGGACGCGCAGCAGCGTGGTGAGCGGATAGACGATGGCGTAGCCCCGACAAATCAGCTCGGAAAAATGCCGCCTCCAGCTCTTCGCCGAAGCGTGGAACCATCCCGGAAAATCACATGTCCGGCAGGGTGAAGCCCGTCCGTTCATCCATGTTCTGAGCTCGGATGGCACGTCGCTGATCACGCTTAGCGGACCGCTCGTTATACCAACCTTGCCGCCGCTGGAGCGCTTCCGTCCGGGCATTCGAGCAGCCGGTCGTGCCGCTCACGAAGGCGGTCGCCATGCCGAACGCAAGGAGAAGGGTCAAAAGGGAAGAAATCGCGGGAAGGGGGCGCATTCCGGCGTTTTGCCGGGCGTCGGCGGCAAAGGCAAGAGTTTCGTTTGAGGTTCAGGACTGTTTTGCCATCACGGGATGACGCGCGCTAATTCGCCAATGTCCGCGGAAACAAATGCGTGATCAGATTCGGAGTTTATCGGAAGAGGAGTATTGCGAGGATCTGGGCCGCGAGGATGCGCAGCAGCGTGGTGAGCGGATAGACCGTGGCATAGCCGACGGCGGGAGCATTGGAGCCCGCGATATTCGCGGCAAAGGCGAGAGCCGGGGGATCGGTCATGCTTCCCGCGATCAGGCCGCTGAGGTCCATAAAATTCATTTTCAAGGCCACCCGCGCAAAGATGCCGACGAGCACGAGCGGAATCACCGTGACGCACGCGCCCGTGATCAGCCATTTGAATCCGGTCGCGCTGAAAACCGTGGCAAAGAAATTCGCGCCGGCGGTGAGGCCGACGGCGGCGAAGAAGAGCGCGATGCCGAATTCGCGGAAGGCGAGGTTGGTATTGACCGGCATGTGCCAGACCTGACGGCGGATGCGACCGATGCGGCCCAGGATGAGCGCGACGATGAGCGGGCCTCCGGCAAGGCCGAGGCTGATGGGATGCGGCAGTCCGGGAAAAGGAATGGGCATGGTGCCCAGGATCACGCCAAGAACGAGGCCGATGAAAAAGGGAATGAATTGCGTCGTATTGAGTTCCTTGAGCGAATTGCCGACCGCGATGGCCGCCTGATCCAAATCCGCCTCGCGGCCCACGATCACGACTTGATCTCCGAACTGCAGTCGCAGGCCGGGCACGGCGGACATTTCGAGATCGGCGCGGGTGATGCGGGTCACCGCCACGCCGAAGCGGTCGTCGAGGTTGAGTTCGCTCACGGTTTTGCCGAGCACCTGGCGGTCGGTCACAAAAACGCGGTGGGTCGTGAGCGTATTGTCCGACAGGACGAGATCGGCATCGCTTCGCTGGCCGACCACGCGTTCGAATTGGTCGAGGCCGGTGGGGGTGCCGACGACGACGAGGAGATCGTCTTGATGGATCGTCGTCGCATTTGTCGCCGCATGGGTTTCCTCGCCGTGGCGAATGCGGGAAACAGTGATGCCGGATTCCAGGCGCCCGGGGATGGCGTCCAGACGAATGCCCTCCAGATTCCGATTGGTGACGATGAGCGTGCGACGTTCCAGTGGTTCTATGCGTCGCTGATTTTTGGCGGCGAACTCCGCAGCTTCCCGGACCGGATCGATGCGAAAAATCTGTTTGAGCAAGAGAAGCGTGCCAATAATTCCGACGATGGCGACGGGATATGTGACCGCGTAGGCGAGTGCGGGAAGCGTGAGGCGGTCCGGGGAAATGCCCGGCATGGTGCCAAGTGTTTGAGCAGCCGCTCCGAGAGAAGGTGTATTTGTTGAAGCTCCGGAGAAAATGCCCAGCACCGCCGCGGGGTCGAAGCCCGCCAGCCAGCCGGACAGCGGTGCCCCGATGGCGCCCAGAACAACAATGGAGGCGGCGAGCACGTTCATCTTCACGCCTTGCTGGCGCAGCGCCGCGAAGAAGCCGGGACCGAGTTGAAGCCCGATGGTGAATACGAACAGGATCAATCCGAACTCCTTCACGAAGGAGAGCGTCTTGTGATCCACCTCCTCGCTGAAATGCCCAATCAGGATTCCCGCGAAAAGCACGCCCGCCGTGCCAAGCCCAATGCCCCGAAACTTGACGCTGCCAAGCGCCATGCCCAGCACGCACACGAACGCGAGCATGCCGATCGCGAATACGATGGGCTGCGTCTTATGCAGCTCGAAAAGCCAACTCATCCATCAAGCCGCGGGTGCCGCAGCCTTGACCTCCGCACTCGCTCCAGGAGCGTAGGTCTCGAAGTTTTTGTTGAAGAGGCCGGCGAGTTTTTTTGCGGTGGCGTCGTAGGCGGCTTTGTCGGTCCAGGCGTTGCGCGGAATGAGGATTTCCGAAGGCACGTTCGGGCATTCGGTGACGATGTCGAAGCCGAATACCGGATCCTTCTCCGTTTTTGATTTCGCGAGCGAGCCGTCGTGGATCGCATCGATGATGGCGCGGGTGTTTTTGAGGCTGATGCGTTTTCCGACGCCGGGGCCGCCGCCGCCCCAGCCGGTGTTCACGAGCCAGACGCGCGCGTTGTGCTTCGTCATTTTTTCCGCGAGCAGCTCGGCATATTTGCTCGGATGCCAGACGAGGAACGGCCCGCCGAAGCACGGCGAGAACACGGTCTGCGGCTCGGTCACGCCCATTTCGGTGCCGGCGACCTTCGCGGTATAGCCGCTGATGAAGTGATACATCGCGTGCGCGGGCGAGAGCGCGCTCACCGGCGGCAGCACGCCGAAGGCGTCGCAGGTGAGGAAGATCACGTTGGTCGGGTGACCGGCGGTGCAGGGGATTTTCGCGTTGGCGATGAACTCGATCGGATACGCGCCGCGCGTGTTCAGCGTGATGCTGGTGTCGGTGTAGTCCACATCGTGATCCTCATCGAGCACCACGTTTTCCAGCACGGCTCCGAAGCGCAGGGCCTGGAAAATATCCGGCTCGCTCTCGGGAGTAAGATTGATCGCCTTGGCGTAGCAGCCGCCTTCGATGTTGAAAATGCCGTCGTCGCTCCAGCAATGCTCGTCGTCGCCGATGAGGTGGCGCTTGGGATCGGCGGAAAGCGTCGTCTTGCCTGTGCCGCTCAGGCCGAAGAGCAACGACGAGGCGCCGGTCTCCTTGTCGGCCGTCGCCGAGCAGTGCATCGAGAGCACGCCTTGTTTCGGGGCGAGGTAGTTTGCGACCGAGAACACGCCTTTCTTCATCTCGCCGGCGTATTCCGTGCCGAGGATCACGAGTTCCTTCGCCTCGATGTTCAGATCGACGCTCGTGGTCGAGCCCATGCCGGTCGTCAGCCGGTTTGCAGGAAACGCGCCTGCATTGAAGATCACGAAGTCCGGTTCGCCAAAGCCCGCCAGTTCCGCCTTCGTCGGGCGGATGAGCATGGTGTGCATGAAAAGCGCGTGGTAGGGCCGCGAGCAAATGACACGTACCTTGATGCGATACTTCGGGTCCCAGCCCGCAAAGCCGTCGAAGCAATACAGGCGGTCGCGGGTATTGAGGTAGTCGAGCGCGCGCTGGCGGTTGATTTGATAGGTGTGCTCGTCGCACGGGATGTTTACGGGGCCCCACCAGACGTCGTCCTTCGATTCGGGGTGCTCGACCACGCGCTTGTCCTTCGGCGAGCGTCCCGTCTTGGCGCCGGAGTAGGCGACGAGCGCGCCGTTGTCGGCGATGCTCGCGTCCTTTTCGAAGCGGATCGCGTGCTCGTAGAGCGCGCTCGGGGCGAGGTTGTGATGGACCTCGGCGACGGTGAGGCCGTGGGCGGACAGGTCGAGGGATGCGGTGCTCATGGGGAAGGTTGGGTTGGATTGAAAGGCCGGCGAGGCTAATGGCCGTCGCCGAAGATGTAGTAGAGCCACGACTTCATCCGCAGCAGCACCTTTCGCATGATGGCGAGGTGGTGCATGTGGTGCGTGTAGATGGCCACCTCGCCAGTGCTACCGGGTACGATTTGATATTTTGAGAGATCGTCTGTGAATTTAACGACAACAAGCATGCGGCCATGGCCCTTGATCTGCTCGGGATCGACGAGGTTGCCGCTGGGCTGGAGCTGGCCCTGAGGGATGTAGGCGCCGACGGCATCGACCTTGGCCTTGAAAAAACGGCCCGGAACCGAGGGCAGGATGACCTCGGCGTCCGAGGCTTCTTCGATGCGCTGGGCGCTGTTTTGCAGGAACGCCGCGGCGAAGACCGGCGGTTCGTCGGGCATGAAAATCATGACCGGCCGCAGGGGCAGGGATGCCGCATACATGCCGGGCCGCAGGAACATCTGCACGACCGTGCCATTCGACGGCGCGCGGACGACCGACTGCTCGAGGTTGAACTTCGCGGTGTCGAGTTCGGCCTGGAGGCGGGCGACCTCGGTATTGACGCCGAGGATCACGGCATCGGCCTGGAGGCGCGCCCGCTCGGCTTCAGCCTTGGCCGCCTGGGCGGACGCGTCGGCGGCTTGATAGTCGTTCTTCGCCTTCTCGAACTGCGCCTGTGAGATCGAGCCGCTCGCAATGAGCTTCGTAGCGCGGTCGAAAATATCCTTCACCACGTTGCGGACCGACTGGGCGGATTGATATTGTCTCTGCGCGGTTTCCGCCGCCGCCTGCAGCTCGCTGGTTGATTGCCGGGCATCGGCGAGCGCGGCTTCCTTCGCCTTCACCGCGTTTTCGAACGGCTCCGGATCGATGCGGAAAAGCACGTCGCCTGCCTTCAGGCGCGTGTTCGGCTCGACAGGCACCTCGGTCACCACGCCGCTCACGCCGGGAACGATCGGCGTGGTGGTGAAGTAAAACCGGGCCTGGCTCGTGAAGGGATGGTTGTAATTCATCCCGAGCAGCAACGCGCCGATAAGCGCGATGCCGCCAAGCGCTGCGGTGAGGAGGGTGAAGCCGTTGACCGGAATGCGGAAAATCCGAAAGGCGGCGTAGGCAAACGCGGCGTAGGTGAGGATGAGTAGGAGGTCCATGCTATTCGGACTTCGGAGCTTTTGACTGCTTCAGCTCGGCCTCGAGTTCGGCGATTCGCTTTTCGAGCGCGGCTGTCGCGGGCGTGGTGGGTGCCATGTCCGGCGCGGCTTTGCCGGCGCTGTCGCGAGGCTTCCCCGCATAGCCGTGCTCGGGATGGTAGGAGTAGGCCCAGAGCCAGAGGAAGGGCCAGATGGCATGGAGCGTGAACAGGCTCACCCAGCCGCCGGCGTGGATGGCGTCCTGATGCGGGTGATTCCGCGCCTTCGCGATATGGTAAGGGATGTCGTGAATCGCGATCATCCCGTAGGCGAGGACCAGCACGACAAAAAAGAGGATCGCGAGCGCGAAGTAACTTAGGCCGTCCATGGCAACGTGAGTGGATCGTGCATTCTGCGGCTTTTCGAGATTATTCGCATGAAAATCAGCCTCCGAGGGCAATGGTGATCGCGACGAGTGCGGCTCCGATGCCGACCATCACGAGGCCGGTGGGAACGCGTCGCATTCCGGCGTAACCGGCCAGCATATAGCCCGCGCCGAAGAGCATCGCGATGGCAACACCGTTCGAGACGCGCAACGCCAGCCCTGTGTTTTGCATGAAAAGAAATGGCACGACCACCGGGAACGTGGAGAGAAAGACGAGCAGAAACACGCCCGCTGCGCCCCGCCAGTTTTCTACCGTGAGCCGCGGCCTGCCGGCAGGCCCTGGCAATGTCTTCAAATGTTCGCGCACCCGCTCGAAGTCCGCGGATTGCAAAGCCGCGGCGACCGGCTCCGGCAGGGCCTCGGCAATGATGCGCTGCGCGCGCTCCGGATCGGCGGCCTGTTGCACGCGGCGCAGGATGTCCGCGTTGCGCCCCCGCTCGGCCACGCAGGCGATGAGATAAAATGCCGCGTCGATGATTCCCCACGCGAGATTGCAGCCGATCGCGCCGATCAGCATGACGCGGATGTCGTCACGTCCGACGTTCGCCACGCTCAATGCGCCGGTGAAAGAGAGCACCATGATGAGCCCGAAGACGATCTCCGAGAAGCGTTCGAGCGGGTCGAGAATGCGGTTGCGGGAGGAATGGTTCGTCATGGCTTGGTGTCGTTTTCGTTTTGGAAATCGTCAATCGCGTCGGCGAGCATCGTGAAGCGGTCGATATGGCCGGCTTTCTCCCCGATGCCCTCGACCCGCAGCATGTCGCGCACGGCGGACCGCGCCTCGACGAGGCGGAAAGCGATGCCGCGTTTGGCGAGTTCCGTCTGCAGCGCGAGAAACATGCGCGCGCCGGCCATGTCCACCTGCGGGGAGGCGGAGAGATCGCCGATCACGATGCGGATGGGCTCCGGCGCGGTGTCGAGACGGGCAAGCACGGTGTCGAAGACATGCTCGGCATTGAAATAGACGATGCCGGCCTCGACGCGGAAGGCGAGCACGCCGGGCGTCGGTTCATTGGAGGCATGGCGTTCGCGGTCCGAGTAGCGGCGCGTGCCGGGAATGCGGCCGAGAAAGGCGACGTGCGGCTTGGAAACGCGCCGGATGAGCAGAACGATGGAGATCACCGCGCCGATGAGCACGCCCTTCAGCAATCCGGCTCCGAGCACGCCGAGCAGCGCGGCCATGGCGACGAGGAATTCCCCGCGATGCACCCGCCAGAGCCGCGCGAGTTCCTTCACCTTCACGAGGCTCGCGATGGCCATGAGCACGACGGCCGCGAGCACGGGCTGCGGGAGATTACGGAGCAGGTCGGTGAAAAAGAGCGCGACGACCAGGATGATGCCCGACGCGATCAAGCCCGAGAGCGGCGTGCGCGCGCCGCCGCTTTCGTTCACGAGCGACTGCGACATGCCGCCGCTGATCGGGAAGCCGCGGCCGAGGCCCGAGGCGAGATTGGCGCCGGCGAGCGCGAGAAATTCCTGGTTCGGGTCGAGGCGGTAGCCGTGCTTCTCGGCAAACATCCGCCCGATCGCCGCCGTCTCCACCGCCGCGAGGAGGAAGCAGGCGAGCGCCAGCGGCAGCAGGTCGTCGAGGTCGTCGAAATTCACCGCGGGCAACGCCGGCATGGGCAGGCCGCGCGGCACTTCGCCGAGCAGTTTTACGCCGTGCGAGCCGAGGTCGATGAACGTCGCCGCGGCGATGCCGGCGATGACCACGAAGAGCGCGACCGGCTTGTTCGGCAGAAGTTTTTTTCCGAGCAGGAGCAGTGCGAGCGCGGCGCAGCCAAGCACGAGCGAGGTCGCGTTCGTTTCGCCGAGGTGCCGGAGAAAGACGTGCATGCGCTCCCAGAAATCGCCGTGCCCGCCCGTCACACCGAAGAGCTTCGGCAGTTGCGTGCTCGCCAGATGCAGCGCGACGCCGGCCTTGAAACCGGTCATCACGCTCTCCGAGATGAAGCTCACCGCCGAACCCGCGCGCGCCAGCCACGCGAGGAATGCGATGGCCGCCGTGAGCAGCGCCGCGCCCGCCGCCAGCGCGGCATAGCGCGACGGATCGCCGCCCGAAAGTCCACCGAGCGTTGAACCGACGAGCAGCGAGATCGCGGAGGTGACCGTGATCGACGTATGCCGCGAGCTGCAAAAGAGCCAGAACACCAGCCCGCCGAACAGGCACGCGTAAAGGCCCGCCTCCGGCGGAAGTCCGGCCAGCGAGGCATCGCCGAGCGCGGATGGCAGCAGATAGGCCGCGAGCGTCACACCCGCCGCCGTGTCGCCCCGCAACCACGACCGATCGTAATTTCGCAGCCATTGGGCTGCGGGAAAAATTCCGCACCAGCGCCGCACTTCGCTGGCTGCGGTCGCGCTCATTTGCTCTCGAGCAGGAGTTTGCGAGCCTCGGCGAGTTCCTCTTTCTTCGCCGCGCCGACCTTCGGATAGCGAAGATCCAGCGAGGCCAAAGCATCGATCACCGCGGCGGCGACGACCACGCGCGTGAACCATTTGTTGTCCGCCGGCACGACATACCACGGCGATTCCTTCGTCGCGGTCTTGCGGATCATGTCCTCGTAGGCCTTCATGTAGTCGTCCCAGAATCCGCGCTCCCTCGAGTCGCTGGCGGAGAATTTCCAGTTCTTCTCGGGCAGGTCGAGCCGCGCAAGAAAGCGCTTTTCCTGCTCCTCCTTCGAGACGTTGAGAAAGAATTTAAGGACGATGGTGCCGTTGCGGCGCAGGTAGCGCTCAAAGCCGCGGATGTCCTGAAACCGCTCGTCCCAGATGGCTTTCGTCACACATTCTTCCGGAAGTTTTTGCCCCGCGAGAAACTCGGGATGCACGCGCACCACGAGCGTTTCTTCGTAATAACTGCGATTGAAAATGCCGATGCGTCCGCGTTCGGGCAATTCCTTGATGCAGCGCCAGAGGTAGTCGTGATCGAGGTCCGTGCTGGTCGGCGACTTGAACGACGAGACTTGGCACCCCTGCGGATTGATGCCCGACATGACGTGCTTGATCGTCCCGTCCTTGCCGGCCGCGTCCATCGCCTGGAAGACAAGCAGCAGCGACCAGCGATCCTGCGCGTAGAGCACGTCCTGCAGCTTTGCGAGCGCCTCGATGCCCGTCCGCAGCGCCTCCTTTGCGCGCGGCTTGTCATCGGATTTCAATTCGCCCGTGTCGCCGGGATCGAAGTCCTCGAGCCGGAATTTTTTCCCGTTCGTGACGCGGTAGGGTTTGGAAAGGCGGCGGGCGGCTTCGATGACTTTGCTGGTTTTCATTGGGGGGAGGGAATGGCGTTGGAGAGGATTTCAGCCGCCGCCGAGGACGGCCTCGTTCATGACTTTCAGGCCGGTGGCCTGCAAGGGACCGACGCCACTTTTCGGCACGAACCAGATGCCTTTGCTCTTGTCGTGGCAATAGAGAATTTCCACGCCGTCGCCGGTCGTCGCGTGGTAAAAGCTGCCGTGGGGGTTTTGCGCGAGGAATTCGAAGAACGCCTCGCGCCATGGATCGTCGTGATACGGGAAGAGCGTTTCGCCGAGCGTCTTCATCTCCGCTGTATTGATCGAATGAATCGACGCTGCGATGGACTTGCGGCGGGCTTCGATGATCGCGTCCATATTCATAGCCGATAGTTAACCAGCAATACATCGCGAGGACTAGCCCCGCGTGTGGGGCAATGATAAAGATAATGCTCCCGCTTGCGTTGCGGCCCGAGTCGCACCAACCAGCGAAAGGTTGCTTCTGAATATTTCAAGGGATATGCCTGAGTTCAATCCCATGTCGAAGGCGCGAGTTCTTGCTCTTACTCAACTTCTGATCGTCACCTTGGGAGGCCCCGTCCTGCATTTGCTCGTGAAGATCGAGCACAAGAATGTGCAGCCCGAGGTGCTTGCCAAACTGGCCCAGTTTCTGGCGGCTCATGTGCTCTGGCTGTTCGCGATTCCTATCCTCTACGCGGCCATCGGAACTGCGCTTCAAGGGAAAATCAATGAAAGGTTAATCCGCATTGCAGGGGTGGCAATCTGTGCGGTTCTTCTGTTGGTGTTGGGAGCTCTCATCGTTCTCTATCTGCTCTGAGCAGTGAAAGAGGGGCCGCACAGCATAGGGGAGCGTGCGGCTTTTGCATAATCCATATCAAGCGCGATCAGGAGATGTGAGCAAGGAACTCTTACGCAGAAGACAGGTAGGTCATTCAAGTCGACGATTTCTGATGCACAACTCAATGCCGGTCGGGACCTAAGACTAAGGTCGAGTTTCCATGCCGATCGATGGATGTGTTTTTGGCCGACTACGGCCCATGGGCGAGCTTCTCGGTTTAGAAGTGAACTGCCAGCTTTGTTCCCGGCTAAATACATCGCGGCTGGGGTTCAACCCCACGACGTAGTGTTTCGATCGGCGATTCGCCGAACAATTCCCGGTAGTGGATGGAGAAGCGGCCCATGTGGCGGAAGCCGTATTCCCTCGCCGCGCCCTCGATGGTGAACTTTTTGAGGTTGCTGGCGAGGAGCCGTTTCCGCACATGGTGCAGGGCCAGGCAGCGCGCCCATTGCAGGGGCGTAAGGCCGTAGGCATCCATGAAATATCGCTGGAGCGAGCGCGCGTTCGCTCCGACGGCGTTCGCGAGAGATTTCAAGTCGAACGGATGGGCAATGCTTGCCCGCAGATAATCGTCGGCGCGGGTGAGCAATGCGACGCGGCGGATTTCCCCGCTGTCTGCCTCTCTCGATAATTTGCGCCGCAGGCCGTCGAGGATTTCGGCGATCTTTCCGAGAATCGGCCCGATCATGAGCGCTCCGGAAACGGGATGGGTCCAAAGACAGCGAACCATTCGGTCGAGGGCGGCACGCTCGCTGCGCGGCACGCGAAAGCTCACCACATGCTTCCATGGCAGTTCCAAATTATGGCCGAGTCGTTTTTGCGCGGCGGCTTGCAGCGCATGTTCGTCGAACTCGATCGCCAGCCATTCGCTGTTCGGCGCGGCGCGGTAGTTCAGCTCGGTGCCCTCGGGGTAGAATTCCATGGTGCGTTGATCCGCCTCGACTCCGTTCACCCAGGCGGGCTGCGGAGATTTCCGCATATAGCCGATGAAGAGCTTTCGCGAAGGAAACGCGCCGATGGCCCGCACGGGAAAACTGTAGCGCCCGACGTCGACGGTGAAATTCTCGCAGCTCCAGCGTTCGAGTCGGGCGTCGCAGCGGGCGCGCGTGAGAATGTAGTGTTCGAAGTTCGCCCCGCGCACGGCCTCCAGCAATTGCTCGGGACTGAAATCCTGCAAATGCAGAGAATGTTTTGCAATGGGAGGATGGGCCATGCGTCAAGGGCTGGTTAAAGCGAATTTGACCGCGATCAATAGTAGAGGAAAAAGCACAAGTGAAAAGCCTGTGGTTTGTCGCTAATCGGATAGACAGCGCACTTTTCAACGGCGGGCCGAATTGGCTTAATGGAAAAATGCTGCCGGGAATATGAACACTTTCCTGGGCTGAAAACCTCCGTTTCCATGTCTGCCAGCGAACCCACAATTCCGCCGCGATCGTTCCCCTGGCATCTCACGGGTGACGGCCTGATGTAAAAGTTTCCTCGATACTCTCACCCCCAACCCGATCCACTCCCATGAAAATCCCACACCTTCTCGCCGCCGTCGTGTTTGGTGCGCTTTCGCTGCCATCCATTCGGGCGCAAGAGAGCACGCCCGCACAAAACACGAAAAAGCCGAACATCCTTGTCATCTGGGGCGACGACATTGGTATTTCACAGCTTAGCGCCTACACGAAGGGTCTAATGGGCTATCAAACGCCCAACATCGACCGGATCGCCAACGAAGGCATGCTCTTCACCGATGCTTACGGGCAGCAAAGCTGCACGGCGGGCCGCGCGAGTTTTATCCTCGGGCAGGAACCGTTTCGCACCGGTTTGCTGACCATTGGAATGCCCGGCGATCCTCACGGGATCACTGATTGGATGCCCACAATCGCCAACGTGCTTCGGAGCATGGGTTACGCCACGGGGCAATTCGGCAAAAACCATCTTGGTGATCGCGACCAGCATCTTCCGACCAAGCACGGTTTCGACGAGTTCTTCGGCAATCTTTACCATCTCAATGCCGAGGAGGAGCCCGAGGGCTACTTCTACCCGAAAGATCCCGAGTTCCTGAAAAAATACGGACCGCGCGGCGTCATCAAGTCGAGTGCCGACGGCAAGATCGAGGACACCGGCCCGCTCAATACGAAACGCATGGAAACCGTTGACGAGGAATTCCTGGGCTCGGCCGAGGATTTCATCGAGCGCCAGGTGAAGGCGGACAAGCCGTTCTTCGTATGGTTCAACACCACGCGCATGCACGTCTTCACCCACCTCAAGAAAGAGTCATTGGGTAAGACCGGCAAGGGCATCGAAGCCGATGGAATGGTGGAGCACGATGCCATGGTTGGCCAACTGCTCGATCTGCTCGACAAGCTCAAGATCTCCGACAACACCATCGTCATCTACAGCACCGACAATGGCGCGGAGCTCGCGCTCTGGCCGGACGGGGCCATGACGCCGTTCCGCGGTGAAAAAGGCACGACGTGGGAGGGTGGCTTCCGCATCCCGATGATGGTTCGCTGGCCCGGCGTGATCAAGCCCGGCACCGTCTCGAACGAGATCATTTCGAACATCGACTGGTTCCCAACGCTCGTCGCGGCCGCAGGAAACTCGGACATCAAGGAACAGCTGGCCAAGGGAGCAAAGGTCGATGGCAAGGACTTCAAGGTCCACCTCGATGGCTACAATTTCGTGCCCTACTTCAAAGGCGACGAGAAGAAGGGGCCTCGCGACGTGATCTATTACTTCGACCAGGGCGGAAATCTCAACGCCGTCCGCTGGAACGACTGGAAGGTGAACTTCGCCGTCAACGATGGCAACATCGCCGAAGGCTCCCGCAAGTCCACCTCTTGGGCGATGATCGAGAACCTCCGCATGGATCCCTATGAGCGCGCCATGGAGGAGGGCGGCCAATACCTCAACTGGTATGCACAACAGATGTGGCTGCTCGTGCCGATCCAGCAGAAGGTCAAGGACTTCTTCGCCGACTTCAACCGGTATCCGTTCCAGACCGGCTCCTCGCTCAATCCCGGCAATATCAACTACGGCACCCTGGAAAAGCAGGACGCCCTCAAGCGCCTCAAGGATCTCGAAACCCTCAGCCCGCGTTAGGTCCGGCGTCCACCGCGGATTTACCGAAGGGCGTCCTGAAAACAGGGCGTCCTCTAGGCTTGAAAAGATGAAACCCGATTTCGCACCTGCTTCGACCTCATGACGCCCCGGGAATCCATTCGCCAGATTCAGGACGCCATGAATGCCGCCATCATCGGGCAGGAGACCGTCGTCGAGCGCATGCTCATCGCGCTTCTCGCGGATGGACACGTCCTCATGGAGGGCCTGCCCGGCGTGGCCAAGACGCGATCGATCAAGACGCTCTCGAAACTCATCAAGAGCGACTTCAGCCGCATTCAGTTCACGCCCGATTTACTGCCCTCGGATGTCACCGGCTCGGACGTCTACCGCGAGCAGACCGGCACGTTCGATTTCCAATCCGGCCCGATTTTCGGAAATCTCATTCTGGCCGACGAGATCAACCGCGCGCCCGCAAAAGTTCAGGCCGCGTTGCTCGAGGCGATGGAGGAACGGCAGGTCACCGTCACGGGCACCACGCACCGGCTGCCCGAGCTTTTCCTCGTGCTCGCCACGCAAAATCCGATCGAGCAGGAGGGCACTTATCCTCTGCCCGAAGCGCAGATGGATCGGTTTCTCCTGTATGTGAACGTGCCGTATCCGCCCGCGAAAAACGAGGCGGCGATCCTGCGTCTGGTGCGCGGCGAAAAAAGCGGCAACGCGCCGCAGTCGCCGCCTGCGGTGGAGCCGGATGTCATCTTTGCGGCCCGCCGCGAGGTCGCGGCCGTTCACGTCGCCGACGCGGCGGAGCAATACATCGTGGACCTTGTCATCGCCACCCGCGATCCGAAGAAATACGGGGACGATCTCGCGAAATGGATTCGCCTTGGCGCGAGTCCGCGGGGAACCATCGCCCTCGACGCCGCCGCCCGCGCCCATGCCTGGCTGCACGGGCAGGACTTCGTGTCGCCCGACAATATTCGCGCCGTCGCCCCGGCGTGCCTCGCGCACCGTGTGCATCTTTCCTACGAAGCGGAGGCGCTCGGCAAGACCCGCACCGACGTGATCGATGCGTTGCTGGAGAAAGTGGTGGCGGTGTGAGTTTGCCGAACGGTCATGAGAACGGGCGCGCAAATCACGGCATCGATCGACGAACTTGTCCGGCTCAAGGCCGAGGCGCGCGGGTTTAGTTTTCTGCCCAGGCAGCCGGTTCATTCGCTGCTGTCCGGCCGTCATGCCTCGCGGCTGCGCGGGCGAGGACTTTCCTTCGAGGAGCTGCGGCGTTACCAGCCCGGCGACGACGTGCATCTGATCGACTGGCGCGCGACGGCGCGGCGCGGCGCGGCGCACGTGCGCGTCTATGACGAGGAGCGCGAGCGTCCCGTCCTGCTTGTCGTTGATCAAAGATTTCCGATGTTCTTCGGAAGCCGACGGGCCATGAAGTCGGTGGTCGCGGCAGAGGCCGCGGCGCTGGCGGCCTGGCGCACCCTCGATGGTGGAGATCGCATCGGCGGGATTGTTTTCAACGAGGAGGAAGTCGTCGAAGTTCGTCCCCACCGCAGCGCGGCGCGAGCAATGGTGCTTCTCCAGGAGACGGTCCGGTTGGGGCAGCGGCTCGCCTCCCGTCACCCAGCCGAGGGAAAGGTCGGCCTCAACGACGCGCTCCAGGCCGTCCACCGGATGGCTCGTCACGATTGCCTGGTGGTGCTCATTAGCGATCTCGACGGCGTGAACGAGGACACCCGCCGTCTGGCCATGGAGATTGCCGCGCACAACGATGTCCTCATCGTCCTCGTCTACGATCCGCTCGGCGCTTCATTGCAGGGACATCCGGGCATGCGGGCCAGCGACCGAGGGCAGGAGTGGGAGATTCCTGCGGGAGCCCAATTCCGCACGGCGTTTCGCGACGCCTTTGCCGCCAAGCTCGACGAGTGGCGGGAGGTCTTTCGCGCCTTGAAGGTTCCGCTTCTCCCCATCAGCACGGCGGAGCCGGTGGCCGATCAGCTCCGCGGTCTTTTTGGGGCGGCGCAAATTCCCACCGCATGAACGAAGACGCCGCCAGCCTGGATCGTCTGCACGACATTGTTCTGCCGCCGCCCGTGCCCTGGTGGCCGCTCGCGCCGGGATGGTATGTGCTCGGAGTAGTCGTTCTCCTCCTCCTGCTCGCGCTTGCTTTTCGAGCGTGGCTTCGCCGGCGGCGCACCGCGTATCGGCGCGAGGCGCTCCGTTCGCTCCATACCGCGAATGACGTCGCCGAAATCGCGATGCTGCTTCGTCGCACGGCGCTCGCGGAATTCCCCCGTGAAGAGATCGCCGTCTTGCACGGCGACGCCTGGGCCGACTGGCTCTCCGCCCGCAGTCGAGAACCGATGCCTCCGCTGCTTCGCGGGCAACTCACCACCGGTGCTTATTCCGCGGACGCGACAACGAACCTTGAGGCCCTGCGCGCTTGGACCGCACGCTGGATCGCCTCCCATAACGCCTGATGTTTTCGTTCGCATATCTTTGGGTCTTTGCTCTGCTGCCGCTTCCCTGGCTGCTGCGGAGGATTCTGCCCCCGCGCCCGGTCTCGGCGGTCTCGGTGCGCGTGCCTTTCGGCGAGCGGCTCCATCGGGCGATGGGTCGGGGCACGGTCGGCATTTCCCGGTCGCGCAGTCTCGTTGCTCCGGCTCTTGTCTGGCTGCTGCTTGTCGCAGCCATGGCCCGTCCGCAATGGCTGGAGCCCCCGGTAACGAAGGAGCAGCCGACCCGCGATCTGCTTCTCTTGGTTGATCTCTCGGGATCGATGAAGCAGGAGGACTTCACGAATGCGGTCGGCAGGAAGGTGGATCGCCTGTCCGCCGTGAAGGAGGTCCTCGGCGACTTCCTCTCGAGGCGCAAGGGCGATCGTGTCGGACTGGTCGTCTTTGGCGATGCGCCGTTTTTGCAGGCTCCGTTCTCGACCGATCTCAATCTCTCCCGCGAGCTGCTCGATGAAACCGTGGTCGGTATGGCGGGGCCGCGCACGGCCTTCGGCGACGCGATCGGCCTGGGGATCAGCCTCTTCGATGACAGCAAGGCCCCCGCGAAGACGATTATCGCGCTCACGGATGGCAACGACACGGCCAGCCAGGTTCCCCCGGTGGAAGCGGCGCGCGTCGCGGCTGGGAGAAACATCCGCATTCACACGGTCGCCATCGGCGATCCGACGACGGTTGGGGAAGACAAACTCGACGAGCCCACGCTGCGCGCCACCGCCGAGGCGACCGGCGGCAAATATTTCTTCGCCGCCGATCGTCAATCGCTTGCGGGAATTTACGACGAACTGGACCGCATCGAGACGCGCAAGGTCGAGGTCATCAGCCATCGTCCTCGGCTCGATCTCTTTCCATGGTTCGTCCTCGCCGCGCTCGTTTTCGCGCTCGGTGAGAAACTCATTTTGATCGTCCGCCAGACACGCGGTCAGGCGGTCGCCCGGGCGAAGTCCGAATTGGTGCGCGTTCATCCGATCACCGGAAAATTGGAGATACCGGCATGATCGAAACGCTGGCGCAGTTCCACTTCATCCGGCCGATCTGGCTGCTGCTGGTTGTTCCCGCGGCGGTGATTTGGTGGGCGTGGAGGCAAAGCGCGGATCCCCTGCGCGGATGGAGCGAGCAAATGGACGCCGACCTGCTCGGCGCGCTTGTCATCGGAGCGGAACGCGGAGGACGCTGGAAAGATTTTGCCATCCTGGGCTGCTGGATGCTCGCGGTCATCGTCATCGCCGGACCGACCTGGAAGCCGGAGCCGAATCCCTTTGCCGAGGACGCATCGTCGTTGATCGTGTTGCTGAAGGCCGACGCCAGCATGGAGAACACCGACATCGCGCCCTCGCGGCTTGAGCGGGCGCGATTGAAGATCGCCGATCTCGCGGAGGCGCGAAAAGGCCAGCCCATGGCTTTGATCGCTTATGCCGGCTCCGCTCATCTCGTCCTCCCGCCGACCAAGGACACGAAGGTCGTGGCGCAGATGGCGGCGGAGATTAGCCCCGCGATCATGCCTGCACCGGGAGATCATCTGGAACTCGCGCTGGCAAAGGCGGGCGACCTTCTGTCTAGGCAGGGAATTTCCGGCTCGGTCCTCGTGATCGCCGATACCGTCGACGGCGATACGAAGGCCATCGTGGAGGCCCGACATGCGCATGGAGTACCGTCGGTCGAATTTCTGGCGCTCAACGTGCCCGGTTCCTCCGAGGACGACGCGTTGCGAAAGGCCGCGAATGCCTTGAATGCGCGGGTCGAATCGCTCACTCCGGACGGCACCGACATCGCCGCGCTCGTGCGGGCGGCGGCGCACACGCCCGTATCCCGCACCGCTGGCGCGCAACAACAGGTCCAATGGCAGGAAAGCGGTTGGTATCTGCTGCCGATTCTTGCTCTTGCGGCGGCGTATGCATTCCGACGGGACGGCAACCAGCGGCGGGAGGGGGCGACGGCATGAAAACTATTTTTTTCGCGCTGGCTCTGAGCTGGACGAGCCTCTGGTTCACGCCCGATCAGGAAGGGCGCCGTCTGTTCGACAGCGGGAAATGTGCGGAAGCAGCGAAGGCGTTTCACGACCCCATGTGGCAGGGAGCAGCGTGGTATCGCTCCGGAAATTTCAAGCTGGCAGCGGCGGCGTTCGCGCGAAGGGAAACGCCGGAGGCCTTTTTCAACAAGGGCAACGCTCTCGTGATGAGCGGCAGCTACGATGCCGCAGTCGAGGCTTACGGCAAGGCCCTCGATGCACGGCCGGGTTGGGAGGAAGCGAAGGAGAATTGCGATCTCGCCATGGCGCGAGCCAAGCTCAGGGAGCAAAAAGGCGGCGATTTCGGCGATCAGCAGGAGGGCGCGGACAAGGTCGTCTTCGATCGGAACGAAAAAAATCCCAAGGGCCAGGACACGGAGGTCGCCGGCGAAAAGGCGATGAACTCCGAGCAGATGCAGGCGCTCTGGCTGCGCAAGGTGACGACGAAGCCGGCGGATTTTCTGAAGGCGAAATTCGCCTGGCAGTATCAGGAAGCGGGGGAAGGAAAATGACGACGAAGTTTCCCGTTTTGGCACTGGTATTTGCATGGCTTGTGACGAGCGTGATTTCTGCACGGGCAGCGGCGGAGCTTGTTGCTGTCAAGGTTCCCTTGGCGAAGGCCTATGTCGGACAGCGGCTTCCGTTCTTCGTCGAGCTGCGCTCGAAGGGGCCGTTCGGAGGGGCGACCAGCTTCACACTCCCGGAGGTGCCGGGCTCGATCCTCGTCAAGGTAGGCGATCCGGTTGTGTCATCGGATGAGGTCGATGGACAAAGCTGGTTCGTCCAGACCCACGAGTTCGCGCTATTTTCCCAGCACGAGGGTCCGCTTCGAATTCCCGAGTTTCCGGTTCGCTTCGGATCGCGCGAGGCGATCTCCGGTCCGGTGATGGAAATGGAGGCCAAGGTTCCAATGCTCTCGGTCGAGATCGAGCGTCCGGCGGGGACCGATCCGCAGCGGTTTCTCGTCACCGCGCAGAATTTCTCGGTCGAGGAAAGATGGAATCCGGTGCCATCCGGAGAAGTCAAAACCGGGGCGGTGTTCAAGCGCACCATCACCCAAAGCGCCGATGACATGACAGGTATGGCGCTCGCGCCGGCCCCGACCACCGCGCCGGAAGGGATTCATGTCTATCCCGGAAATCCGGAAGTAGAGGACAAAACCGAGCGCGGTGATTTCTCCGGCCAGCGAACCGAGACGCTAACGTATCTCGTCGAAAGGCCCGGCACCTACACGCTCCCCGCGATCCGTTACGACTGGTGGAATCCTGAGCCAGGCCGGCTGGAATCGAAGACTCTCCCGGCGGTGAGATTCACCGCGATCGCCTCGCCGGAGATCGCCGCCAAGCCCGCGTCGGAACGGTGGTTTTTGGTGGGCGGCATCCTTGCGGTGGCGGCCGGGCTGACGGCCCTCGGCTGGTATTTTCGTCTTCCTGTGCAACACACGCTGCAAAGTTTGTGGAACCGCATCGACCCTCCGGAACGCCGCGCCGAAAGAGCCTTTCTCCGAGCCTGTCGCCGGAATGATGCCCGCGCCGCCGCCCATGCCTGGACGTCTCTTCGCGACGACGTCCCCGCCGATGAGGCATTGCATGGACTGATCATCGATCTGCAACGCCATCTTTATGGCGCGTCGGCGTCGCCGGATTCCTGGAACGGCTCCGCCCTCGCGAGGGCTTTCCGCCATCGCTCTCGCAAACTTTCCGTCCCCACGGGATTCGCCTCGCTTCCACCGCTGAACCCTTGAATTTAATCATGAAAACTTCCCTTCTCCTTTCATTGTTTTGCGTGAGCACTGCGGCGCTGGCGCTGGCCGACCCGTTACCGTCCTGGAATGACACCGCACCGAAAAAGGCGATCGTCGAGTTCGTCGAAAAAGTGACGAAGGAAGGCACGCCCGACTTCATGCCACCGGCCGAGCGGATCGCGGTGTTCGACAACGACGGCACGCTTTGGAGCGAGCAGCCAATGTATTTCCAGCTCTTCTACGCCTTCGACCGGGTGAAGGAACTTGCGCCGAAGCATCCCGAATGGAAAACCGAGGAGCCGTTTGCCTCGGTGCTGAAAGGCGATCTCAAGGGTGTCGCCGCCAGCGGCGAAAAAGGCCTGATGAAGATCGTCGCCGCGACTCACGCCGGCATGACGACCGAGGAATTCTCGAAGTCTGTGGGCGATTGGATCGCGACCGCGAAACATCCGAAGACCGGGAAACCGTTCACGAAAATGATCTTTCAGCCAATGGTCGAGCTGCTCGGCTACTTGCGGGCGAACGGCTTCAAGACTTTCATCGTCTCGGGCGGCGGCATCGAATTCATGCGGCCGTGGGCGGAAAAGACCTATGGCATCCCACCCGAGCAGGTCGTCGGCAGCAGCCTGAAAATGAAATACGAGGTGCGGGACGGGGAGTCCGTGCTCGTGAAGCTGCCCGAGGTCGATCTCATCGACGACGGGGCGGGCAAGCCGATCGGCATCCAGAGCCACATTGGGCGACGCCCGATTTTCGCCGCGGGAAATTCCGACGGCGATTTCCAGATGCTCGAGTGGACGACGGCGGGAAGCGGTCCGCGCTTCGGAATGATCGTCCATCACACCGACGCCGATCGCGAATTCGCCTACGACCGCGACTCGAAGTTCGGGAGACTTGCTCGCGGTCTGGACGAAGCGGCCAAGCGCGGTTGGGCCGTCATTGATATGAAGCGCGACTGGAAGGAGGTCTTTGTCCCATGAAATCGATTGTCACAATTTCCGTCGTCCTCGCATTGGCTGCCGTGTGCTCGACGGCCCGCCCGGCCGAGCCTGCCAAGGCGCCGCCCGGCATGATCTGGATTCCCGGCGGGGAATTCACCATGGGCAGCGAAGACAAGATGGCGATGGCCAACGAGAAACCCGCGCATCGCGTTAAAGTCGACGGCTTTTGGATGGACGAGACGGCAGTGACCAACGCCGAGTTTCAGAAGTTCGTGGACGCCACCGGCTACGTCACCATTGCCGAGCGCAAACCAGACTGGGAGGAATTGAAAAAGGAATTGCCGCCCGGCACGCCGAAGCCGGACGACAGCCTGCTGGTCGCGGGCTCGATGGTGTTCGCGCCGAGCGAAGGCCCCGTCGATATGCGCAACATGGCGAACTTCTGGCGCTGGGTGCCGGGGGCGAGTTGGAAGCATCCGGAGGGACCGAGCAGCGACTTGAAAGGCCGTGAAAATCATCCGGTCGTGCAGGTCGCCTGGGACGACGCCGTGGCCTATGCCAAGTGGGCGAGCAAGCGCCTTCCGACCGAGGCGGAATGGGAGTTCGCGGCTCGCGGCGGACATGACGGGTCACGCTATTACTGGGGCGACGAGTTCAGGCCGAACGGGAAATACATGGTCAACACATGGACCGGAGATTTTCCCTACAAGAACACAAAGGAGGATGGCTTCGCGGGCACCGCGCCGGTGAAGAGCTTCCCGCCGAATGGCTGCGGTCTCTACGACATGGCGGGCAATGTGTGGAACTGGTGCGCGGATTGGTATCGGCCGGACACCAATGCACAATTGGCGAAAGAAGGAGCCGTGTGCTCGAACCCAACCGGGCCGGCGCAAAGCTTCAGCCCGGTCAACCGTTACCAGACCGAGCGCGTGACGAAGGGCGGCTCCTTCCTGTGCTCGGAAAGCTACTGCGCCAGCTACCGCCCGAGCGCTCGGCGCGGACTGCCGCCCGACACCGGCATGTGTCATGTCGGATTTCGCTGCGTAAAAGACGCCGAAAAATCGAAACCCGGGACGCCTTAAAGTCCGCCCCAACCTACAGAAACTTCAGCCAACGATTCCACATGCTCGACACCTTTCTTGACGAAAAGATTTTGAATTCGGACTGGATCGTCCTCCTCGTTGTCGGAACCATCCTTTTCCTTGCGACGGAGTTCGGCTTCCGCATCGGGCAGCGCCACACCCCGGAGCGGCGCAAGGCGCATCAGAGCCAAAGCAGTTCTTTGCAAGGTGCTCTGCTGGGTTTGCTCGGCCTGCTGCTCGGGTTCACCTTCGCCATGTCCGCTGGCCGCTTCGATGCGCGCAAGCAGCTCGTGCTCGACGAGGCAAACGGCATCGGCACCACATGGCTGCGCGCCGGTTATTTGAGCGATCCCGCCCGGCAGGTCATCCGACCCGCGCTGATCGATTACATCGACGCACGCCTGAAAGGAGCGTCCGAGCGTCCGTGGTCGGATATCTTCCGACAGCAACTTGCCCGGTCCGAACAATGCCAGGCAACGATGTGGCGGGCAACGCTTGCAGAGGTGAAAGCGCACGACACGCCGTCGGTCTCGCTCTTCACGGCGTCGCTGAACGACCTCATCGATCTCGACGGCAAGCGGCAGGCGGCCTCGCGCAATCATGTGCCTGCCATGGTCTGGCTGCTGCTCATCGTCGTATCCGTCACCGTTTGTGGGACCACCGGCTATTCGACCGGGTTGGGGGAATCGGGCCGCCACGCGTTGTCGATGATCGTTCTGCCGGCTCTGCTCACCATCGTCATCACGATCATCGCCGACATCGACAATCCGCGGCGCGGGCTCATCACGGTCAGCCAGCAGAGCATGATCGAACTTCAAAACACGGTCAAAAAATACAAGTAGCCATCATGGTTACCGACCTCCGTCTTTATTTGGAAGGTTGCGGGCAATCGCACGGCGGCCTTCGAGAATTTGTCTGCTCCAACTAGGCATGCTGGACCCGAGCATTCATCTGCCGCTGCTCACGCGGTTTGCGTTGGCTTTCGGCCTCGCGATCCTGTTGCCCAAACTCATGGGCCGAATCGGGCTTCCCCCCGTGCTCGGTTTCATCGCCGCGGGCGCACTGCTTGGACCGGCCTTGATCGGAATTCTCGATCCGAACGGAGCCGGCATCGTGATGCTTGCCGAGATCGGGAAGCTGCTTTTCATGTTCTTCGTCGGGTTTGAGATCGACCTCAAAGAGTTCAACAAGACTCGCGCCCGTTCGTTACGTTTTGGAATTCTGACCTTTTTGCTTCCGTTGACCTTTGGGGCGCTTTTGGCGCGTTCTCTCGGCAACAATTGGAATTCCTCGTTGCTCATCGGGTCGCTCATTTCGTCGCACACACTGCTCGCGTTTCCGCTGCTCCAGCGACTTGGCCTCGCGCAGCATCCGGTGGTCGCGATGGTCGTGGGCGGGACGATCTTCACCGACATCGCGTCGATGCTTCTCCTTGCCGTCACGGTAAGCGTGCACGTCACCGGCTTCTCGTGGGCCTTCCTCGGCCGGGAGCTGCTCGAACTCGCGGTCTATGTGCCGCTCGTTATCTTCGGCGCCGGCGCACTGGCTCGCAAAGCGATCATCCGTTTTGGCGAAAAGCCCGAGGCGCGCGTAATGATCCTGCTCGTCGTGATCGCCGTGTGTGGAGAGCTGGCGCACTTCATCCAGCTCGAGGGAATTGTCGGGGCGTTCCTGGCCGGCATCGCCGTCAAGCGAGCGGTGCGCGGCAAATTCGCCATCGAGGCTCTTGAGGTAACCGCGCACGCCATCTTCATTCCGGCTTTTTTTCTCAGCACCGGCTTTCTTGTGGATGTTCCCCGGCTTGTCCGAACGATCCTCGGACGACCGGATTTGGTTGTCGGACTCCTGGCCGCCCTCACGGCGGGAAAATTCATCGCCGCATGGTTGAGCGTGCGCATGTCGAAAGGGACCTCGACCGAAGCCGGACTCGCTTGGAGCGTATCGCTGCCGCAGATGGCGGCCACATTGGCCGCAGCGGTCGTCGCCTACCAAACCATGAACGCCGCGGGCGATCATCTCCTCGGTCAAGACTACGTGGATGCAATTCTTGTGTTGGTCGTGCTCACCTGCGTGACCGGTCCCATCCTGGCGGAACGCTTTGCCCGTCGCATCAAGAGTTCCGGTCGGGAACTCGGCTCGTCATCCATCCCGCCGACCGCCGCACCCGGCGCTCCTTGGTAATCCATGTTTCATTCGGATCGCGTTTTCCTCATCGCTCTGCTCATCGCTCCTGCCGTTCTGCTTGCCGGCGAGGCGAAATCCGCGAAACCTCCTCTCGATTTCCAAGTCGATCCTTACGGACAGAGTGATGCGCGCACCTTCGAGGTAGTCCCCGGAAAAAAATCTCCGTGGTCGTTTACGATCGAGCCATATGGCTGGACGCCGGGGCTGAGCGGCGATGTGGGCGTACATGGGTTCGGACCGGTGCATCTCGACATCGACACGATTTCCGTCCTCCGGGCTTTGAAATGGGCTGCCTTTGCAAAGGCCGAAGTGCGTTATGGGCGATGGGGAATCCTTAGCGACGGTTTTTTTGTCGACCTCGAAGCAGATTCGGACACGCCCGGCCCCCTTTACAAAAACGCAACCGTCACCGTGCAGCAGGGGCTCGCGCAGCTCGCGCTGGCCTATCGCGTCTGGGAGGATCGGCGAGGCTTCGTCGATCTCTACGCCGGTGCGCGCTACAATTACCTCGGCGTCAACATTGCCGCCGCGAAAGATTCCGCCGGCATCGAGCAGGTGGGCGACAAATCAACGGATTTCATTTTCGAGAAGCTCAGTGCCCGCGCCCGCTCTGCCGTACAGCCGCGGGTCGAGGCACTGTCCGACCGTCTCGACGCAGGTCTCGCCCAATCCCGGGCTGCTGCTTCGACGAAACTCGGAGAGCTCCAGCGGCAGATCGAGCAAGCCATCCGGCAGGGGGCGAATGCGGAAATTTCACAACTTCAAGAACAGCAGGCTCAAGTAAGCGCCACTTTGCAACAGCAGGTGACGACGGCTGTGCAGCAGGTCGAATCCGTCCGGAACGAAGCGCTCGGCGCCGTGAAGCAGGAGGTCGGCTCGCGAGCGGTCGAAAAATGGGCGAAATTTCCGCGCTCTGTCCAGAAGCTCCTCAAGCAGCGGGCCCTTCAGGGACTCGCGAGCCCAAACCGCCAGGAGTTTGTGACCCTCGCACAAGCCCAGATCGAGCAGCGCGTCGCGGTGGCCAAGGCAGAAATCGCGCGCCAGCTTCAGGCGCAACTAGTCGAGGCGGCCCAACAACGATTTGATGCCGCCAAACAGGTGCTCGCCGAGACGCTGAAAAGCAAAGCGTCCGCTGTCCGTCAGCAGCGAGATGCTGCCCGCCGGCTGGTCGGGAGTTCGCGCTCGCAACTTGCGTCCGCCCAGCAGCAACTCGACGGCATTTCCGTCGATACGTCGAAGCTCGATCAAAAGGTCGCTCAGGCAAAAAAGAAGCTGGCGAAAGCCATCACCGATGGTCTCGATGAGAAGCTTCCCAACGGGGCCAGCGGTGACCGCTGGTGGGTCGATCCCTTCGTGGGAATCCGCGCACAGGTGAACCTCACCCGCTGGCTTTTTCTGGCGACGCAATGCGATGTCGGAGGCTTCGGCGCGGGCTCGCAGATCGCGTGGAATCTTAACGGCTCGTTAGGCATCAACTGGACGCGCAATATTTTCACGGAGACCGGTTGGCGCTACTACTACGTCGACTACGAGAACGGGGGTCTCATTTACAAGGTGGCAGAGTCCGGCCTTTTCGTCGGCGCCGGCCTGAAATTTTGATGAATAGGCTCTCGTGTAACGGGTTTTGGTATTCATATTCTGGCGCCATCGCAGGCGGAGCATGGCTCAAAAGGCTGGCCGATAGTCGTCAGGAGTTCAGATACTTTCTGAACCGACCATGACTGATCGCATCATAGAAAGGCCTTCCGGCGACGATCCCGAAGAGGACGCCGCCGGACTGAAGAAGCTCATCGAGATCAACTCCGGCTGGATCTGGGAGGTCGATGCGGATTTCCGTTACGTCCATTTCTCGACACCTGGCGACATCGGTCTCGGCTATGCACAGGCGGAAATTCTTGGTCGAACGCCGTTCGATTTCATGCCGCCCGATGAGGCGGCCCGTGTTCAAAAACTTCTTGAGGCTACGCTAGCCGAACGGCGGACCTTCTCTGGCATTCTCACCCGCAATCTAAAGCGGGACGGCGGCCTGATGATGGTGGAGAAGAGCGGCATTCCCCTCTTCGCGGCGGACGGCTGCTTTCGAGGCTACCGGGGAGTCGACCGTGACGTGACAGCCGTTTACGAGCGCTTTCACAAGCTGGACAGTCTCTACGCCCTTGCGCCATTGCCGTTGTTCGTGGCCGATCGGGATCACCGGTTTGTCGAGGTGAACGAGGTATTTGCCGCGCTTTGCGGCACCCCGGTGCCGGAAATTCTTGATCGCCGGGTCGAGGAATTTGTTCCGGGTGCGGACGAGGCGCTCCGCCACGATTTTGCCACGGTGGATGCCGACCGGAAGGTGGATGATCGCGAGTATGATTGGCGGGGGCGCGAATATGTGGGTTCCGTCCGGCCGGTGCAGAATATCTCGGGGAAAGTCATTGGCTTGAGCACGGCCTGGCTCGACATCACCGAGCGCAATATTGCGTCGCGCTCCCTGGCCGAGGCCAACCAGCGGCTGGAGCGCTACGCCCATGAGGACTATCTCACCGGACTCTGGAATCGCCGCACTTTGGACGACCGTCTCGTGACGGAAGTACGCCGCGCGCAAAGAGCGGGCCGACCGGTCGCGGTCATCATGGCCGACGTCGATTTCTTCAAGCGCTATAATGACCACTACGGCCACCAAGCCGGCGACGAATGCCTGAAGGCGGTCGGAGAGGTTTTCAAAAAGACGCTGGCGCGGGCGGGCGATACCGCGGGACGCTATGGCGGCGAGGAGTTTTGCGCGGTCATGGGCGATACCGACATGAAGGGCGGGCAGACGATGGCCGAAACCCTGCGGGCGTCCGTGGAAGTTCTCGCTCTTCCCCACGAGGGCAACCCCGCCGGTCTTGTAACGATCAGCCTCGGCGTGGCGGCATGTGATTTTTCCGGCGTCTCCAAACTCGAAGATGCGTCGGCAAAATCGCTCATCGCGAACGCCGATGCCGCGCTCTATACCGCGAAGGCGGCGGGTCGGAACGTCGTTCGTTGTTGAATAACTTTATCTTTCACTCAAGCAGGCGGGGGCGTGAACCCATCTTGGGCCGCATATTTATGGGCCAAGCTGTTCTGGTGGTTGGAGCGCCCTTCGAAAATCCATTGGCCAACGTCGGCTGGGAGTCCGCTTGCACGTGCGCCAGCTTCCACTTCTTGAAGGCTGATCGAAGAATACTTCCCAAAGCCTTCAAAGCACTCTTCGAAGAGGTTACCGGGCGCAATACAGCGCTGAGGGGCCGACGCCTGCGGTTGTCCGGGCACTCGCGGCCGATGCCAATGGTTTTAAGCTCGCCGCATAGGACATACCTGTAGATCTGGCATAGCGGAAAGGCCGTGGGTGATTCACCCACGGCCTTCGTGCTTTATAATGGAATATGGGACAAAAGCCGCCTTACCGTATGGCCCGTAAAGTGGGTGCGGGTAAAATTAACAGAGTAAAAAACCGTGTCCCACAATTGTGTAAATAGTTGTCCCACTTTTTAATGAAAAAATGGCCTCATTTAAAAAGATCAGCGACAGACAGGATGAAGAACGCAGTTCGACCGCAACGCGCGAATCCTCTTCAGCGAAGCCATCTGGCGGAGCCGCAGCGGAGCGAAGGCAATCCTATCCTACCCATTTTTACAAAGTCATGAAGAAGCTGTTTTCAGGCTCATGGCCGGGGCTCGCGCCGGTGGTGGCTATCCTTTTTTCTCATTCGAGCGGGGCGGCGGATTTTTCAAGACTGCCCATTCCGCCGCGTTTGCAATGGAATGCCAATGGCGGCTATTGCGGCGAGGTTTCACTCATCAGCGCCGGCCTTTATTACGGGCAATATCTGTCGCAATACGATGCGCGGGCCGCGGCGATCGGCGGGATTCCGCAGCGCAAAGGGGAGCTATTGCTCGGCTCGAACGCAACTCGTGCCGCAGCGGCGATGCATCTCAATTCGGTGCAGTGGCAAACTTTCAAGGCGAAGAGCACCGATGAATTCCTGGTCTGGGTGAAGCGAAATATTCTTCGCGGCTTCCCGGTTTCCATCGGTGTTTTTACGAACGAATACCTTTTCTATGGCAAGAGTGATGCCAGTGGAGGCGATCCGCAATACGACCACATCGTTCCTGTCATTCGGATTCGGTCGCCTCATCCCTCGAGCAGCCGCCGGTATTTTGGCCGCGACCGCATCACCTTCTCCGATAACGGTCTGTGGGGGAATTCACACACGCGCAAATATCATTTCACTTATCCCTTCGAAGGTTTCCAGAAGAACCGCATCCAGGCGAATGCCCCCGATGGGCCAGTTTACTCGTTGCCCGATGGGGCGAGGAATTACGGCATCGCGATCACGGGAGTGATGGATGCGGATGGCGACACTTTGCCGGTGCGCCTGGAAACGAGCAAAAATTACGAAGCCCCCGCGATGAAGGACGACTCGAATGCCCGGCCCGCCCCGATGCCGCTGACCTTGAAAATCACGGTGTCGGGACTCGTGCCGGGCACGCTTTACCGCCTTTACCGCTACCGCGACCTGGCGTCGGTTCCGGATTCGCACTTCAACGCCCATGCGTCCAGTGCCGCCGAGATCCGGGACATCCAGATTTCTTCCGGCACGACCGCTGTGCAGACGCAGCAGATTCTTTCCGATGAAGTGGCGGTTTATCGAGCGGTGTCGGCGACGGCTCCTTGAGAACAGGGAGAATTTGCAGAAGGCCGCGACGGTCGAGAAGGGATTTGGAACCCCTCCGTTTCCTTGACTCATCGCTTTCCCTTTGCGGCCTTCGTGACCCGTCATCAAATTCAGGAGAAGTGAATCGGGACCTGCGACCGTCCGGAAATGCGACCTGTTGACAGCGGGGGGCGGGGCCGACATAGTGCGCCTCCGCTTTTCCGGGCGGGGGACTATGGAACATATTCGTAATATCGCAATCATCGCACACGTGGACCACGGCAAGACGACGCTCGTGGACCAGTTGCTCAAGCAAGCAGGCACCTTTCGCGCCAATCAAAAGACCGACGAGCGCATGATGGACTCGATGGATCTCGAGCGTGAAAAAGGCATCACGATCCGCGCCAAAAATGCCGCATTTCGCTGGAAGGATTACCACATCAATGTCGTGGACACCCCCGGCCACGCCGACTTCGGCGGCGAGGTGGAGCGCATCATGAAAATGGTCGATGGCGTGCTGCTCATCGTCGATTCGCACGACGGCCCGCAGGCGCAGACGAAGTTCGTGCTTCGCAAGGCGATGGAAAACGGCCTCAAGCCGATCGTCGTCATCAACAAGATCGACCGTGAAAACGCCCGTCCGCACAAGGTGCTCGACATGGTGTTCGAGCTTTTCCTCGAGTTGAACGCGACGGACGAGCAGCTGGATTTCCCGCATATTTACGCGAGCGCGAAGCAGGGCTACGCGAAGGCGGAGCTCGACCAGCCAAGCGAGACGATGGAGCCGCTTTACGAGGCGATCGTGAAGCACATCCCGCCGCCGCCGAAGGCTGACCAGGATTTCTTCCAGTATCTGGTGTCGAACCTCGACTACAGCGACTACCTCGGGCGTATCGCCTACGGCCGCATCATCAGCGGTTCGGTAAAGGTCGGGCAAAGCATCGTCTGCGTGCACAAGGACGGCAAAAAAGAGCGTTCGAACGTGACCGCGCTTTTCAGCCACGAAGGCATGGAAAAAATCCAGATCGAGAGCGCGGGCGCGGGCGACATCGTCGGCATCACGGGATTCGAGGATGTGTTCATCGGCGAGACCCTCGTCGATAGCGAGGAGCGCGAGGCGCTGCCGTTCGTGGACATCGATCCGCCGACCATCGCGATGAAAATTTGCGTGAACGACGGCCCGCTCGCCGGCCGCGAGGGCAAGCTGCTGACCGCTCGCCAGATCAAAGACCGCCTCATTCGCGAGACCCGCACGAACGTCTCGATCATGGTGGCCGAGACCGACAATGCGGCGCAATTCGACGTGAAGGCGCGTGGGGAAATGCAGATCGCGGTGCTCGTCGAGCAGATGCGGCGCGAGGGCTTTGAGATTCTCGTTTCCCGGCCGGAAGTTATCTTCCATCGTGACGAAGCGGGCAACCTCCTCGAGCCGATCGAGACGCTTTATGTCGACGTGCCGCCGGACAATCTCGGCGATATTTTGCAGTCTCTCGCAAATCGCAAGGCGGAGATCACGAGCATGGAGCACAACCCGCACAGCGTGCTGGTCGAAGCCACGATCCCGACGCGCGGATTGATCGGCTTCGAGACCGACCTCGTGAACGTGACCAAGGGCCACGGTATCGCCTCCCATCTTTTCAAGGAATACGGTGCACACAAGGGCTACATCCCGAGCCGTGCCAAAGGCGTGCTCATCTCCATGGAGGGCGGCACGAGCATGGCCTACGCGCTCGATACCATCCAGGAGCGCGGACGTCTCTTCATCGGGCCGCAGGAGGAAATTTACGAAGGCATGATCATCGGCGAGAACGCTCGTCCGGACGACATGCCGGTGAATCCGTGCAAGGCCAAGAAGCTCACGAACATGCGCTCGCAGGGCGACGGCAAGGGCATCTCGCTCGCGCCGCCGCTCGTGATGAGCCTCGAGCGTTCGCTCGAATACATCGCGCCCGACGAATACGTGGAAGCGACGCCGAAGTCGCTGCGCCTGCGCAAGAAGATCCTCGACGCGAACATGCGCAAGCGCGCCGCGAAGTAGTCTTCGCGATTCGCCATCATTCCAAGACGCAGAGGTGGACAACACCCCTCCGCGTTTTTAATTTTCCGGCGTGAGTTCGAAAAAGATCCCGATCTCCGAATCGTCGCGGCCCCTGGCGGCGAATCCGTTCGCGGCCTTGCGGATGGAGGGCCTGCCGCCGGGCCAGGAAATCGCGCCGGCCCCGAAGCTGCCTCCAAAACGGGGGCGCGTGGTGTTGCGGCGTGAGAAATCGCAACGCGGAGGGAAAACAGTCATCGTGGTCGGAGATTTTGCCACGCATTACATTCCCAGGGAGCTCGAGGATTTCGCTCGCCGCGCCAAGCAAACCTGTGGATGCGGAGGAACGGTGTCCGGGCGGGAAATCGAGCTTCAAGGGAATGACGTGGCCCGGGTCCGGCAGTTTTTCGAAAAAGAAGGTTTCAGGGTCGACGGAATTTAGCCGAAGTCCCCCGAAGAGACGATTCTCCGGTTCGCACAATCCCAAGGCTGACCCGAATATTGTTGGGGGCCTATGATTCGCTGGAGTTTGCCCCTCGCGCTGGCGGTGTTGCTGGCGAGCGGGACGGGTGCCCCGGCTGTGCGCTCGATTAGGCCGCTGCTCGTTTCATTTTATATTGAAGTTGCTGAAGCACTTGCGTCAGACTTCGCGGGATGTTGTCTGATCCGAAGCAGGCGGTGCCCTCGGCGTCCAAGGGAAGCTCTTTGGGCACGATTGAAAGGGAAGCGATTGAAATGTTTATCAATTTCTTTCGGCTTCTGGGACTGCCCAAATCCGTGGGGGAAATTTACGGCCTGCTTTTCGTCTCGCCCCGCCCGTTGACGATGGAGGAGCTCATGAGGCGGCTCGACATCAGTCTGGGAGCCGCCAGCCAGGGGTTAAAAGCGTTGCGTTCCGCCGGAGCGGTAAAGGCGGTTTACAGTCCCGGCGAGCGCCGCGACCATTTCGTGGCCAATCTGGAACTCAGCCGGTTTGCTTCCGCCTTCATCAAGGAGCAGATTTTGCCCAAGCTCGAACAAGCCTCCGTCCGCGCCGAGCGCATGGAAGCTGCCCTTTCCGATCTTCCCGAGGCCGAGCGCACCGAAACCCGCGGCCGCATCAATGAGCTGCGCCGCTGGCTCGACCGCGGTCGAACCATGCTGCCGGTCGCGCTGAAGCTGCTGGGGTGATCCAGCGGCTCCGGCGATAGCCCTATTTTTATGCCGAACCTTCGGAGAACAGTCGAATTTCCCCGGTCGCAGGCTCCGGCCCCTGACCAAGGGCGGCAGCATGCCTGCAAGCCATGACGCCACGCGAATATTCGGATTTCGGTTACCTGCGGGTCGCTTCGGTGGTTCCCGATTTGCGGATCGGCGATCCCGTTTTCAATGCCGGGCGTATCGTGGCGGCTCTCGAGTCCGTGGCGGCCGGCCATTGCTCGGTGGCGTTGTTTCCGGAGCTGAGTCTGACGGGTTATACCTGCGGGGATTTATTTTTGCAAACGACGCTGCGGGAGGCGGCGCTGCGGGCGCTCCTGCAAGTGGCGGCCGCCACCAAAAACCTCCCCGTCGTCACCGTCGTCGGCCTGCCGCTTGCCATCGACGGACGACTCTTTAATTGCGCCGCGCTGCTGGCCGGCGGCGAGGTGCGCGGCCTGGTGCCGAAGACTTTCCTGCCGACTTCGCAGGAATATTACGAAGAGCGGTGGTTTTCGCGCGCGGGCGCGCTTTCGCGCGCGAGCGTGGTGCTCGGCGAGGCCGCGGTGCCGATCGGCACGGATCTGCTTTTCGACTTCGGAAAACACTGCTGCATCGGCATCGAAATTTGCGAGGATTTGTGGGCGGTCGAGCCCCCCAGCGGCCGGCTGGCCCTGGCCGGAGCGACTTTGATTCTGAATCCATCGGCCAGCGACGAGCTGCTGGGCAAGGCCGCCTACCGGCGCGAGCTCGTGCGGCAGCAATCCGCGCGCTGCCTCGCCGCCTACGCGTATGCGGGAGCTGGGCCGTGGGAATCGAGCACCGACATGGTTTTTTCCGGAGCGGGAATCCTTGCCGAGTGCGGACAGGTGCTCGCCGAGGCGCGGCGGTTCGATTTTGCCACGAGTCTGACGGTGGCCGATTTCGACATGGAACGCGTGGAACACGAACGGCTGGCCAACAGCAGTTTCTCCGCGGCGGGAGCCGGCAAATTTCGGCGAATTTCCGCCGCTCCCGGAGCCGCGGATCGGAGCGGGACGATCGCCTTGCGGCGCACGGTGGCGGCGCGGCCTTTTGTGCCCGCGGGCGCGGACGAGCGAGCGGCGCATTGCCGCGAGATTTTCGAGATCCAGGCGACGGGACTCGCGCGGCGATTATCGCACGCCGCTTCCGCGAAGCCCGTGCTGGGCCTCTCGGGAGGGCTCGACTCCACGCTGGCGGCGCTGGTGGGCATCCGCGCGCTGGCGAAGCTCGGACGAAAGTCGGAGGATTTACTGACGGTCGTCATGCCCGGGCCGGGCAGCACGGAGCGCACGCAAAACAACGCCACCGCGCTGGCGGCGGCGCTCGGCGCGACGACACGGGTGATCCCCATCGGCGCCGCGGTGGGGCAGCACCTCGCGGACATCGAGCACGCCGGGGATTTGCACGACGCGACTTACGAAAACGCCCAGGCCCGCGAACGAACGCAGATTCTGATGGATCTTGCGAACCAGGTCGGCGGCATCGTCGTGGGCACCGGGGATCTCTCCGAGGCGGCGCTCGGGTGGTGCACGTTCAACGGAGATCACATGTCGATGTATCACGTGAATTCCGGCGTGCCGAAAACGCTCGTGCGGCATCTCGTGGAATGGTGCGCGGAGGAGGAGTTCGAGGAGCCGGTCAAAAGTCTGCTCCTCGACATCGCGGCCACTCCCATCTCGCCTGAACTGCTGCCGCTCGATGCGAATGCCGGCCTGTTGCAGAAAACCGAGGAAACGGTCGGGCCCTACGAGCTGCACGACTTTTTCCTGTTCCAAATGGTGCGTCTGGGATTCCGTCCCACGAAAATCCTGATGCTCGCGGGAATCGCCTTCGAAGGCCGTTTTTCACGCGCCGAAATCGGTCGCTGGCTGCGCATTTTCTGCACGCGGTTTTTCGCGAATCAATTCAAGCGCTCGTCCATGCCCGACGGTCCGAAGGTGGGCACCGTGGCTTTGTCGCCGCGTGGCGATTGGCGCATGCCCAGCGACGCCAGCGCGACGGCGTGGCTCGCGGAAATCGAGGAGCTCTTCCCGCAATGAAACTGCTCATTACCGGCGCGTCGGGTTTTCTCGGCGCCGCTGTCGGCGAGGCCGCCACGCTCGCCGGCCACCAGACTGTCGGCATCGGACGGAGCGCGTCGAAGCCCGCCGGGTGGACGGGAGAGTATCGGCAGGTGGACTTTGGCTCGACCGATGGGTTGTCGGAAGTCATTCGGGAAATCGCGCCGGATGGCGTGGCGCATTTTGCCGGCACCGCCTCGGTCGGCGAATCTTTTCAAAATCCGGCGGGCGACTTTGGGGATTCGACCGGGCTTTGGTTTCGGCTGCTGGAAGCGATCCGCCGTTCGGATTTGCGCCCTTTGGTCGCGCTGGCTTCGAGCGCCGCGGTGTATGGCTCGCCCGAGTTGCTGCCCACGCCGGAGACGGCGCCGCGGCACCCGGAATCGCCATACGGATTTCACAAACTGCTTTCCGAGCAAGTGGCGGAGGAATTTGCGGTCTGTTTCGGATTTTCCATCGTCTCGCTTCGTTTTTTTTCCGTCTTCGGCACGCGCCAGCGTCGTCTGCTCGTTTGGGAGATTTTCGAGCAGCTGCGCCGTCGGACGCGGGAGCTGCGTTTGAAGGGCACTGGCGGGGAGTGTCGGGATTTTCTTTCCGCCGCCGAGGCGGCGGAAGCCGCGGTCGGAGTGCTGTCGGCGCGTGCCGGGCTCGCAGCCGGGTTTCAGGCGATCAATATCGCCTCGGGAACGAGCGTGTCGGTCCGCGAGGTGGCCGAGACGCTGCGTGCTTGCGCGGGCGGCGAAGCGGAAATTATTTTTGGCCGCGAAGAGATCCGGGGGAATCCGCCGCACTGGCAGGCCGATGTGAGTAAGCTGCGGCAATTGCTGCCGGATTGGCGGCCCGAGTCTTTCTCGAAGTCGCTCGCCATGTGCGTGCAGGCTTGGAATGGTGGCTCGGCAAAACCCGCGCCGCAGCCGGTAAACTGATGTGTTCGAATGAGTGAGTATGATTTGAGAGTAATGGAAC
The DNA here is from genome assembly GCA_015655545.1 of Chthoniobacterales bacterium. Lineage (GTDB taxonomy): Bacteria > Verrucomicrobiota > Verrucomicrobiia > Chthoniobacterales > JAATET01 > JAATET01. The sequence goes on along the minus strand of JAATET010000071.1, from coordinate 69,824 downwards.
CGGAGCCCGCTGCCGCACCCGCGCCGCCGGAGAAGCATGTCGTCCTGGCGCTGGAAAATGTCTCGAAGCGTTTTTGCCGGGATTTGAAGCGGTCGCTTTTTTATGGCGTGCAGGATATCGCGCGCGAAGTGGTCGGGATTTCCCAGCATGCCGAAAATCTGCGCAAGGACGAATTCTGGGCGGTGCAGAATGTGAATCTCGAACTGCGCTCCGGCGACGCGCTCGGCATCGTCGGCATCAACGGCTGCGGCAAGACGACGCTGATGCGCATCGTCGCGGGCTTGATCAAGCCGACCACCGGGCGCGTGGCCGTGCGCGGGCGTCTCGCGCCGCTGCTCGCGCTGGGAGCCGGATTTAATCCGATCCTGACAGGTCGCGAAAACATCTTCGCGAACATGTCCATTCTCGGTCTGACCTACGAAGAGATTCAGGATCGCTTCGAGAGCGTGGTGGAGTTTTCCGAGATCGGCTACGCCATCGACGCGCCCGTGCAGACCTACAGCTCCGGCATGACGGCGCGGCTGGGATTCGCCTGCGCGATCAACACCCAGCCCGACATCCTGCTGCTCGATGAGGTTCTCGCGGTGGGCGATATGAATTTCCGCCGCAAGTGCCTGGAGCGGCTTTTCGAAATGCGCTCGACCGGCATGTCGCTCATCATGGTGCATCACTCGCCCGGCATCCTGCTGTCGATCGCCGAGACGGCGCTGTATCTGCGAAAAGGTCTGGTCGTCGACTCCGGCGACGTCGGCGTGGTGATCCAGCAATACGAACGCGATCTCGTCAAAGACATGCCGTCTTCCGCGCCGGTCGATCAGCCCGCGGGCGAAGAGGAGATCATTGTTACTTCCGATGCCGAGCTCATCGACGTGATGGTGGAGGCGGACGTTCCCAACGCGATGACGTCGGGCAAGGACGCCTCGATCCGTGCGCATTTCAAGGTCCATCGACCGATCTCCCAGCTGAACTTCACCGCGATGGTTTACCGGCTTCCTTCGCTGGAAAGCATGAAGAAAGACGAAAAGCGCGATCAGGTTTTGAAGATGGTTTCGAGGCGCGATGGCGGCAGCATCTCCAAGGTCGAGCCGGGCGAATACGAAGTGCGCATCGACCTTCCCGCGGTCGGTCTGCGCGATGGCATCTATCAGGTGGGATTGAAGCTGTCCTGCCCGCCCCGCAAGGTGCTGGCGATGCGGAGCAGCATTTCGTTTTTGGTTTCCTCGGAGGACATCTCGCTGGGCGAATATCACCAGCGCCGCACGTGGACGGTGACCTCCCGCGACGGCCGCCAGCTGCACACGGAAAAATTCCTGAACACCCTCGAAGGCGCCGACGATCTGCTCGATCTCGAGCACAAGGACTAGCCGGCGCACGTTCGGATCGGACTGTTGTTCCGGACGCTTGGCGGACATTCTCAAAGCCGGTTTTTCCCGCCGACGGCGTGCCAACCGCGGACTCGAAAAGATGCTGAAGAATGCCTATGGCAGCGTGCTCCTCGTCCGTGCCGATGGTGGGCCGGCGATTGGATATGGCCGCATGATGCGTTCGATGTCCATCGTCGAGGAATGGCTGGCGCGAGGCGGGCGGTGTCTCTGGGCGACGGTTGATCCCCGAGGGCTGGACGCGGCGGGTTCGGGCAGAGATGATGTCAAGATCGTCGTGATCGAGGCGAAGCCGGGGTCGCTGGACGATGCCCGCACCACCCGTCGGCTCGCCGAGGAATATGGGGCGGACTGGATTCTCACCGATTTGGCGAATTTTTCTTCTGCCTACTTTTCTTCGGTCGGAGCGCGTCGGGCGTCGTGGATGATCGTGCACGATGAGGCGCTGCGGGTGAATGAACGGATCGACGCGATTCTCAATCCCTGTCCTCAGGCGTCGGCTGAGCTTTATCCGGGACGAAGCCCGCGGTGCGACCTTCTGATGGGGCTCGAATATGCGCTTCTCCGCTCGGAGCTTCGGCGGAAGGCGGCGGCCCGCATCGACCGCAATATTCCGCCGAGGCAGATCCTGATCACATTTGGGGGGAGCGATCCGGCTGATCTGACCAGTCGCACATTGCGAGCAATGCGTCAGGGGAATTTGAATGCCGATGTCCGGTTACGTGTGATTTTGGGTCCTGGATATCGCGGGCAATGTCCCGGCGGCCACGAGGTTTTCGGCGATTTGAATGTTGACTTCGTCCGTTATACGTCGGACATGGGGCGCCACTATTCCTGGGCCGACCTCATAATTTGCGGGGCGAGCACGACGCTGTGGGAAGCCATGCATTTTGGCGTGGCTGCGATCGTGATGCCTGCCTCCGCAAGCCAGCGTCTCACCTACGATACGCTGGCTGGTTATCCCGCCGTTCGCCGGTTTGATGCTCCCGGCACGGATCTGACCATGTGGTTGTCGAAACTGCTTGCCAATGAACCGGAGGAAATGCGCTGGCTGGACGAAGCGGCCGTCGGGTCCCGTATGATCGATGGCAACGGCGTCATCCGTGTCGTGGATAGGCTGCTCGCAGGGAGGAACTCCGGCTTATCTGTGTGATCGTCAGCCTCCAGTCCGGAATTTGCTCACGGACAGGGGAGGAGCCTGCGCGTCGAAGATTCCTGTGCGAACCAAGCCACATATTTACCAATCCATGAAAAAACCGAAAGTCGTCGCGGAAGTCGGCTGCAACCACAAGGGAGACATGGCGATAGCCAAAGAGCTCATTATGGTCGGAGCGACGTTTTGCAAAGCGGACGTCATTAAATTTCAAAAACGCCATCCCCGGGAATTGCTGACCGAGGAACAATACAATGCACCCCACCCGAACCCGATGCATGCCTATGGCGACACCTACGGCGCGCACCGCGAATTTCTCGAACTAACGGTCGATCAGCATCGCACGCTGAAGTCCTGGTGCGAAGAGTTCGGCGCGGAATACAGCGCCTCGGTATGGGATCTCACGTCGGCGAGGGAGATCGTTCCTCTCCAGCCGGCTTTGCTTAAGATCCCTTCCGCATGTAATCTTCATTTTCCGATCCTCGCTTACCTTTGTGAAAATTACGGTGGAGAAATCCATGTCTCCTTCGGCATGACGACGCGGGAGGAGGAGGAAAAAATCGTCGGTTTCTTCGAGCAGAAGGGACGCGCGAAGGATGTGGTGATCTATTCCTGCACATCGGGCTATCCCGTGGCCTTCGAGGAGATCTGTCTGCTCGAGATTACGCGGCTGAAAGAAATGTTCGGGGACAAGGTCAAGAGCCTGGGATTCTCCGGCCATCATCTCGGCATCGCGGCGGATATCGCCGCGATCACGCTTGGAGCCGCCTGGGTGGAGCGGCATTTTACGCTCGATCGCACATGGAAGGGCACGGACCATGCCGCCTCGCTCGAGCCGGATGGAATGCGCCGCCTCTGCCGCGACATCAAGCACGTCTCCGCGGCGCTGGAATACAAGAAGACCGAGCTTCTCGAGGTCGAAAAGGTCCAGCGCGACAAGCTGAAATGGATTACTCGCTAAAAATCTCGTGAAGACGATTGCCTTTATTCCGCTGCGAGGCGGCAGCAAGAACATCCCGCTCAAGAACATTAAGCTGCTTGCCGGAAAGCCGCTTTGCCAATGGGTCATAGAGGCCGCCGCAGGCTGCGATGAAATTGAGGAAGTCCATGTTTGCACGGACGACGACAGGATTGCGCAAGTCGTCACTGCACTTGCCAATCCCAAGGTGTTTGTCTCCGGGCGAAGCGTCGAGTCCGCCAGCGACACGGCCAGTACGGAGTTTGTGATGCTCGAATTCGCCGGCAAACATGAATTCGGGAAAATGGTTCTCATTCAGGCCACTTCGCCCCTGCTTACCTCGCAGGACCTCGCGTCGGGGTTGGCGGAGCTCAATCGTGCCGGCGCGGATAGCCTCCTTTCCGTCGTGCCGCAGAAGCGGTTTATTTGGAGCCGCGATTCAGACGGCGTTGCATCATCTGGGAATTACGACCCGCGCTCCAGGCCGCGACGCCAGGAGATGAAGCCCTATTATGTGGAGAATGGAGCCTTTTATATTTGCGAAAGGGAGGCGCTTCTTCGCACGGGGAGCAGGCTCCCAGGCAAGGTGTCCCTCTATGAAATGCGAGAAGAGTCATATTTTGAGCTCGACGAGCCGTCGGACTGGGATGTGGTGGAGGCGATCCTCGCAAAGAGCAAGGCCGGTTCTTTGCTGGGAGGCTCCGCCCTCCTTGGGAAACTGAGAATTTCCGCGGACGATTTCCGCGCCCGTGTGGGGAAAATTAAACTCTTTCTGACCGATGTGGACGGGGTGCTGACGGACGCGGGAATGTATTATTCGGAATGCGGGGACGAGATCAAAAAATTCAACACCCGCGACGGGAAGGGCATCGAATTGCTGCGACTGGCAGGCATTCTTACGGGCATTATTACCGTGGAAGACACGAAGATCGTGGAGCGCCGCGCGGCGAAGTTGAAGGTAAATTATCTCGCACAGGGTGCGGTGGACAAGATGCTGGAGTTGGGCAGAATTTCCGCGGAAGCAAATGTCACCCTGGATGAGGTGGCCTACATCGGTGACGACTTGGCGGATATCCCTGTGCTCGAGGCGGTTGGACTGGCGTGCTGCCCGAGCGACGCGGTTGCGGATGTGGCGGCACGTGCCCATTATATTTGCAGCAAAGGTGGCGGAAACGGGGCGGTGAGGGAATTTGCCGAGCAAATTCTGAGGGATCGAGGTCTGGATTTTTTTATTCCGGGCGGGAGTTGAGAAAGCATGTCGAGTCCGCTCCGGGAAAGACCGGTGGGGAATGCCAAATGGGTGTCTTGAAAAAGGTCTGGCGGCGGTTGCGCGGGTACGGCGCGGAGCGAAGTCGTCAAAAGGATGCGGTCTTCCGGCTCTTTGTTGCGCAGGGTCCCGCCCAGCTGCTCATGTGTGAGACCGTCGCGCAGTATCTCGGGGAAAATGAGGAGGAAGGGCAGGAGGGAATCAATATCTGCCTTCTCTTCGGGAAGTATGCCTTCGGCAGGAACAGCGGAATTGCCTTGGCGGCGGGCATTCTTTCCCAATCGAAAACGTGGAGCCGCATCGTGGATGCCTACGATCTGGAAGATGCGCTTTGGCAAAATCCCGCCGCGGATTTCTCGGAGGTGATCGCCGAGATTCGCCGGCGGGTCGGAATCGAGAGGTTGGACGAGCTTCATCTCGCCCGGAACTGGCAGCTTACGAATGAGTTGGTTTGTGCCGCGTTCGAGGAGGCGGAGGTTTGCGTCTGCGGGGATGTGCTCGGAAAAATCGACTCCGTGCGCATGGTTTCGTTTGCTGACGTCAGCAGGGCCTACGCCGTTTTGCCCGATTTTCACATTCTGCTCGACGATGAGAGCTCGATGACGTCGGTCAGCACTGAGTTGACGATCATTCCCCGGCGCTACTATCTGCGGATCATCGAGAGTGCCGCGGCGAACATCCCCGCTGAGTCGTCTCCTGGAGCAGCGTCGACGAAGTCCGAAAACGCCGCGTTGCTTCTGACTTCCACTTATACCGAGGCACGCATGCTGTCCTTTGAAGACGAGGTTCGTCTGGTGGTGGGTCTGGCATTGCCGCACCTGGGCGGGGTGGATCGCGTCTACGTGAAGCCGCACCCTCGGGAGACTGCCGGGCAGGCGGCGGAGGTGGTGCGGCGTCTCAATCGTCTGAATTTTGGAGGAGAGGCCTTCCTTTTCCAGAAAGAAACCGAGCTTGCGATCAGCCATTTGCCGCTCGAGGTGGTGCTCAGGCGCTATGGGTTTCGGTCGGTTCTGACGCCTGTCGGGTCTTACTCGAGCGTGCTTATTCCCTGGCTGCTAGGGATCGATGTGCACCTTCCTTCGGTCGATGAAGTGGTGGCAGAGTTTGGAAAGGATCCGACGGAGGCCTCCCGTTTTTTCGAGTTGTTCTCGGAGCTTTGGGAATATCGTCGAAGCTTGGAGACTTGGGACGGGGCGTCGGTGTTGTGGAGCCGGCGCGCGCAGAATTCCGAAGTGTACGGCCATCTCAAAATGCCGGATCGTGAGAAGCGGTGGCGGGCGGAGCTTCAGTTCACCGGAAAAGCCATTGGTGCGACCACCAGGGAAGAGGCCGCACATCCTGTCTGAATCTTGTCTGGAGAGAACTTGTGATTCGAATCATTTTACAGTGTCTTGGATTCCGCGCCCCAAGCGAATCAATCGCCCCTGTTCCGCCCTCGGTTCCGAGGAATGAGCACGCCTTCGCTCTCGGTGCGGTCCACCCACGCACCGGGGATTGCAAGGATCCCGGGTGGAGCGTCTGGCGGCGATTCCGCGAGTGTTCGACGATCGCCGATGACTGCATGCTCGGTGCGATGGCATGGTGCACGGGCACTCGGGAAAAGATTCGCCTCGGTTCGCGCACCATTTGCCGGGGCATTCTTTTATGCGACGGCGGGCTGGGGGAGATCGAGATCGGCGAGTTCGTTTATATCGGCGACGACGTGATCGTCTCGACGCGGGAGCGGATTCTCATCGGCTCGCGCACGTTGATCGGCCACGGTGTCCAGATTTTCGACAACGACTCGCATCCACTCGACGCGCGTGACAGGCATGAGGACTATTTGAATCTTCTCGAAGGCCGGCCGCGCACGCACGCCATTCCTTCCGCTCCGATCGAGATCGGTGAGGATTGCTGGATCGGCGCAAACAGCATCGTGCTTAAAGGCGTGAAAATCGGGAGCCGTTCGGTCGTTGCCGCTGGCAGCGTCGTGACTGCAGATGTCGATGACGATTGCGTCGTTGCTGGCAATCCGGCGCGGATTGTGCGCTCATTGGTTTGATTTGATGAACTCCCTGTTTTCGCGGCACGAAGAGCTTGGTAAATGGTATAACCCTGTCCTGGTCGATCCCGAGACGATCATCGCATTTGCCCATACCCGCGAATGCCGGCGTTTCGTGCGGAAGACCTTTGCGCGCCTCGCGCCGGATGCCTACTCGCGTTACATCACCGATTTTCGTCACGAAGGCGAAAAAAAATTCGGCGAGCATTGGAGGTATCTCGATATCGTGGATGTCGTCGCCGCCACGGCGCAGCTCATTCAACCAACCAGTTATTTGGAGATCGGAGTCCGGCGGGGACGCAGCATGGCGACCGCCGCCGCCGCCGCTCCGAAGTGCGCGCTCTATGGTTTCGATATGTGGATGGCCGACTACGCCGGCATGGAAAATCCCGGGCCCGATTTCGTGAAAACCGAGCTGCGCCGTGTCGGACACCGCGGGCCCGTCTCGTTTGTTGACGGAAACAGCCACGTCACGCTCCCCAAGTTTTTCGCCGAGAAGGCGAACGAGAAATTTTCGATCATTGTGGTCGACGGAGATCATAGCGACGAAGGTGCGCTCCAGGATTTGCGCGATGTGCTGCCGCGCCTCGCCGTCGGCGGGGCGCTTATCTTTGACGACATCAGCCACCCTGCGCATCCCAACCTGCGCCAAGTCTGGCGGCAGGCGATCGCTGAGGTCGACTTTGCGATTCGTGCTTTCGAATATGGCAGCTTAGGCTACGGAGTCGCCTTCGCCATCCGCGTAGGTTGAACGTTTTAATTTCATGAGCCTCGAAAGCGGACATACCCAAACTTACGAATACGGCGCGGAAAGCATCGTGCTCCGGCCGTGGAAAATGCTGGCCGAGATGTGGCACGATATGATCGGCAGCCGGCAGCTGGCGGTCATTCTCGCGGTGCGCGATCTGCGCTCGCAATATCGCCAGTCGCTCTTCGGCCTTTTTTGGATTCTCGCGCCGCCGATCGTGGTCGCAGTCGGCCTGTCGGTCGCGCAGCAAAATAATTTGGTCAATTTCGGCGAAGCGAGCATCCCGACCGGCGCCTACATTTTGATCGGCATGTCCGTGTGGCAGATCTTCGCCACGGCCGTGAGCGGCCCGCTCCTCGTGATGGGCAGCTATCGCAGCGTGCTCACGAAAGTCGTCGTGCCGCCCGAGGCGATCATCCTTTCCAGCATGCTCAAGCTGGGCATCACCATGGTGCTGCAGCTTCTGCTAATCTTCTTCACCTTTCTTTGGTTTCATCTTCCATTTCACGCGACCACATTGCTGGGGCCGCCCGCCATGATCTGCGTCGCGGTTTTGGGAACGGCCTTCGGCCTCCTGATCATGCCGATCGGGCTGCTCTATCGAGACGTGGCGCTGGCCATTCCCATTCTTGAAAAAGGCTGGCTCGCGGTGACGCCGGCGGTCTTCGCCGCGCTGACTCCCTTCGCCGGCAAATATGCATGGGCGACCAAAATCAACCCGATGACGCCGATGATCATAACTTCCCGGCAGCTGATGGCGGGTGAGCATTTGACGATGCTGCCGCAATTCCTCGGTGTCGTGGGGCTGGGCCTCGTCGTGTTGGTGATCGGCTTGGTGGTGGTGCGGGCCGCGATGCCGCTGGTGATCGAACGCTGGAGCGCCTGACGCTTCGGCCGTATTTCTCATGTTGATCGTAAGCAACGGCGCGTTCAAAAGCGGCTCGACCTGGCTGACGTTGATCGTCCGGCAGCTCGGTGCCGTGTTGGAAGTGCCGGCGGAATTTAAAAACGAGTCGTGGAAAAACAACACGATCGAGCCGCGGCGGATGCCTGAGTTTCTACGCGTCGCGGATATCGAGACGAACGACTACCTCATCAAGGCGCACTTCAAGCCCGAGGATGAAATGCGCCCGCTGCTTCTCGCGGAGCCGGGGGTAAAGATCCTCAATATCTATCGCGACCCGAAGGACGTGGTGGTGTCCGCCTACTATCATTTCAAGCGGCTCGGACATTTTGTGGGCACGATGGATGAGTTCTTCGCCAAGCGCGGCGAGAATCTGGTCCGCGCGCTGACGCGCTATCATTTGTATTGGGACAACCGCGGCGTCGAGGATCGGATATTCTTCACGACTTATCAAAAGCTGCACACCGTCTTCGATGACGAGCTTTTCCGGCTTGGACGTTTTTTGGGGCGAACGCTGACGAAGCTGCAAATCCGCGAAGCGCGGCAGAACACCCAGTTTTCCAAGCTCAGCGGCGCGACCGTGCCGGAAGAAAAACGCTTTTTCCGCAAAGGCATCATGGGCGACTGGCAGCGTCATCTCAGCGCGGAGCAGGCGGCGAGGATCGATCAAGTCGAGGCGGAAGAGGGGATTTATCTCATTCTCGATGAAGTTCTTTATTAGCTGCGGCGAGTTCCGCCTCGGAGCATTCGTTGCCACGGGCGGCTGGCGGGTTGGGACTTCACGATGATCAGAATCGGATTTTTGGATCGCTCCGATCCGAGCTGGACCGCGGGCGCGAGCTACTCGCGCAGCATGGTGCATGCCCTGGCGAGTGCAGCGGACGAACGCTGCGAAATCTGCGTCGTGAGCGGAACGCGGAGTTCGCTGGCTGCGCTGCCGCCGGGCGTCCGCACGATCTGCGCGGAGACGCCGGATCTGGCTCCGGCTCAAGTGCGGCAAATCGTGAAGGACGAGCGCATCGACGTATTGCTGCCGGTGACCGAGGCGTTGCTGCCCGACACCGATTGCGCGTTGATCGGCTGGATTCCCGATTTCCAGCACCGGCATCTTCAGAAATATTTTACGGAAGCCCAGCGCGCCCAGCGGGACCGGCATTTCGGTTACCTCATTGGAAATTGCGATGCGATGATGTTTTCCAGCGAGGCGGTGCGCGCCGATTTCCGCGTGTTTTATCCCGGTTTTTCCGGCCCGAGCGATGCGGTGCATTTTTGTTCGTCGTTCGCGAGCGATGCGGGGCTCATCAAGGGCGATCCAGGCGCGGTGAGGCAAAAATACAACCTTCCCGAAGCCTTCGCGCTCGTGGCCAATCAATTTTGGAAGCACAAAAACCACCGTTTGGTCGTCGAGGCGGTCGCGCAGGCCAGGAAGATAAACCCCAAGGTGCATGTCGTGATGGTGGGCATGCTTTCCGACTCACGGGATGTCGCCAATCCACATCTCTCGGAAATCGTCCGGCGGCTCACGACCGAAAAGCTTTTCGAGAACATCAGCGTCCTCGGGGAGGTGCCGTTTTCCGATCTGGTGGCGATTTTGCGAAGTGCGACGGAGATCATCCAGCCGTCGGAATTCGAAGGCTGGAACACCACGGTGCAGGATGCGCTCGCGCTCGGGAAATCCGTTGCCTGTTCCGATATCGCGACCCATCGCGAGCAAGCGCCCGCCGCCTTCTTCTTTCCGCCCGATGATGCCTCGCCGCTGGCCGCGCACCTCGCGGCGCAAGATTGGTCCGGCGGCGGCTGGCTGGGCGAAGCGGTCGAGCAGACAAGTCTCCAGGCGGAGCGGGAGCGCGGCCGGCAATGGGCGAGCGGCCTGATTGATTTTTGCGTGCTGGTCTCGGCGGAATTTCGGACGAAAGGCCGGGCTCGCTCGAAATGGGTCGATCCGATCGATGAACTGAAGACGAATCCTTTGACCTACATCGATTACCTCGAGAGCCAGAATCGGCGTCTCACTCAAAACGAAGCGCGCCTTCGCACCCGCGAAGAAGAGGCCGCTCGAAAACTCCAGGAAACGCGCGAAAAAGCGGCGGAGAGCCGGCGCGGCCTGGAAGAACGGCTGCGCGCGGCCAAGGAGGAAACGCAGGGAGCGCTCGAAAAATTTTATCGTGAAAAGGCGAAGCCATTGCGAATGCGCGTGGTCGAGGAACTGCGGAGAGTGGCCGGTCTCCCGTCGAAAAGATGACTTTGCCGATCACTGCCATCCTGCCCACGCGCAATGCGATGGGCGCGATCGAGCCCCACATCCGCGCCATTCGCGAGTGGCTGCCGCACGTTGCGCAGGTCGTGGTCGTGGATAGCTCGGAGGACGGCACGCTGGATTATCTGCGCGCCGAGATCGCGCTTTCGAATGTCGAGTTCCACTCGCGTCCGCGCGGGCTTTACGAAGGATGGAACTTCGGCGTGCGGCAGGCGCGCGAGGAGTTTGTCTATTTTTCGACGGTCGGCGATACGATCGATTTTCCGGGATTGCAGCATTTGCTCGCCGCGATCCGGGCTGCGGATGCGGACATCCTGATTTCTCCGCCGGCCATGCTCGACGACCGCGGCGTCGCGCTTCCGCCCGGTCGCTGGCCGATTCATTCGATCACGGAAAATCTTCCCTCCGCGGAACCGCGACGGCTGGCGCCCGCCGATGTCTTCCGGCTCGCGGTGAGCTTCGTGCCGGAAACTTTGCTCGGCAGCAGCGCGGGGAATCTTTACCGCACCGCGTTTCTGGCCGGCCACCCGTTCCCGGAAGGATGGGGGCATTGCGCGGATTCCGCCTGGATGATTTCGCATAGCCTCGCGGCGCGCGTCGCGGTGACCGCGCGGGCGGTGTCGCAATTTATCGTGCATGCAAAGGAGCCTTTCGGCGGCTTCGCGCCGGCGGTCGAGATCACGCAGTTTGACGATATGTTTCGGCGCGGCACCGAGGCGCTGGAGGCGGCGATGCTGCCCGATGAGGAGCGTGAGATTTTGCGCGGATGGCTCGTCGCGCTGCGGAGGCGCTACCAGCAATTTTTCGACCGCCTCGAGATGCACAAAATTTATTTCGCGCGCCGCGACGAGCGCATCCGCGCGGCGACGGAGCGTGGCGACAAATTCAAGGCTCGAGTCGTCCTCCTCGAGGATGAAGTCCGTTCGACCCGCGAAAAGGTGATCGCACTGCGACGCGACATCGGTGCCTACGCCCGAATCCACCGTTCGCTGCCGCGCATGATCCGATTGTATCTCTCCGTAAAATGGAGCCAGGCCCGGAAGGTCGCGGCGCTGATCCGGCAAAAATTTCAAAGGTCTTCGACATGACGACTCCTCCACGCGGCCCGGCGTTTTACCGGTCCCCGCTTTTCTGGCAATATCTGCTGCTCGCCGTGCTGTTTCTCCGGACGATCTGGGGAATGTGGGACATTCGGGATATGACGACGGGCGACACGAGCTCGTATTATCCGACCGCACTGGATTTCGCCCGCCACCTTACTTGCAACATCGCCTGGTCGCCGCTCTACACGAGTTACTTCGGAGCATTTCATTGGTTCAGTGGAGATCCTTTCGTCGTCCTGATCGCGCATCGAATTGGAATTCTTGCGATCCTGACCGTGCTGATCTTCGAAGTATCGCGACGGCTTTTGGTTCCCACCATTGCCTGGTTCATCACGGCGTGGTGGCTGTTGCTTCCGATCAATTTCAACGCGCTCTACGAGGTTCACCTTTTTGCGCTGATCCCCATTTTGATTTTCTGGCTCCTGCTGGCCATGCGACCGTCCTTGTGGATGCGGGGCATCTGCATCGGGCTGCTCGCCGTCACGACGATTCTCGTCCGCAACGAGATGCTGCTCGTTCTCGGGACGTTTACGGTTGTGTCGGTCGCATTCGACATCTGGCAAATCTGGCGAAAACAGGCCGCGTTTCGTCCCGTGCGCTATCTGGCCGCGTATGTGGTCCCCGTGGCGGTGGCGTGCTTGATTATTGGCCTCTTTTATTGGCGATCGAATGTCAAATATCCCGCCCTGGATATTGAACTCAAGGGCAAGCACACGCTGAATATTTCCCAAATCTATTGCTTCGGATACAGCCAGCGTCATCCGGAATATACCGACGATCCGTGGGTCGGATATGCGCCTTTGATGGTTCGCGATTTCGGCAACGAGCTGCCCACGATGCGAGAGGCCATCCAGGCGAATCCCAAGGCGATGTTCGAGCACTTCTGGTGGAACGCGCAGCTCATTCCCAGTGGATTGCAAGTGGCCTTGTTCAACTGCCGCGCCGGCGCCGACAATCCCGACTACGCGAGCACGGCGGTGAACAAGCCCCTGGCGCTCTCATTGAGCGCGGCTTATCTCGCTCTCGTCGCGTGCGGTGTCGTGCTGGTGGCGAGAAATTTTCGATTCTGGTGGGACTATTGGCTGGCGCGTCGCGCCTGGGTGATCTTCGCGATCCTGTCCGTCTGCTCGACGGTGTGCGTCGTGATGATCATGCAGCGTCCGCGCCCGTCCTATATGTTCGCGCAAAGCCTGGCGCTCATGTGGCTCGCGGGTTTTTCATTGCAGGTGCTACTGTATTATTTGCCGAGAGCGCGGGCGGTTTGTCCGGTTTGTCGGAAAGTTGCGATTGTCGCGATGCTGGCGGCGGCTTTCCTGACACCCCGCTATTATGTGGAGGCACGATTGATGCCGAACCCCAAAAATGTGAAGTCCAAAAAAGCGCTTCGTCCTCGCACGATGGGAGCGCGGCCACTGCTCTCGAATTTTCGATTGTTGGAGCCTTACCGCCAATTGCTGAGTCGTGAAGAAGGGAAGGCGGGCACGGGGGGCTACCCGTTTGAGCTGAATTCCTATTTCGGATTCGGCGGCCAGATCATCGAAAAGCGGTTTGTCGACACGATGGCGCTGATCCAGAAACTCGCTCCGGCGGATTCGCTCGATGCCGCGCTCAAGCAGAGGGACGTGCGCTATTTGATCATTCCCCCCTACGAGTCAAAATTCCCCAAGGTGCAGGAATTCATCGCCAGCGCGGAAGCACGCGGGTGGAAATTGATTCGCGGCCCCGAGGACTTCGGCGAAAAATTCTGGCTCTACGTCGCCCAGCCGCCCGGGGACTCCACCAGCGCGACGCACGTCCCATAAAGGCCTGCGGTGTCGATTGTCGCGGAACCTCCTCATGGGCAGCTGTCGAAATAGTCTTTGGCATCTCGGGCCGGCGTTGACCGGAGGGTTGATTTTGCTTTGCTGCGCCGCACTTTTCACCGCGGCGAGTCTTAAGACGTCGAAAGAAATTGGCCGTCTCTCGACGATTACGAACTACGACGATGTCGTTTATTTCAACAAGGCGTCGGAAATCTATTTCCTCGGCGCGAATCAAGGCGCCGTCGCGGCCGCAGGCGCGCTGCTGACCCAGAATCTTCACGCGCCGTTTCCCGTCTTCGCGGGGGTCTTCGGCTTCCTGCTTTTCGGCCCCAGTGTCGAGCGCGCCTATTATGTACTCGCGTTGGTTGTGTTCGCCCTGCTCGCTTTCGTCGCGGCTATCACCCGGTCGCTGCCGCCGTTGATCAAAGCCGCTCTTGTCATCGGCACGCTGGCGTTTCCTTTCGCGACGATGTGCGCGCAGCAGTTCCGGCCCGATATGATGTGGGCCGTGGTGCTCGGTGGAAGCTGCACGCTGCTGCTCGCGAGCGAACGGCCCTTCGAGCGGAAACTTTTCGCGGTCGCCTTTGGAGTGGCAGTCGGCCTGGTGCTGCTCATCAAGCCTTCGACCTTCGCCATGACGCTGCTGGTCATGGGGGGCACGTGGTTTCTCTCCGCGGCGATCGCGCTCTTGACCGGCGGTGTTTCCTTTCGTGACTTGGGGATTCGACTCGCCCTTGCGATCGCGAGTGCCATGGCCGTGGCGGGCTGGTATTGGGTGCAGCACGGTCGCGAAATTTTCGATTACTTTTTCGTCAACAGCTTCGGAGACAACCGCGAAGTCTGGGAATTCCACGGCTCGCTTTGGGACCAACTCACCTACTACGTGGCTCCCGGCAAGGCACTGGCCTCCAATCTGGGAAATTTCTTCTATCCGCTCCTGGCGATATTTTTGACGGGATCGCTTGTCGACCTGGCCCGCGGAGAGACGCTTGCCGTCCGACTGCGCGCGGCTGCTTTCTTATGGATGCTGGCCGGCACTTGCGTGGTGAACGCGGCTTTTTCGATGAAGAGTCCCTATTTGGGAGGATCGTTCTACGGATTTCTCATCTTCGGCGCCGCGTGGTATGCCGTGCGGCTGCTTCGATGCACCCGGGCTCGTGAATGGCTGCGTCCGCTTTGGCGACAAGCAGTCTTCGCCGGTGTAGTGCTGGCGTTTTGTGCGACCGCCTTTTCGTTTCCGCCGGTCTGCGTCGTTTCGAAAAAAATACGAAAAGTTCAGACGTCGGTAAACAACGGCGTCCTCCGCGATCTGCTTGCGGCCTCGGGTGCCAACGACGATCCGACGCTGGTGGTCACGCAGGCCAATCCGATCGTGCCTCAATATTTCGAAATCGAGTTCCGGGCTCGAAATCGTAAACTCACCATGATCAGTGCCGCTCTCGCGCATCGTCGTGAGGAAGTCCTGCGATTCACCCGCGACGCCAGCTACGTCTTGTTGCAGGATCCCGGATTGAGTGGCCGGCCGGAAGGAAACGATATCCCCGCCGAGAAATTACAGCCGGAATTGCTGGCGCTCTTTCGTGCGGATCCCGCCTGGCATTTGGCCGGCACGTATCCGGACGGCGCCGGCAAATTCGCCTACCTTTTTCAGCGCAACCAACCCGATCGATGAGCAGCCTCCCGCCTGCCGATCGATTCGCGGCGCCGTTGCGAATCCCTTGCCAAATGTGTGCCGACTCCGTAGAAGCAGCAGCTCGTCCTGAGCCCGCAGACTTCGTGCATGGGAGCGATATTTGACCATGTTTTTGCACCCGTATCCCGACGAAATCGTCCGGCTGGCCACGGAGACGCTGAAGACCAACCGCGTGGCGGTATTCATCGTTTCCTACCATGCCGAGCGCCATATCGAGAAAGTCCTGGAGCGCATCCCGACCTGGGTCGCCCAGTCGCTCGCGGAGGTTTTCATTATCGACGATAATTCGAGCGATGCGACGGTTTCGCGTGCGGTCGAGGCGCAATGGGCGGCGGCAAACGCCCCGTTGAGAGTCTTCAGCACCCCCTACAACCAAGGTTACGGCGGCAATCAGCGGCTCGGGTATCTTTACGCAATCGCGCAAAAATTCGATATCGTGGTGCTGCTCCACGGCGACGGGCAATACGCGCCGGAATATCTCCCCGAGATCCTAGCGGAGTATTCGCGCCCAGACGGGGCGGATGCGGTGTATGGCAGTCGGTTTCTTACGAAGCTCGGCGCACTCCGCGGCCGGATGCCACTCTATAAATTCGTCGGCAATCGCGTCCTCACCTGGCTGCAAAACAAGATAATCGGCTCGAATCTCAGCGAACTGCACAGCGGCTACCGCTCGTATCGCACGTCCGCGCTGAGCAAGGTGCCGTTCGAGGCGAATAGCCTCGGCTTCGATTTCGACTCCGATATCATCATCCAGTTTACCGCCGCGGGCCTCGCCATTCGCGAGGTGGCGATTCCCACTTTCTACGGGGATGAGATTTGCCGCGTGGACGGTGTGAAATACGCCGCCGCCTGCATCAAGTCCGCGCTCCAATACCGGCTCATGCAGCTGGAGATTTTTTACAATCCCAAGTTCGATATTCCGAATCGCGCCCGGAAATACACCATCAAGCAATCGCCCACGAGCGTGCACTCCTATGTGCGCGGCCGCCCGCTGGCGAAGAGCTCGGCGATGCTCGATCTGGGCGGCGGGGACGGCAGCGCCGTGAGCCTGTCGCACGCGGACGCCGGAGTCTCCGTGACGGTGATCGACCAGTTTATCTCGGTCGGCGACGAGATCGGAAACCGCGCCGCCGTCCATCCCCGGATGCGACATGTCGAAGGCGACCTCGATGGAGATTGGCCGGCCGCCCTCGGAGAGACGCGCTACCAGACCGTCATCGCGCTCGACATTCTCGAGCACTTGAAAGCGCCCGAAAAAGCCGCCCGGCAAATTTTTTCCATGATGGAGCCGGGGGGAAAACTCTACGCGAGCACCGGAAATATCGCCTACATCGTGATCCGTTTCATTCACTTGATCGGCCACTTCAACTACGGCCGGCGCGGCATCCTTGATCTCACCCACACGCGCCTCTTCACCGTCTCCTCGTTTCGGCGTCTCATTCGCAACGCCGGCTTCCGCATCGACGCCGTGCACGGCTTTGGGCCGCCGATTGCCGATTTGAGCGAGGCCAGCTCCGGATTGCTGCCGGTCATCGATCGCTTCTCCGCCTGGATCGCGCAGTTTTGGAAAGGCGTGTTTGCCTACCAGATCATGATCGAGGCCACGCGGCCCGATTCCGTCGAGACCTTGATGAGCCACACGTTTGTGGACCACCGCCGCTCGGTGAAAACGCCGTCCTCCGCATGATCTCTCCGGGGAAACCCGCGAGGTTGTAAACGCATCAAAATGGAACGCAAAGGCATCATTCTCGCCGGCGGCACCGGCACGCGGCTCTATCCGCTCACCATCGCGGTGAGCAAGCAGCTCATGCCGATCTACGACAAGCCGATGATTTATTATCCCCTGTCGGCGCTCATGCTTTCGGGCATCCGCGAGATCCTCGTCATCTCGACGCCGCACGACATGCCGCTCTTCCAGCAGCTGCTCGGCGACGGGTCGCAGTTCGGACTGAGCCTTTCCTACGCGACCCAGGAAAAGCCCGACGGACTCGCCCAGGCGTTCCTCATCGGAGAGGAATTTCTCGCCGGAAAACCCTCGGCTCTCGTGCTCGGGGACAACCTTTTTTACGGACACGATTTCGTGAAGGCGCTGCTCGCCGCCAGCGCGCAGGAATCCGGCGCCACGATCTTCGGCTGTCTCGTTTCCGATCCCGCGGCCTACGGCGTCGTCGAATTCAGCCCGACGGGCGAGGTGCTTTCCATCGAGGAAAAACCCGCCAGGCCGAAGTCGAACTACGCCGTTCCGGGCATCTATTATTACGACGGCGACGCCTCCGCCCTGGCGCGCACGCTCCAGCCCTCGGCCCGCGGCGAGCTCGAAATCACCGACCTGAACCGCCGCTATCTCGAGCGCGGCACCTTGCGCGTGGAGTTGCTCGGTCGCGGCATCGCCTGGCTCGACACCGGCACGCATGAATCACTGCTCGAAGCCGCGGAGTTCGTCCACATCATCGAGAATCGGCAAGGCCTCAAAATTGCCTGCCTCGAAGAAATCGCTTTCCGGCAAAAATGGATCGACCGCGCAGGACTGGAACGCCAGATCGAGCGGCTCGGGAAATCCACCTACGGCGCTTACCTCCGCCGGCTGCTCGCGGAAAATTGAAATCCCGATTCGCCTGCTTTTCCGTCCCCGGCGCGCGGACTCTTCTCAGCGCATGAAACCAGTCATTTGTATTCATCAGATCGGCAAGGTCGGTTCGACCAGCGTTCTCCAGACGTTGAATCACTTTTTGCCGGGCGAAAAAATCCATCAGACCCACGGACTCAGCGAACGCAGGATGCTCGATTCCATCATTCGGTGGCTGGACCGCTCGCGGCGTTCGCCCGGCTTCAAGCCGTCGCCGAATCTGCTCTCGAGCATCGAAGTGAGCGGCTATCTTCACGGCGGCCTGGAGCAGCGCGACTGGTATTTGCTGTCGCTCGTTCGGGATCCGATCGGGCGCAACGTCTCCGCGTTTTTCCAGAATCTCCATCTGGTCTGGGTGCATCGTCTGCCCGCTGCAGCGCGCGAAATTTGCAGCCGCCTGCTGCGGAAAAAATCCGGGCCAGTGCCGGGAGAGGACGAAATTCACGAGGTCGCGCGGGCATTGGTCGCCCTTTTCCACGAGCGTTACTCCCGGCAATTCCTCGATCGCTGGTTCGACGACGAGATGTGTGGAGTTTTCGGCATCGATGTGTTTGCCGAACCCTTCGCACCGGATCGCGGCTATCAACTTTATCAAAACAAACGCGTGCGCCTGCTTCTGCTCCGGATCGAGGATCTCGCCGCAGGGTTCGAGCCCGGCCTCCGCGCCTGGCTCGACGGCTCCCCATGGCAAAATGCGCTCATGGCGGGAGGCGGCCTCGAGTTGCCGCGGGCGAACGAGGCCGGCAATAAACGCTACGCCCTGCTTTATCGAAAATTCATGGATCAGCTGACGTTTGATCCGGCCGTGGTGGAGCAGGAATACGCTTCCCGGACCGCGCGCCATTTCTATTCCGGCCTCGAGCGCGCGCGCTTCGCGGCCAAGTGGACCAAAACCGAAACGGCGTCGCCGATGACACACTCCCCGACGTGAAGGAAAGCCGCATCACGATCCTGCCGCT
The DNA here is from genome assembly GCA_015655545.1 of Chthoniobacterales bacterium. Classification (GTDB taxonomy): domain Bacteria; phylum Verrucomicrobiota; class Verrucomicrobiia; order Chthoniobacterales; family JAATET01; genus JAATET01. The sequence goes on along the minus strand of JAATET010000071.1, from coordinate 50,931 downwards.
GATCCGCAGCGAGGAGGAGTTGCACGATCTGATCGCCCGCATGGCCTGGGGCATCGGCCTGGCGTCGTTCCACGATTGCACGATTTATCTCGAGAGTCCGACGCTTGCGGATGTCGAGTGGAAGGTGCCCGTGCTCATGGATCCCGCCATCGCGGCCAATTTCCCAGCTCTGCGCCCCCGCGTCCGATTTGTTCCCGTCCCGACGAAGGAAGAAATTGTCGAGCGCCTGGTAATCACCGACTTCGTGGTCTTCGTCGAGGATCCGCCGCAATGGGACATTCTCACGGAGGAAGAATGGACGGAGGCGTTGAGCCGGAAAAAAATCCTCCGCGGCGATCCTGTGCGCACGAGGCAGGAATTCGGCAACTGGGTCGAATTGAATTTTCAACTTCGGGCCGATCGCGAGGCCGAAATCGAACAATCGCGCATTCGCTTCGGGCGGCTGCTGGAAGAATACGGGCAATTCGAAACGGCCTATTGCCTGGCGACCGGCCCGTCATTGGCCGCGTTCAAGGAGACCAATTTCGACGGCGCGCTTTCCATCGTCTGCAACAGCGCGATTTTGGACGAGGAATTGATGGATTGGGTGCGCCCGCGCTTTCTGGTTTTTGCCGATCCGATATTCCATTACGGACCGTCGAACTACGCGGCGGAATTCCGCCGAAAGCTGCGGGAATCCTGCGTGCGGCACGACTACACGATCATTGTGCCGATGCGTTATCACGGCCTGCTGACCGACGCGATGCCGGAGCTGCAAGCGCGGACGATCGGCATTCCGTCCGACAAGCCGAACGGCTTCAATCTCGATCTCGCGGCGGAATTTCGCGTCTACACCACGGCGAACATCCTCACCTATCTCATGCTCCCGGTGGCTTCGACGCTGGCGCGGAAAATTTATCTGCTCGGCTGCGACGGGCGTCCGCTCGACGAGAGCGGCTACTTCTGGCAGCACAACAAAACGACGCAGATCAACGACCAGATGGAAACCATCCGGCTCGTGCATCCCGGATTCTTCGCGATCGATTACAACGATTACTATCTCGACCACTGCCGCCAGCTCGAGGAGCTGATTCACGACGGCGAGAAAATGGGGCGCGAATACGGCACCGTCACGCCCTCGTTCATTCCGGCGCTGTCGAGCCGCCCCGCGAACTTGCCGCGCATGCTGGTGATCGACTTCACCGAGATCGGCGCGCGCAATGCCACGGGCCAGCTGAAGGCGACGCTTTTCCAGAAATGGCCCGCGAAAAAAGTCCTGCAAATCCGCCCGCTCAGCACGAGGGACGGATCGTATTTTCGCCTGCACAGCCAGGAAGCGCATCCGGATTTCCCGGGCGCGAAACTTACGCGCGACGACGTGCTCCGGGAATGTGCGGATTTCGCTCCGCAGCTGATTTATTTTCGTCCGACGGATAGCCCGCCCGAGTTTTTGGAGCTGGGCTGGGAGATCGTGCGGCGATCGGGCGTGCCGGTGGTGACGCACATCATGGACGACTGGCCGGAGCGACTGCGGATGGAAAATCCCGAAAGCTTCGCGCGCATCGAGCCGACGCTGTGTGCCCTGCTGCGACAATCCGCGGTGCGGCTGAGCATTTCCGATGCGATGAGTGATGCGTATCGCGAACGCTATGGGCAGGATTTCGTGGCCGTCGCCAATGGGATCGATCCGTCGGAATGGACCGGCCTGCCTTCCGGCCGACAGCCGGGCGAGCCGCTGGTCATCCGGTATTGCGGCGGGCTCACCGAGGACATGACGCTGGCGAGCGTCGAGATGGTCGCGCGCGCGGTGGCCGAGCTTGGCGATGAGTTGCCGATCCGATTCGAGGTCTGCGCGCTGCCGGCCGCGTTCAAAGTCGCGCGGGAAAAATTCAACGGGCTTCGCGGGGTCGAAGTCCTTCCGTCCGTGGAGTGGTCGGAATATCCGAAGCTGCTTTCGACGGCCGGCGCGCTGCTGATTGCCTACAATTTCGATGAGCGCACGCGCGTTTACACGCAATTCTCGATGGCCAACAAATTGCCTGAATGCCTTGCGTCGGGCGTGCCTCTGCTGGTGTTCGGTCCGGAAACCATCGCCACCGTAAGGCGGGCGCGGGAACTGGGCGCGGCGATCGTCGTGGATCGGCCGGAGGCGGACTTGCTGAAAAGCGAACTGCGCCGGCTGGCTGCGTCGCCGGAGGTGTTTCGAGAAAAGGCGCTGGCCGCGCGCGAACGCGCTCTCGGCGAGCTCGGCGCGGACGCCTCGCGGCAATTATTTCAACAGCTCGTTTCGCGGCTCGATGGGGCGCGGCGGCCTTTGTCTTCCCGGCCGACTTTGCTCGGTCCCTACACGCGGCTGGATCGTCGTGAGGTCGATGATTGCGAAGTCGCCGCGCGGTTCTTCCGCGAGGAAGCGGCGGCTCGAGTCGCCGTGGCTTTCGGCGATATTCCGTCGGATTGGCTCGAAAAATTCATGAATCGCGAATGGAAGGCCGTGGCGTGCCCGGCGCTCGCCGGGGCGAGTCGTCATTTTTCGACGTTGATGCCGACTTTCGGAAAGGATGCGGTGGCCGTCGTGCTTTGCCGCGCCCGCGATATCCGGGGCGTGGAAGTGCTGCCCCTGCGGACGGCGGCGACACTGGTTTTCTGTGACGGCACGGATGCGGAGCGGACGATGATTCTGGATCGGCTTCGCCACCTCGATGGCCTGCGGGCGGTGTGGAGCGGACGCTATTTTCCACTCGGGAAAAACGGCCCCGGAGAATATCGCGTGCTTTGTGAGGTGTCGGCCGGAGAGGACATTCCGCCCGCCCAGCCGGGGGTGCTTATTTTGCTCGATCCGGCATTGATCCGAGTGCGACGCGGCGCTCCGGCGGCGGTGATTCGCCTGCGCAAGGCCTATTCCGCGGCGATTGACGCGCATTCCGCCGCGCGCGCATCGGGAGCCGATCCGGCGAGCATTTCCGCCCGCATCGGGAATTGGCTGAAAGCTTGGCTCGCGGCGCTCCGGCGGTTAAACGTGCGCTATCAAGTCGGGCAATTTTTCCGCCATCGCATGGAGGAATTGCGCGAAGTTTTTCCCGGCGCGCATCGCGGGCGACTTACCATTTGGAAATAGCGAAATGATTTACGTTTGGTTTACGGGAGGCGCGCTGGTCGCGGGCGGCCTGATCGCCTTTGCCGCCGTGAAGGCCCGGGAAAAATTTCGGGCGGCGATTTCCGCGATCCACGAACGGGAACGCGCGATGGCCGAGCGACTCGCCAAAGCCGAAGCGGCCCTTTCCGAAAAAGCGGCGGCGACCGAATTACGCCACGTCTCGGCCATGCTCGAGGGCGTGGCCACGGTTTGCCGCCGCATGGAAGACCGTCTTTCCGAACTCGACCGTCCGGCTGGCAATGCCCGGTCGAAACCCGCCGGCGATTGATCCCGTTTTTTTAATTTCCCCATGCTCGTCTTTATTTCCTCCATTTTTGTCAGTGCGCTTTTTACCGGCGTAATGCTGGTCATTACCCGCCGACGGCTGGGGCGGCAGTTCGACAATATCGAACGCCGGCAAATCGAAATCGAACGTGCTGTCGCCGTGATCAAGCTCGGCATCGAGCGCAGCACGACGGATGCGCAGTTGCGGCGGCTGCATCTCGGATTCGTGCGTCTGCAGGAAAATGCCGCCCGACGTTACGGCGAGCTTTTGTCCCCCGGGCCGCGGAGTCGGCTGAGCGAACTGGATCTGTCCGCGCTGGGGGATTGGGCCGCCATGTTCGGAGGGAAGCTCGAAAGCGGACAAATCGAGAAGTGGGCCCGGGCGATCGAGCGCGCTGAAATTCTCGAAGGAAACTACATCGATGCGGCGATGCCCGATCTGGTGGCCGAAGCCATCGCCCTGTCCTGGCGGCTGGATCGTCGTCTTTCCGTCGGCGTGACGGGAGCGGCGGCCGAGTCGCGCGCGGCGATGCTGCGCCGCGTTTTTTCCGGATCGCCCCGCGAGATCACGATTTCGGAAGTGTCGGGCGAATCGACCGGCATGGGGCCGTTGGATGTTTTGATCATTACCTCGGCGGATGCTTTCGCGCGCGCGCCGGTTTCGTTGCTCGGTTCCATAAAAGAGGGCGGGTTGCTCGTGACCCACGGCGCCGCAAATCCTCCAGCCGCGGCCTTCGACGGCTTCGGCCTCCTCGCCGCCGAATGGGAAACGCAAATCTATCAAAAACGCGGCGCCTCTCCCGCGGCCTGATTTCCGGATCGGAAGCCATTTGACGACTCGGTCGAAAAAAGCTGTCTTCGGCGCTCGCCGCTCGCTTTGGTTGTCCGAGCCCGGGGCGGCTTGATCGCTCCTTCATTTCCATCATGCAACCGCCGGGTCAAAGCCATTTCCCCACGCGCCAGCTCGAGCTTTCCACCGTGAAGCTCAGCATCGTGATTCCTTGCTACAACGAGCGCGAAAGCATCCACAAAATCGTGGCTGCGGTGAAATCCTGCGGTCTGGAGCATCTCGAAATCATTGTCGTCGATGATTGCTCGACGGATGGCACCGTCCAGGTTCTGCGCGCGGAGATCGAGCCGCTCGTGGACAAGGTGATTTATCATCAGGTCAATCAAGGGAAAGGCGCCGCGCTGCGGTCGGGCTTTCAAAACGTCACCGGCGACATCGTGGCCATCCAGGATGCCGATATGGAATACGATCCGCGCGAGCTTCGCGACTTGATGGTTCCTATTCTCGAGCATGGTGCGGATGTGGTTTTCGGCTCGCGCTTCCAGGGCGGGCGGCCTCATCGAGTCGTGTATTTCTGGCACATGCTCGGGAATCGTTTCCTGACTTTCATGTCGAACTGTTTCACGAATCTCAACCTCACAGACATGGAGACGTGCTATAAAATCTTCCGCGGCGAGGTGATTGCGCAAGTGCGCATCCAGGAGAATCGATTCGGTTTCGAACCCGAAATTACCGCGAAAATTGCGAGGCTCCGCTGCGTGGTTTACGAAGTCGGAATCAGCTATCGCGGCCGGACTTATGAGGAAGGAAAAAAGATCGGATGGAAGGACGGCTTCCGAGCGCTCTACGCGATCATTCGCTATGGGCTTTTCCCGTAGTTGGATTTCCAGCTCGCGTGGGACACCATGCCCGATTCAGATCGCCACCATTCTATGACTCGAACCCGAGACTATCTCCCGAAACACGCCAGGCTTATTTCCCTCGCGGAGAGGGTGTTTACATTTGCGCCGCGGAATGGCGTCATGGCTCCGGCGATTGCGGCCTTGGGCGGGAAGCGGGCGGTCACGGTTACGTTCCTGCCGGCGATTTCCGATGCCGCGGTCTTGGCGGATCTGGTTTATCGATCGAGCTGGTATCTCAGCCCGGTCGTCGAAAAAATCCGCGGCATTATCTTTCCCGTGGCGGTCGGCATCGGGCCGGGAGAGCGCGATCTCCCGCCTTATCTCGACGAGGAAACCGCGCAGTGCCGGCGGCAACTTCTCCCGCTCTTCGAATTTCGCGAAATCGGAAGTCTCGATGACGAACGCGGAGTGATCGCCGATGCCGACATCGTGCTCGTCTGGGACTCCCGTTTATGGGATCCGCCCGCTCAGCTTTCGAACTACGGAGTGTTTCGGCGCGGTGGACGGACCTTCTTCAATGTCGACCGCCAAACCTATGCGAGAGAAGCTTCGACCTGGCTCGACGTCCCGCGATTGTTGGGCGCCTGCCGCTCGGCCGTTGTCGCGCAATGCCGGGAAAAATTCATCGCGATGGCAAAAACGCTGGGAAACTCGCCGCGCGCCTACGTTTTCGGCACCGGTCCCTCGCTCTAGCAGGTGGCCGACGCGCATCTGCTCGACGGTGTGCGCGTGGTCTCCAACAGCCTCGTGCGCAACACGCGGCTCATGGATAAAATCCAGCCGTCCATCGTCTGCTGCGGGGATCCGGTTTTCCACGCCGGCTGCTCGCGCTATGCCGCCGAGTTCCGGCGCAATCTCGTCGATGCGATGATGCGCTACCCGCTCTACGCGATCGTGCCCATCACGCATTATCCCTACTATGCCGCGCATTTTCCCGCGGAGCTCCTGAAGCGGATCATTGGCATTCCGATTCATAAACTGGGACGTTTCAACTTCGATCTGATGTCGAATTTCAGCGCCAACCAGACGGGAAACATTCTCACCATGCTCATGCTCCCGGTCGCCTCCACGCTGGCCCGTGAAATTTGCGTGGGCGGCTGCGATGGCCGTTCGGACAAGGCGCAGACATATTTTTGGAGCCATCACGGCCCATCGCAGATCGCCGATAAAATGGACGACGCGAAGGAAGCGCATCCCGGATTTTTCAAAATCAGCTACACCGATTATTACGATCAGCATTGCGCGACTCTCGAGCTGCTCATGCGCCAGGGGGAGCAGGACGGACGCATTTTTCGCAACATCACCACCTCGCACGTGCCCGCGCTTTCGCGGCGCGATTCGACGAACGATCTGCCGCCGGCGCTTCCGCCGCGCCCGGTCGTTTATACCTTCTGCGCACCGATCCACGGCAAGATCCCCGAGCACGAGGCGGCGCTGGTCGATCTCTGGAAGGCCAGCTGGACCGCAAACGGCTGGGAGGCCATCGTGCTCGACGAATCCTCCGTGCAGATTGATGAGTAAGTCACCAAAATGCTCCTCGCTTACCGCGCGCTGCCCAGCATCAATCGCAAGAAGCTCGATTACTATTGCTACGTCCGCTGGCTGGCCGTCGCGCAGGCGGGCGGCGGGTTCATGTGCGACTACGATGTGATCAACTATAGCTTCCGTCCGCGTCCGGTCGGCAATCTTGCGCTTTACGAGCGGAGCGTCCCTTGTCTCGTGAGTGGCACCGCGGCGGAATACGACCGCGTCGCGCGGCTGTTTGCAGCTTACGAAGTGATGTCCGACGACCGTTTGCAAGGAAAGCAGCATGTCTCCGACATGATGATCGTGACGAAAAACACCTGGATGTTCGAGCAGGCCGAAGGCTGCGCGGAGTTTGGGCGTCCCGGATGGGAAACGGCCGGTGCCGTGCATTTCAGCAACCTCAGCATGAAGTCGCGTTCGTTCGTTCCGCGCCACGATCACATCCCGAATCTGCGCCCCCTTCCGGTGCTCCGCGACGTGGGCGCGCCGGCCCACGAATGAAGCCGGCGGTTATTTGCGTTCATCAAATCGGCAAGGTCGGTTCGACCAGCGTGGCCAGTGCGCTGCAACGGCGATTTCCGACGCGAAAAATCTACCAGACCCACGCTCTCAGCGAAGGCGGCGTGTTGAATGGGATGGCTTGGTGGCTCGATCGCCCCGAGGCGCCCCGCTGCAAATTTCCCGATCATTTGTCCGGCAGCATCGAACTGCGCCGACGGTTTGGTGGGGATTTTTCCGCGGCGCGTTGGTTTGTGCTTTGCCTCGTGCGCGATCCTCTCCAGCGCGATCTCTCCGCATTTTTTCAAAATCTGCACGTTTACTGGATTCACCGGATTCCCGAGAAGACGCGCGCGATTTGTCGTCGAGTGCTGACTCGGAAAAAGTCTCGCGATGCGGTCGGGGGCGAGGAGTTGGGGGCGCTGGCCGATGATCTGGTGAATGTTTTTATCCGCGAATATCCCAGGGATCTGTTCGACGAATGGTTTGATCGCGAGATGAGCGGAGTGTTTGGGGTCGACGTTTTCGCGCAGCCATTTCCCCGCGCGCGCGCGTATGAAATCCACGAGCGGGGCGCCGCGAAAGTGCTCCTGATGCGGCTGGAGGATGTGTCTCGCGTATTCGTGCCGGCGACGCAGGCCTGGCTCTCGGGCTCCGGTCTGGAAACGGAAGTCGGTCCGCCGCTCATGCTCGAAGACGGGCGTGCAAACGATGGCGGGGTGAAAGCCTACGCGGCGCTTTATCGGATGTTTCTCGAAAAAATCGCCGTCCGCGCGGATGCGGCCGCCCGTTCCGCGCGATCCAAAGTCGCCCGCCATTTTTATTCGGAAACGGAGGCGAACTCGTGAGTCCATTGGTGACGATTCTCATCGCCGTCTCGATAAATGTCCTCACGCTGATCGTCGCCGCGGCTCTCGGGCGCGGGTTGGTTTTAAAAGCTCTCCGCGAGTTCGAGGAGAGATCCCTCCAGCGGCTGCGGGGTGCCGACGCCCGGCTGCGGGAGGAGTTGCGTCAACTCGAGGCGCAAGTGAAACACCAGGCGGTGCTAGCGAGGAAGGATGCCGAAGCCGGGCGACGGGCCGAGAATAACCTGCTTGAAATTGCCAAAGGGCTGACCGCGGCAAGCATTCAAATTGACGAACGATTGCAGGCGCTGGAACACAAGACGCCCTGAACTCAAATGCTTCCCAAAATTTCAGTCATCACGCCGACTTACAACCAGGCGGAGTTTATCGAGGAGACACTGCTCAGCATCGAAGCGCAGGCGTATCCGAATCTGGAGCATATCGTCGTGGATGCGCTCTCCACCGACGACACGCCGCAAATTCTCGCCCGTTTCGCCCAGCGGCTGCCGATGCGCGTGATTCGCGAAGCAGACCGCGGCCAGAGCGACGGCATCAACAAAGGCGTCCGCCAGGCCACGGGTGAAATCACATGCTGGTTGAACTCGGACGACCGGTTTCGCCCCGGCGCCCTCCATACCGTGGCTCGCAGCTTCATCGCGAATCCCGACGCCGGTGTCGTCTTCGGACGCGGAGCCAAGGTCGCGCGTGACGGAAAGGAGATCTACACCGTGCCGTTTCGCCCCTTCAATCGCCGCCATCTCAAAACGGCCTATCGTGTCGTTCAGCCGGCGATGTTTTTTAAACGCGACCTGTTTCTGGAGATCGGCGGTCTCGACGAAGATCTCCACTATGCGATGGATTGGGATCTGCTCATCCGTCTCGCCGCAAAATGCGACGTGATCGCCATCGAGGACACGCTGGCCGAGATTCGTTACTACGACGATACGAAGACCTCCACCGGCGGCTGGAAGCGCATGCATGAGATCGCGGCGATCGGGCGGCGCCACAATGGCGCGATGGATCTCAATCATCTTTCGTATTGCATCCGTGACCGGGTCGCGCGGCTCGATTCCAGACTTGCGGAAAGGATCACCGATGAGCTGCTGCGTCGCATCTTCGGCGCGGCGCCGGTGATGGTCCAGGGTTGGCCGCGGCAATTTGGAAGCCGGCCATCCGCATGAGCGCGAAAGAAGGCATTCTCTACATCGCGACCGGCCGGCGTCATCTCGACGAGATGTTGATCTCCGCTCGATCCGTGCGCCGGCACATGCCGGGCGTGCCGATCGTTGTCTCTACCGATCAGGACGGGTTGCCGGACGATCTCTTTGACGAAATCCGCCCCATTGCCAACCCGCGGCATTCGTTCATCGATAAGATCGCGCCGCTTTGCGACACGCCTTTCGAGCGAACCATTTTTCTCGATACCGATACGCTGGCCTGCGCGCCGTTTCCGGATCTTTTCGAAATCCTCGACCGTTTCGATCTCGCGCTCGCGCATGCGCCGTATCGCCACGACCGCCCCTTCGTGACGCCGAATTGCTTTGCCGAACTCAACACCGGCGTCCTCGCCTATCGTCGCTCGCCGGAAGTCATCGCGCTGTTTCAAGACTGGCTGCGGCTTTACGAAAAAGAAGTTTCCGAGACCGGCCGGATGGAGAGCGATCAGCCGGCCTTTCGCGAAGCGCTTTACCGCTCGCGACTTTCGTCCTGCGTGCTGCCTCCGGAATACAACCTGCGCACCGTGATGCCCGCCGCGGTCGGCCGCTGCAAAGTGCGCATCATCCACGGTCGCGGTCCGGACATGGCGCAGCTCGAGCGCTGGGTCAACGCGAGCCAAAGCATCCGTCTCTTCCTGCCCGGCGCCCTCCAGCTTGAAGGGCGTCATTTCACGATTCTTTCCCGCCCGGGACGGATCGTCGGGGGCCTCATCCACGCCAGTGTCGCGCCGTTTACCCTCGCGGAGCGGGTCTTGCGCAATCTGAAGCGGCGAGTGCTGAAGTGAAGATCGCCTTCGTTTATGCGGGAGGTCGCGAAGCCAAATGGGCCGCGGCGCGGGAAGGGCGTGTTCCGAGCGATTTTTTTTATGGAGCGGTCGAGCTCGCGAAGGCCGGCCACGATGTCGTCTGCATCGATGCGCCGGATCCACGCTCGTCGTGGCTGGCCACGGCTTACAATATATTGCTGAATGCGCGCACGCCCGTGCGTACGCGCGGCGAGCATGTGGCGGCGGTCATCCCGAGTCTGGGCCGTTTGAAGACGGTGGATGCCGTGGTCGCCGCCTCCACTTCGCACGCGAATGCCCTCGCGTTTTGGAAGCGGCTGGGATTTTTTCGCGCGCCGCTCGTCGGGATCCACTGCGGGCACGTCAATTATTCGCTCACGCCCGCGCGCCGGCGCGCCACGCGTCGCGCCATGCGTGCGCAGGAGATCGTGCTTTTTGCCGATTCCGAGCGCGAGCAAACCGTCCGTCAATTCGACGTCGATCCACGCCGCATTCATGCGAATGCCTTCGGTGTGGACACGGCCTTTTGGACTCCGGCCGCGGCCGGGCGCGAATTCATCCTGGCGGTCGGGAATGATGGCCGTCGGGATTACGCGACCTTCGTCGCCGCGGCGGCCGATCTCAAAATCCCGGTAAAAATTCTCACCGGTCGCCCTCTTCCCGATCCGCTGCCGCCGCACATCGAGCACCTGCGCGGTTCGTGGCATGCTCCCGCCGTTACCGACGAAGAGCTTCGCGATCTCTATCGCCGGGCGCTCATGGTCATCGTGCCGCTCGAGGAGGCCGTTCAGCCGTCGGGTCAAAGTGTGGCGTTGCAAGCCATGGCCTGCGGTCGGCCCGTGGTGCTCACGCGCACGAGCGGATTGTGGATCGGCGCGGACATTCGAGACGGACGCGATCTGCTGCTCGTCGATCCGGCTTCACCCGCCGCGCTGCGCGGCGCGATGCAACAGTTGCTGGACGACGCCGCGCAACGCGAACACATTGGCCGTGCCGCACGCGAGGCGGCGCTCCAGCATGGCCGCATCGATGCATTTGCCAGCCATCTGGGCGCCGTGATTTCTGCGGCTTCACTTTCCTGATGTTTTTTTCGAAGTTCAAACCCACGCTTGCGATCAGCCTCGTGCCCGCGCGTTCGTCCTGGGGAGGCGCGAGCCCGTTCGTCTCGCAGCTTGCAAACTGCATGTGGCGCCGCGGCTGGCGCGTCGTCTTTGACCTCAAACGCGAACCCGACGTCGTGCTCGTGATCGATCCGCGTCGCGACCATCCAGCCAAGAAATTCGGGTTGGAGGATCTCGAAAAATTTCGCGATCGCAGTCCGCAAGTGCCGATTCTCCACCGCATCAACGAGTGCGATCAGCGCAAGGGCACCAACGATATCGACGAGCTGCTTCGTCGCACGAACGCGCTCGCCGATCACACCGTCTTCATCTCGGAGTGGTTGCGCGATTACTTTACCGAACGGTGGTTCGACGCGGGCCTTTCCCAGGCGGTCATCTACAATGGCGCCGACTCGCGCGTGTATCATCCGATCGGCAACCACATGCCCGGGCCCGGCGAAACCGTGCGCATCGTCACGCACCACTGGTCGGACAATCCGCTCAAAGGCTTCGATGTCTATCAACAGCTCGACGAATTAATCGTCGCCGGAAATCTTCCCGGCGTCGCGTTCCGCGTCATCGGTCGCTGGCCGGCGAACATTCGCTGGAAGGCGACGGAAACATTCGGCCCCATGACCGGGAAGCCTCTCGCTGCCAAGCTCCGCGAGTGTCACCTCTATCTCACCGCATCCCGCTGGGAGCCTTGCGGCATGCACCATGTCGAGGGCGCGCAATGCGGCCTTCCACTTCTCTACCACGAAGACGGCGGCGGCATCGTCGAGGCCGGCGAACGTTATGGCGTGGGTTTCCGCGAGGATTTGCCGGGTGCCATTCGCAAGGCCGTCGAGCGAATCGGAGATCTTCGTCACCAACTGCTCGAAAAGCTTCCTTCGGGCGAGCGCATGGTCCTCGACTACGCGGATACCATCCAGAGGCTGGCCGTCGAATCGGGAAGACTTTGAACACGTGCATCCTCATTTCGACCTGTGCGAAATATCGCGCACTGGCCGAGTTTACGCGCGCGCGCATCCGCGAGTTCTGGAAAGACGCGCCGCCGCTCCGCCTGTGCGGGATCGCCGGCGACCCTTGTGCGCTGCCGCTGCGCGACGATCCGCGCGACTGGATGAAAATCACGCGCTCCGCGTGCGAGGATCTCCTCGCGGACGGATTTTCCCAGGCATACCTCATCCTCGACGACCATCCGCCGCTGGGGACCTGTCACGCGCCGCATCTTAATGAAACACTCCCCGCCATGATGCGCGAACTCCAGGCGGTGAGTATCTCGCTTTCCGGCTGGGGGCAGGGCCGCGAGCCCATGGGAAAACCCCGGCGGTGGAAAGATTGGGATCTCGATCTCTGCATCACGTCCAACCTCTGGAAATTTCCGCTTCATCCGGCCCTGTGGCGGCTCGACGCGCTGCGGGACATTCTCGATCACCTGATCGCGACGCTGCCCGAAGCGGAGCACACGCCCTGGGCTTTCGAGCGCAAGGGCGGCGCGACGGACTCCGGTCTTCCGGAGTCACTCACGTCCCACAGCTATCGCATCGAGGGCCGCTCGAAGTCCGCGAAGCCTTTTCCCACGAGGTTCGAATGGCTGAAAGCCTCGACCGATTTGTATCGTTACGCGGTGCGGCAGATCGCCGGCAAGCAGGCGCGCGCCGCGGTCGACGAGCGCATCCTCGGCGTCCATCACTATTACCACGGCCCATATCCTCTCATCTGGAGCGGACTCATGCGCAAAGGGGCCATCAATCCCAACGCGCTTTTTCTTTTCATGGTTGGCCGGCGCAACGATTGGATCGAGACGCTCGAAAACATGCCGCTGGAGTGAAGATCGTCGGCATCATGCTGGTGCGCGACGAGGATCGGTTTGTCGAATGGGCGATCCGCAGCGCGATCGATTTCTGCGACGAGTTTTTCGTCTGCGATCACGAATCCCAGGACGAGACCGCGGTCATTCTCAGGCGCCTTGCGCGCGAATATGGCCGCAAGCTCGTGGTGCGCCGCTGCCGCAAATCCGGCGATTCGCACAAGATGATCCAGGCTTACGCGGGAACCCCGACTTGGATTTTCGGCGTGGATGGCGATGAAGTATATGACTCCTCCGCGCTCGCGCGGCTGCGGCTGCGCATCGCCGCGGGAGAATTCGCCCGCTGGTGGGCGCTCTTCGGAAATGTGCTCAACGTAAAGCGTCTCGACCTCGCCGCCGCGCAAGCCGACGGTCATCTCGCTCCCCCTTGCCGCAGCATGACGAAGCTCTACAACTTCGCTGCCATCGAGTCGTGGGACGGGAGAACCGTGGAGCGTCTCCACGGCGGCGATATCCGTTTTCGCTCCGGCTTCGACGCTTCGTTGCGTCTGAACCTCCACGACCAATCAAGCTGGGACGAAGCCGATTTTCGCTGCCTGCATCTTTGCTTTCTCGATCGATCGTCGCGGGATGCTGGAAACTCCCAGTCCCGGCTCAATATCATGGACCGTCACGCATGGAGCATCGAAAAGCTGCTTTCGCGTTTCCGCTCCGCGCTGGGCGGAAAGTCGGCTGCAAGTTGGAAGGAAGAAAAGTATGCGCGCGGTCCGATGGTCACGGAATCGATCGCGCCCTTCCTTGCCACGCGCCCGTGAAACGCGTAGGATTCATCATCAACAGCCGCGTGCCGGAGCTGGCTTCGGTGCGGAAAGGCATGCCGCCACATGCACTCGTGTCTGGCTGGGATGACGCCGGATCGCCGATGAGCTTCATGCGTTTCCGCTGGATTGCGGAAGCCTTGGAAAAATCCGGATCCGATTGGCGCTATGAGCTCTATCGCCCGTGGCGCGGATACGCCGCCGTCGTTTTTCTGAAATCCATGGGTGGGCATTGTCTGTCGCTGGCCAGCCGTCTTTGCGCGGCGGGGACGTGTGTTCTTTTCGAGGCGAACGTCGATTACTACACGCGCTTCGAAGGCGAGCCGCCGCTGGACGCGATGGCCCCGGGCGCCGAACAGCGAGAGGACGCCGTGGCCATGACTCAATCGGCGCGCGGGGTCATCGCGTCATCGTGGCATCTGGCCGAAGTCTGCAAGGCATTCAATCCCCGAACCGCCTGGATTCCCGACAACGTGAATCTTAGCCTGCGCCCAGCCGCCGTGCAGACGGAGCCGTTTCGCGAGGGCCGCTTGCAAGTCTGGTGGAGCGGCATGGCTGCAAAGCTTTTTGAATTCCTGGCCGCGGAGGACACCTTTCTCGCGCTGGCGGATCGCATCCATCTCCAGCTCGTCACCGACGAGGTCGAGAAAGCGAAGTCGCGCTGGCCGGCGGCCGTGCGGGAGCGCTTGGAGCATCTGCTCGCGCGTGTGCCGCATACCCTGCATCGGTTTCGCGATATCCGCCATCTGCTGGGCCTGTATGCGGGCGGCGGCGTCATCGTCTCTCCGCGTTTTCTCGACGTGCCGTATAATCTTTCGCACACCGAGTGGAAAATCTCGCTCGGGATGGCGTGTGAATTGCCGGCGATCGCGAGTCCGGTTCCCAGCTATCTGGATCTGGCCGATCGTTCCAAAAACGGAGCTGTCGCGATTTGTCGAACCAACGAAGAATGGAAAAGCGCTTTCGAAAATTTCCTGTCGGATCCTTCGCGATTGCGCGCGTCGGGAGCCGCGGCTTTTGAGGTCGTGAGGCTGCATTACGAAACCGGCGTCGTGGCGCGGCAGCATGCCGCGTGGATCGAAAAAATGGCGCACGCGAAATGAAAAAACGGTGCGCGTTTTTTTTTCGCATCGGAGAGTTTTCGCTCATCAATGACGCGGTCTTCGCCGGCTTGCGGGCACGGTTCGACGATCTCGAGTGGCGGATCGTCGATGTGGAGAGGGAGATCGTGAGGACAAACCTTGCGCTGCGGGTGCGCGCGACGGCTGGGGCGATGCGGCGTTACGGAAATCTCATCCTTGCGAATCGGCAGCCGCCCCGGGATTTTTTCTCGCGCATGCCGGTGGTGATCGAGGCGGTGCGGAGCTGGGTGCGCTCGCATGTCGATCCGTCGGGCACCGCCATGATTTTCCAGACGCAGTCGCTCTTCGATGCCCGTCATCCGGAGTTGCCGCATTTTATCTATACCGATCACACATATCTCGCCAACAGGCGCTATCCGCAGCCGAAGCCTTTGTTGCCGGTCGCCGAAGCCTGGCGGCGGATGGAGCGCGATTTGTATGCGGGTGCGCGTTGCACCTTCGTGTCGAGTCGCTTCGCCGCGGAATCTTTACGCGAATATTATGGCGTGCCGGAAGAGCGCGTGGAGGTCGTGTTCTCCGGCTCGAATGTCGCCGGCGGCGATTTCGGAAATCGGAAAGGACACGTCATTTTGTTCGTCGGCGTGGACTGGGAGCGAAAAGGCGGACCGGAGTTGATCGAGGCTTTTCGCGAGGTGCGCGCGGTGGTGCCCGATGCCGGACTTTGGATCGTCGGTTGCTCTCCGGTTTTGGCCGAGCCGGGCGTCTGGGTGCGCGGTCGGCTGGCGCCGGAGCGGGTGGCGGAATGTTATCGTGAGGCCGATGTTTTTTGTCTGCCCAGCCGCACGGATCCCTCCGCTTCCGTGCTGGCCGAGGCGGCTTCCCACGGGCTGCCCGTCGTGGCCACGGCCGTGGGCGGAAATCCGGAGCGGGTCGAGCATGGGGTCAGCGGATTTCTTTGCGAGTCGACGGAGCTTGCGGGCCGCCTTGTGCAGTTGCTCAATTCGCCGGAATTGCGCCGTGAATTCGGCGAAGCCGGACGCAAATTGGCGAACGAGCGCTTCACGTGGGAGTCGGTCTGCGGCAAAATGGCGAACCGCATGCGAAAGGAAATCGACTTGTGACGAAACCCGATTTGCGCTTCGAGCTCGAAAAAGCATGGAGACTCGCCACGGCGCCCCTGCGGCCGCTGCCTTCCTTTGTGATCGCCGGCGCCCCAAAATGCGGCACCTCGACGCTCTACGATTATCTGGCCGGGCTGCCCGGCGTCCGCCGGGGCGCGCGCAAGGAGCCGACCAATTTCCTGCATTTTCCCGGCAGCCGCTTGCGGGCGGCGATGAATTATCCGATTCGTTTGCCGGGGCAGCGCTTCATTGTCGGAGACGGCAGCGTGGAATATTTCGCCGATCCGCGGGGACCGCAAAATGTGCGGGATGTCGTTCCCGAGGCGAGATTGATTTTTTTGCTGCGCGATCCGGTCAAGCGGGCGTGGTCGGACTACCAGATGTTCCGCAAGTTCGGCAGCGACTCCGCGGATTTTTCCGCGACGGTTCGGAGCGCGATGAGCTGGCTCGACGATCCCGCGGTGCTTCCGCTGGTCGATGCCGCGGCACGGCAGGCCCATCATCCCGCCCGATACGTGCTTTGTGGCTGGTATGCGCGAGCGATCGAAAGGTGGCTTTCCGTTTTTCCGCGCGAACAGTGCCTCTTTGTCGTGAGCGAGGAGTTATTGACTGCTCCGCACACGGCCATGCCCGCGGTTTTTCGGCATATCGGCCTGCCGGCCACGGGTGCTCCCGAGTTGCCGAAAGCGCGGGACGGTTGCTACGCCGAGGCGATGCCTGCTGACACGGAGCGGGAATTGCGGGATTTCTTTGCGCCGCGAAACAAGGAGCTCGCCGACCTGCTGGGCCGGGATTTTCCATGGGAGTGAAAATCGTGGAGCCGGTCTCCGCATGGCTGCGGGCGCGCAATGATGCCGTGGCGGCGGCACGGCGCGCCTACCATGCTCCGGGGCGCATCGCATTTGGGCGGCGTCTGGAAAAATCGGCGAAAGCTTCGTGGCCGGACGGCGTCCGGCTGAATTTCGGCTGGATCGACGAGCCGGCGCGCGCGCGGGAGACGCGCATTGGCGGCGGGGTGAAGCTGTCGCATTTGCGCGAGCGATTTGGCGAGGCTCGCGAGGGATTCAATGTTCTCTACCTCGTCAGTAGTGTGCTGCATCTCGTGCCGCACGCCGGGGAGTTGGTGGATTGGGCAAAGCGGAATGGTGCGGCCATCGTGTGGAATCAAAACGGTGTCGCGTATCCGGCGTGGTGCGGTGCGAGTTATCCCTGGTTCAACGAATCGATGCGGCGCTTGATTGCGCGGGCGGATCACGTTGTCTATCAAAGCGATTTTTGCCGGCGGTGCGCGGACCGTTATCTGGGCGCGGTCGATGTGCCGGCGGAGATTTTGTGGAATCCCGTGGATACGGATCGATTCTCGCCGATTGCGGAGCCTCTTCCGCTCAATGTCTGGCAGCTGCTCGCCATGGGGACGAATCACGCATTCTACCGCGTGAAGTCGTCGCTGGACACGCTGCGGGCGTTGATCGGACGCGGAATGTCGGTTCGGCTGACCATTGCCGGGGAGTTTCGCTGGGAGCACGGCGATCGCGAGGTGGCGGAATACATCGCGAAACAAAAACTGCGCGATCACGTAAGGCTGCTGCCACGATTTACGCAGGCGGAAGCGCCCGGCCTCTACCGACAGGCCCATGTGCTGCTGCATCCGAAATACAAAGATCCGTGTCCCACGGTGCCGATCGAGGCGATGGCT
Source organism: Chthoniobacterales bacterium (assembly GCA_015655545.1). Taxonomy (GTDB): domain Bacteria; phylum Verrucomicrobiota; class Verrucomicrobiia; order Chthoniobacterales; family JAATET01; genus JAATET01. The sequence goes on along the minus strand of JAATET010000071.1, from coordinate 33,340 downwards.
TGCGGCGTGCCGGTGGTCGCCTCCCGCAGCGGGGGAATGCCGGAGCTGGTTCCGGAAGCGGCGGGGCGGCTAGTCGATGTGCCCGATGACTGGCTGCGCGATCATGCACCGGACGCGGGGCGGATGGCGGACGGGGTCGTCGATATCATGGGAAGGCATGGCGGGTTCGCGCGCGCGGCTCGCGCCCACGCGGCGATTCATTTCGATCGCACGCGGTGGGTGGATCGCCACGCGGCGATTTTTTCGCGTCTGCTGGAAACGCGTGTCCGATCATGAGCGGCCCGGCGGTGACCGTGCTGCTGCCGGTCTTTAATGGCGCCCGGCATTTGCGCGAATCGGTTGCGAGCATTCTGCGGCAGCGGTTTTGCGACTTTGAGCTGTTGGCGATCGACGATGGATCGACCGACGATTCGGCGGCCCTTCTTTTCTCGTTTGCCGATCCGCGAGTGCGCGTGCTGCGGAATGAAAAAAACCTCGGCTTGGTCGCGACGCTGAATCGCGGTCTCGCGGAAGCGCGTGGCGAATGGATCGCGCGGCAGGATGCCGATGATATCAGCGCCCCTGGGCGGCTGGCGGCGCAGATGGCATTCGTGCGCGGGAATCCTTCCGTGCCACTGATTGGTTCCGATGCATGGCTGATCAACGACGGCGGTCGATTTTGCGGTCGTTGGCGGACGGGCGGCCATGCCGATCTCGTGTCGTGGGATTTGTGCTTTCGCGCGCCGTTTGCTCACGGGAGCGCGTTGTTTCGACGCGATTTGGTTCGGGAGCGATTTTCCGGCTATCGCGATTTGCATGCGTGCGAGGATCTCGATCTCTGGTCGCGCGTGGCGGCGGAGTTTCCGGTGGTGACTTTGCGCGCGCCGTTGGTGAAATATCGTTTGCACGACGCATCGATGATGGCCGCCGCGGCCACGGATGAGGCAAGACTGGGTGAGGTCCGAACGATTTTGAAAGATCACATGGCGGGAGTCGCGCCGGGGCTGGATCGCTCGGAAAGGGAATGCATCGCCGAGGTCTGGAGCGGGAGACGGCCAGCGAACTGGCGTCGATATTTTGACGCGGTGAGGATGTTGGAGCTCGGATTTTTGCGGGGACGCCGCAAGCCGCCGGGATGGACCCGTCTGGTGGCCGAGCAACATTACGCGCTCTATTTTCAAGAAAAGCGAACGGACGGCGGCGGGGCTTTTTTGAAGGCGTTAAGCAAGGGGAATTTCGGAATGATCCTTAGGTTGCCCTGGCTGAGGATGCTGGCGGCAGGGTTGCGCAAATGAAGTTTTGCTTTCTCTCGAGTTACGCCCATTTGGCGCTCGATCCCGCTTCGGATCGGGTGTCCGGCGGCGCGGAATTGCAAGTCGCGCTGCTGGCCCGGGAGCTCGTAAAACGTGGGCACGAGGCGGTCATCATTGGCGGCGATATCGGGCAGCGGGACGGGATGGTTTTCGACGGCGTCATCACTCGAAATGGAGGTCCGTTTCAAACCGGAGGACTCGCCGATATGCTCCGGGCACTGCCGCGGGTGCGCTCGATTCTTCGGGAGGCACGCCCGGATTATGTCTTGATACTGGGGTGGACGACATGGCTCTACCTGCTTCATCTCCGGCGGGTCGTCCCTTACCGGCTCGGGTTCATTTGCGGTCTCGACACGGAAGTGAATGGCGAGTTTCGACGGGAGAATCCGGTGCGCGGCGCGGTCTTTGAAGCCGGCGTGCGGGGGGCCGATATCCGGCTGGCGATGAGCGATTATCAGGCGGAGCAATTCGCCAGGCAGGGACTCGCGTGCGGCATGTATCGCAATCTCATTTTGCCGCGGGCGGCTTCGCGAACGGCCGAGAAAACGATCGATTTGCTCTGGATTGCCCGCTGCCAGCCAATCAAGCGGCCCCATCTTTTTCTGGATATGGTCGCGCGGCTTCCGGAGGCAAAGTGCCGGATGATTTGCCCGCGTGAGGACGAAGCATTGTGGGGAGAAATTTTCGAGCGGGCTCGCGGGCTGCCGAATCTCGATTTCATCGAGCGCGTGCCGTATCGCGACATTCAAGCGCACTATGACGCCGCGAGAATTTTCGTGAATACGTCGAGCTACGAGGGCTGGCCGAACAGCTTCATTCAGGCAGGCCTCGGGGGCGCCGCGTTGCTTTCGCTGGATGTAAATCCCGATCGGCTTTTCGAGCGGTTTTTGCCGGGGTGTTTTGCCGGAGGCGACGTGGAAAAATTTGCGGGGGAGGCGCGGGCGTTGTTGTGTTCAGCGGGAATGCTTTCGTCCGCGCAGCACGGTTGTGAAAGGTTCGTGGCGGAACTGCACGATAACGAGCGAAACGTGAACGCGTTTTTGGACGCCATCGAATGAGCGAAATTTCAGTTGGATTCGCCGGGCCGGGAACTTTCCCGGCCTTTTTTGTTTTTGCGTGGCGGCGCAGTTCGGGCGAAGGGGTTGGGATGCGTCATAAAATTGGAGCGGTGGTGGGCTTGATGGGCTGGGTGAGTTCGGTGATTGCCGCTCCGGAGGCGTCGGTCTTCGATCAAAAGCCGGCAAAGGCCCGCAGCTTTAGAACCATTCAGTATTTCGCGCAAAACGGGCGGACGGTGAGTTTCGGAGGCGACGCGCTGAAATGGAAAGGCGAAGGCGACTGCTCGCAGAACGAGCATATGGAGCCGATCATTTCCGTGCAGGGCGACGGGGTGACCGTTCGCAATGCCGTCATCGTGGAATCGCCGGACGGGATTCACGTGAGCGGCAAAAATGCGATCATCGAAAACATCATATTTCCCAAAGTCTGCGAGGACGCGATCACGGCAAATGGCGCCGATAATTTGATCATCCGCAATTGTGCCTTCCGCGGGGCGCGGGACAAGGCCGTGCAGCTCAATGCCGGCCGAAACATCGTGATCGAGAACTGCTATTTCGAGAATTGTTCCAAGCCGGTGCGCGTGAAGCCGGGAGTCACGGTGACGGTGCGCAATAATGTGAGCCGCGACACGACCGCATTCGTGATGGCGGATGGAAACGGAGCCCGCGCAATCGTGGAGAACAATGATGTCAGCCGGAGCAAATGGTTTTTGAAGGCGCTGGACGGTGCGGCTATCGACGTCGGAGTCAATACGACATCGAAGATCACCCATCCTGATCAGGCGGAGGGTGGTGGCAGCATCACGAAACGCTGAGCGGACTACGGAATGTCGTAAAAGGGATTTGGCAGTTTGACCCGATGACGCGCGTAGGCGTGCGCTTTGGCGAATTCCCACGACGGCTTTCCGTCCGATTTCGTCTGGAGCACTTGATGATCGGAGGAAGGCAGCAAAAAGTCCCGCAGTCACCCGCGGTGCTTTTTGCTGCGAAGGGATCAGGACTCCCCGGTGGATTTGGTGAGGGCCGCCACCTTTGGTTTTTCATCCGTGAGGAAGCTCAGCTTGTCGCCGGCACGGGTGATCTTGACGGTGTCTTCCGGTTTGATCGCACCGCGGAGCAGCTCCTCGGCCATGGGATCCTCGAGATAACGCTCGACGGCGCGGCGCATCGGACGGGCGCCATAAGTGGGATCGTAGCCTTTCTCGATCAGAAGCTCATGCGCCGCCTGGTCGAGCTCGATGTGAATCGACTTGGCCTTGAGGCGGGCGACCACCTTGCTGACCTCGAGATCGACGATGCGAATGAGGTCGGGCTTCGTGAGCGTGTGGAAGACGATGATGTCGTCGAGGCGGTTCAGGAACTCGGGCTTGAAGACGCGCTTCGTTTCCTCGAGCACCTTGTCGCGCATGTTGTCGTAATTGTCGTCCAGCTTCGGCGCTCCAAAGCCCATCGATGTCTGCTTCTTGATTACCTCGGCGCCGGCGTTCGACGTCATGATGATGATCGTGTTGCGGAAGTCGATCTTGCGGCCGAGCGAGTCGGTGACCTTGCCTTCCTCCAGGATCTGGAGAAGGAGGTGCATCACGTCGGGGTGCGCCTTTTCGATTTCGTCGAAGAGCACGATGGAATACGGGCGACGGCGCACGGCCTCGCTGAGCTGGCCGCCTTCTTCGTAACCGACGTAGCCGGGAGGCGAGCCGATCAGGCGGGAGGCGGTGAACTTCTCCATGTATTCGCTCATGTCGAGCTGGATCATGGCGTCGGCGTCGCCGAACATGAACTCGGCGAGCGTGCGGGCGAGGAAGGTTTTGCCGACGCCGGTCGGGCCGAGGAACACGAACGAGCCGATCGGGCGGCGCGGGTCCTTGAGGTCGGCGCGGGAGCGGCGGAGAGCCTTGCTGATCGCGATGACGGCTTCATCCTGGCCGATGACGCGGCCCTTGAGCTCTTCCTCCATGGCGAGGAGCTTGGCGGATTCCTTTTGCTCCATGCGATTGAGCGGGACGCCGGTCCATTTCGAGAGGACGTGCATGATGTCGTCCTCGGTGACGTGGACTTCCTGCTCTTCCTTTTTCGTGCGCCACTCGGCGAGCACGGCGTCGAGCTTGTCCTTGGCTTGCTTCTCGGCGTCGCGCAGCGAGGCGGCGCGCTCGAAGTCCTGGGCCTTGATGGCGGCTTCCTTGTCGGTCTTGATGACCTCGATCTCGGCCTCGAGATTCTTGACGTTCGGCGGGCGCGTCATGGCGCCGATGCGGGCGCGGGAGCCGGCTTCGTCCATGATGTCGATCGCCTTGTCGGGAAGGAAGCGGCCGCTGAGATAGCGGTCGGAGAGCTTGGCGGCGGCCTCGATGGCTTCGTCGCTGATCTTTGCCTTGTGGTGCTGCTCGTATTTCGGACGGATGCCTTTGAGAATGAGGATCGTCTGCTCGACGCTCGGCGGCTCGACCTTGACCTGCTGGAAGCGGCGCTCGAGTGCGGAGTCCTTCTCGATGTATTTGCGGTATTCGTTGAGGGTGGTCGCGCCGATGCACTGGAGCTCGCCGCGGCTGAGGGCGGGCTTGATGATGTTGCTCGCGTCCATCGCGCCTTCGGCGGAGCCGGCTCCGACGATCGTGTGCAGCTCGTCGATGAAGAGGATGACGTTTTTCGATTTCCGAATCTCGTCCATCACCGCCTTGATGCGCTCCTCGAACTGGCCGCGGTATTTCGTGCCGGCCACCATGAGGGCGAGGTCGAGCGTGATGACGCGTTTGTCGCGGAGCAGTTCCGGAACATTGCCGGCGATGATTTCCTGGGCGAGGCCTTCGGCGATGGCGGTCTTGCCGACGCCGGCTTCGCCGATGAGCACGGGATTGTTCTTCGTGCGGCGGCAGAGGATCTGAATGACGCGCTCGATTTCGTCGGCGCGGCCGATGACCGGGTCGAGCTCGGCCTTACGGGCCATCTCGGTGAGATCGCGGCCAAAGGCGCGCAGGGCGGGTGTCTTGCCTTCCTTCTTGCTGCCGCTGCCGCCTTCGGACGGCACGGCTTCGCCGCCTTCCTCCTGCGCGGAGAAGTTCGGGTCAAGCTCCTTGAGGATCTCGTTGCGGGTGCGCTCGATGTCGACTTCGAGGCTCTTGAGCACGCGGGCGGCGACGCCTTCGCCTTCGCGGAGCAGGCCGAGAAGGATGTGCTCGGTGCCGACGTAGCTGTGCTGGAGCGCTTTTGCTTCCTTGCTGGCGAGGGCGAGGACTTTTTTCACGCGGGGCGTGTAGGGAATGTTGCCGACCATCTTGGTCTCGGGACCGGAGCCGACTTGTTTCTCGACTTCCATGCGCACGGTCTCGAGGTCGAGGCCCATTTTCTGAAGGACGTTCACGGCCACGCCCTGGCCGAGTTTGATGAGGCCGAGCAGCAGGTGCTCGGTGCCGACGTAGTTATGATTGAACCGATCGGCTTCCTTGCGGGCGAGAGCGAGCACCTGTTGGGCCCGCGGCGTGAAGTTATTCATCATTGGGTTCCTTTATATCGACATCCGTGGCCGGGACCTTCGTCATATCCGGCTCGGGAAGCTGCTTGAGTTTCGCTCGGATTAGCGTGGCTCGCAAGGCGTCGCGAGCGTCGGCTGTCATTTTCTGTCCCTGCGCTCCCTTTTGTAAGTGGGCTGGCTGCGTCTCGATGAACAATTCGTCGATGGTGACGCGCGCGGCATCCGGAAAGAGGCCGAGATCGGTGCCGAGCTTGATGACGGAAAGGAGGTTCAGCGCCTCTTTCGAGGTCATGCTGTGGGCGTTGCAGAGGATGCCGTAGGCGCGGCCAACCTGGTCGAGGACGGTGGTGGCGCGGCGCTCGACGAGGGTCTGGCGGGCGTTTTCCTCGTGCTCGACGATGTGGACGATGACGTCGTTCAGGCGATCGATGATTTTTTCCTCGCTCTCGCCGAGGGTGGTCTGGTTCGAGACCTGGAAGAGATTGCCCATGGCCTCGGTGCCTTCGCCGTGGAGGCCGCGGACGGCCAGGCCGATCTTGTTGACCGAGTTGATCGTCTTGTTGATGAGATCGCTCATCACGAGGCCGGGCAGGTGAAGCATGGCGGAGGCGCGCATGCCGGTGCCGACATTCGTGGGGCAGGCGGTGAGGTAGCCGAGCTCTTCGTGATAGGCGAAATCGAGCACGCGGCTGAGCTCGGTGTCGCATTTGTCCACGGTCGCGTAGGCTTCGCGAAGCTGGAGGCCGCAGCGGATGGCCTGCATCCGGAGGTGATCTTCCTCGTTGACCATGAAGCTCAAGGTTTGCTCCACGTTCATTACAACGGCGCTTCCCGCGCCCTTTGCGGCATGTTCGCGACTGATCAGATGTCTCTCGACAAGCACCTGCCGTTCCAATGCCGTGAGTTCCGTCAAATTCTGCGCGTAGGCTTCGCGCATTTCGTCGAGCGACTCGATCGCGGGGCGGATGAGGCCGAGGGTGTCCATGCGCTCGGCGCGTTTGGCCCAGCCGGGAAAAGGGGTGCGGGCGAGGTTGCGCGCGAGGCGGATGCGGCTGCTGACGACGATTTGGCGATGAGGGCCGTCACCGGAAAGCCATTCGCCCGCATTCGAAATGATGCGGGAAAGTTTCATGGCGCGATCTCGGTCTCGATCTTGCGGATTTCGTCGCGGAGGCTGGCGGCGGTCTCGTATTGCTCGTGGGCCACGGCTTCGTCGAGCGTGGTCTGCAGCGTTTTGATCTTCGCGATCATTTCGCGTTTTTGCGCCCGGTTGCCCGGCGCTTTGCCCACATGCGTCGTGCCTTTGTGCATGTTCGCGAGCATGGCGGAAAGGCCGTCGGCGAAGGTCGTGTAGCATTCGCTGCAGCCGAGGCGGCCGGTCTTTTTGAAATCGGCCTGGGTGAAGCCGCAGACCGGGCATTTCTGCGAGGACGGGCTTTTTTCGATCTGCTGGGCGGCGCCGAGTCCGAGCAGGAGATCGGCGAGCGCGAAGCCGGTGGGGTCGTTCACGCCCTTGGCCTTCGAGCAGGATTCACAGAGGTTCACCTTCTGCATCTTCCCTTCCACGATCTGCGTGAGGAAGACGGTGGCGTCCTTCTCACCGCATACGTCGCATTGCATACCTAATCAATCACAGTGCCCGTGCTCTGTGTCAACTCATGGAAGCGTGTCATAAGCTGGCGCGTGATCGGGCCGGGCTTGCCCTCGCCGATCGAGCGGCGGTCGAGCGTGACGACGGGAATCAACTCCGCCGCGGTGCCAGTGAGGAAGCACTCGTCGGCGGTCCACAAATCGTAGCGGGTGATGTTCGGTTCGGTGATCGAGATGCCGGCCTCGGCGGCCATCTCGAAAACGACGCCGCGGGTCACACCCGCCAGCGCGCCGGAAGCGATCGGCGGGGTGTAGATCCTGCCGTTTTTCACGATGAAAACATTGTCGCCCGTGCATTCCGCGACGTAGCCCTGCTCGTTGAGCATGAGGCCTTCGCCGGCGTCGGCGTTCTGCGCCTCGATTTTCGCGAGAACGTTGTTGAGATAGTTCAGCGATTTCACCATCGGGCTGAGCGCGCCGTGAGGAATGCGGCGGGTGGCACAGGTCACGACCATGAGGCCGTTTTCGTATGCGGCCTGCGGGTAGAGCGTGATCTTGGCCGCGATAACGATGACCGTCGCTTTCGGACAAAGGGCGGGGTTCAGGCCGAGGTCGCCGGGGCCGCGGGTGATGACGAGACGCACGTAGCCGTCGCGGAGCTCGTTTTTGCGAATGGTCTCGCATGTCGCGGCGATGATTTCCGCCTTGCCGAGCGGGATGGTGAGGCAAATGGCGCGCGCGGAATCGAACAAACGGTCAATGTGCTCCTCGAGGCGAAAGACGCGGCCATTGTAAAAACGAATGCCCTCAAAAACGCCGTCGCCGTAAAGCAGCCCGTGGTCGAACACCGATACTTTCGCGTGCTCTTTTTCGTAAAATTCTCCGTCGATATATACCTTCATGCGAATGTGCGCCGCGTCATGCGGGAACGCCGAATATGCACGCGCCGCGGAGCGGTGACAAGGGCGTGTTACGGCACCGCTTTGGCCATGAAGGAATGCAGAACGCGGGACAATTCCGCCCGGCGCAGCGGCTTCGTGAGGTAGTCGTTCATCCCCGCTTCGAGGCAGCGTTCGCGATCGCCCACCATCGCATCGGCCGTGAGCGCGATGATGGGAATCGTGCGGCCCCATTCCTGCCGGCGAATGTGCCGCGTCGCGTCGAGCCCATCCATGGCCGGCATTTGCACGTCCATCAACACGAAGTCGAAATGGCCGATCGCGAGTTTCTCAAAGCATTCGGCGGCGCTGGAAACGGTCGTCGTCTCCGCGCCGAGCTGCCGCAGCAGGTGGGTCGTGAGGCGGCGGTTGAGCGTGTTGTCGTCCACCACCAGGACGCTCGGGACGCGCCCGTCGAAATGCTCGCGCGCCCCGGCCGAAAAAATTTCCGCTTCCGGCTCATGCGCCATATCCGCGAAGTCCTGCTCGGAGGGAATCTGCGCCGGCAGATCGACGTAGAATGTGGAGGCCGCGCCATCGTGGTCCATCAATCCCAGCTCGCCGTCGAGCAACACGGCCAGGCGCCTGCTGATCGCCAGCCCGAGGCCAGTGCCGCCGAAACGACGGGTCGTCGAGGAATCCGCCTGCGTGAATGGCTTGAAGAGCCGCAGGCGCTGCTCGGCACTGATGCCGATGCCGGTGTCGGAGACCTCGATGCGCAGGCGCGTGTTCGCGACTTCCTCGCCGCGCGCCAAAAACACGCGGACGTGGACCCCGCCCTCGGCGGTGAATTTCACCGCATTGCCGACGAGGTTGACCAGGATCTGCCGCAGCCGCGACCAGTCCGTGAGCACATGGTGCGGCACGTCGGGCGCGATTTCGGCGGAGAGCTTCAGCTGCTTCGCCGTGGCGCTCAGCCGGTAGAGATCGAGCACTTCGCGGATGCAGCGCCGGAGATCCGTCGGGCGGATTTCGATTTCCATCCGGCCCGATTCGATCTTCGAAAAATCGAGAATGTCGTTGAGCAGGACCAGGAGCGCGTCGCCGCTGCTTTTGATGATCTCCAGATGCTCGCGCTGCGCGGGATTCAGCGGAGAGTCGAGCACGAGATCGGCGAAGCCGAGCACGCTGTTGAGCGGGGTGCGGATCTCGTGGCTCATCATCGCGAGGAAGTTGCTCTTCGCGCGGGCGGCGGCTTCGGCGGCCTCTTTTTGCAGGACGAGCTCGCGTTCGTATTCGCGATGTTTGCTGATGTCGAGCGAGGCGCCGCGGTAGCCGAGGATCTGTCCCGCCGAGTCGCGGATCGGCACGCCGCTGACGCTGATCCAGCGCAGGGCTCCGTCCGTGCGGCGGACGCGATGTTCGAAGTTTCGGAACGCAAGTCCGGCGGCGTGAATTTCCTGCGAACGCTGCCGCACCGATTCGCGATCTTCCTCCGGCACGAACTCGAAAGGCGACTGTCCCACCAGCGTTTCGGGCTCGACGCCGAGCACGTCGGTCACCCGGCGTGACGCATAGGTGAAGTGACATTCCCGGTTCACCTCCCAGATGAATTCGCCCGCCGCCTCGCTGACGTCGCGAAACCGCTGCTCGCTCTCGATCAGCTGTGCTTCCGCGGCGCGTTTCGCGGTCAGGTCGATCAGCGAACCGATGAGTTGAATCTGCCCGTCGTGCATTTCCAGCGGACGGCTGCGATCCAGCACCCAGAGCGGGGAGTCGTCGCCGCGCTGGATGCGGTATTCGAGCTGCATCGGGCGGGATCCTTCGGCGGCATCCGCCAGAGCGGCGACGTAACGGGCCTGGTCGTCGGGATGCACCCGCGCGAGCCACGAGCTTTTGCGTTCGCCTTCGACGGTGGGCGTGAAACCGAGCAGCGGCACCACGTTGCCGCGCCAACGGAAAATTTCCGCGGCGATGTCGAAGGTGTAGATGACCTCTCCGAGCGAGGCGATGATCGCTTCCTCCACACGGCGATTTTCCTCGATCTGCGCCTGCGCCAGAGCCGCCCGCGCGCGCATGCGCCAGACGAAGATGGCCGAGATCGCGCCGACTCCCAATCCGAGCAGGCAGGTGAACCACAGCGCCTGCCGGATGGCGCCGAGCTTCACCTGCAGCAGATCGGCGTTGGCCTCGACTCCGATCACGCCGACGGATTTGTTGTCGCGATCGGCAATGAGCGAAAATGCGGTGGCCTCGACCCCGTTCGTCGAGGTCCACAGAGGCTCGCCGCCGCTGCCGGGATCGCGGTAGTGCTGGCGCGCCCGCTGCGCGTCCGGAGGCAGCGTGTGGGGCGCGGGCTTCTGGCCGTTTTTGCTCGTGTCGAGCAGCGTCAATTTCTCTTCGTCCTCGAGCGCGAAGGTGTAAATGCGGCGGACTTCCTCGCTGTTGTCGCGCACGTAGGAAAGCGGCGAGCTCAGCGAGGCGGCGGCCTTGGCGCGTTCCGCGGGCGGCAATTTTTTGGCGGTCTGGTGCGGCGCGGTCGCGAAGCGGCTGAGGCGTTTGGCCAGCTCGGCCACGTGGTGACGCACGTCGGAAACTTTTTCGACCCACGCGCGCTCGTAAACAATATAGGCGCCGAGACTGATGGCGGCGGCCACCGCGAGGCCGGCGAGGGCCGCATCCCGCCATGGCCGAACGGCAGGCGGGAGGGAACCTTCCACTGCGGTCGATCTCTTCGTTGTTGAAAAGGGCACGATTCGCGACGCATGGTATCCGTCAACCCGTCATCTGGCCATGAAATCCCTGCTCATTTTCTCTGTTCGCGCCGCATTGCTGCTTGCTATTCCCGCTGTCCTTGCGCAGGACGCGCCGACCATCACGATCCGCAAAAGTGACGCGATCAATCTCGCGCTCGGCGGCATTGGCGGCGGCGAGGGCAAGGCGGTGGGAGCGGTTTTGCAAAACGATCTCGGGCTCGCGGGCGCATTCCTGCTCGGCCAGCCGGCGACCGCCTCCTACGTGGTCTCGGGCGCCGCGGACGGCGGCAGCTTGCAAGGACTCGTCAAGGACCGCAGCGGCGGCACGGTTTTGTCGAAGACCTATTCGGGCTCGTCGCGCGACGTCGCGCATCGTTTCGCGGATGACATCGTCGAGACGATCACCGGGCATCCCGGCATCGCGAGTTCGAAGATCACGTTCGCCGCGACGCGCACGGGCCGCAAGGAAATCTACACCGCCGACTACGACGGCGCGAACGTGCGCCAGATCACGAAGGACGGAAACATCAGCGTCGCCCCGGCGTTGAGCGCGGATGGCACGAAGCTGGCCTACACCGGCTACCTGAGCGGCTATGCGGATATTTATCTCGTTCAGCTCGCGAGCGGGAAACGCGATCGCATCGTGAAGTTTCCCGGCACGAATTCCGGCGCGGCGTTCTCGCCGGATGGCGGACGCATCGCCTGCTCGATCAGCAAGGACGGCAATCCCGAGCTCTACGTCGTCGGCGCGAACGGCTCCGGCGCGCGCCGGCTCACCCGCACGCGAGGCGTCGAGTCCTCGCCCTCGTGGTCGCCGGATGGCAACGAGATCGTTTTCTCGTCCGATGAGAATGGCAGCCCGCGGCTGTTCCGCATTTCCTCCGGCGGCGGCACCGCGCAGCCGGTGAGCACGGGTTTCGGATTCTGCACCGAGCCGAGCTGGTCGCCGGACGGCCACAAGATCGCGTTCACGGTTCGCCAGGGCGGATTTTCGATCGCGTTCACCGACATGCGCAGCGGCGCCACGCGCATCGTGGCTTCCGGCGGAGAAGATCCGGCCTGGGGCGCGGACTCGCGGCATCTGATCTATAGCGACGGCTCCTCGCTGCTGCTGCTCGATTCGCAGAATGGACGCAGCGTGCCGATCGTGAGCGGCCTGGGCAAAGTCAGCGAGCCGAGCTGGTCGCGATGAGATAGGTGATTGAACGAGAAAACAGGAACACGGCTCCGCGGGTCGGCGAAGCCGGGAGTGGAAAAATTTCCTGATTTCCTGATTTCCTTATTCGATTCCCCGTTTTTAATACGCGCATGACGAAACCGTTCCTTCTCGCCATCGCTCTTTGCGCGACGATCTCCCTTTCTTCCTGCGCCTTGTTCAAGAAGAAGAGCGCCGATGAAGGCGGCGTGGATGGCGATTATGTGACCGGCACGCCGCTGCCCGACCGTGTGGAAGGTTCGAATTTCTTCGGCGGCACCGTGAACAGCGGCCAGTTCCAGCCCGTTTACTTCAGCTACGACAGCTTCACCGTTTCCGACGCCGAGCTCGCAAAGCTCGATGCCGTGGCCGGCGCGATGAAGGGCATGAAGAACGACATCATTATCGTGGGTTTCACCGACGCCGCCGGCACCGAGGAATACAATCGCGGTCTCGGCGAGCGCCGCGCGCAGGCCGTGCGCGAGTCGCTCATCGGCATGGGCGTGAGCGGCGGTCGCGTGCAGACCGTGAGCTTCGGCGAGGAAATGCCGGCCTCACCGAATGACGACGCCAAGAACCGCCGCGCCGAATTCGGCGTGATCAAGTAACCGGGTTTACGGCGCTCTTTTCGTGGCCGTTCCGCTTCTCGACCTGACGCGTCAATACGCGCAGATCCGCGACGAAGTCGTTCGCGAGATCGACGAGGTCGTGACTTCGCAGCAATTCATTCTCGGCCGCAAGGTCGAGGAATTCGAGGCCGCCATCGTCGCGGCAATCGGCTGCGGCCACGCGGTCGGCATGTCGTCGGGCACCGACGCGCAGCTCGCGATCCTCATGGCGCTCGGCATCGGCGCGGGTGACGCGGTCATCACGACGCCTTACACATTTTTCGCCACGGCCGGCTGTATTCACCGCGTCGGGGCCGAGACGATTTTCGTCGATATCGATCCCGTCTCGCTGAACCTCGATCCTGAGCGGCTGGCGGAATGCCTGCGCGAGCGGTGCCGGCGCGATGCGGATGGCGTGCTGCGTTCGGCAAAAGGAAATCGCGTGCGCGCGATCACGCCGGTGCATCTTTTCGGCCTGTGCTGCGAGATGGATGCGATCCGCGATCTCGCGAGCGAATACGGACTGGCCGTCATCGAGGACGCCGCGCAGGCCATCGGCGCGGAATACCCGTCGCGCGAGGGCACCGTGCAGGCCGGCGCGATCGGCGAGTCCGCGTATTTCAGTTTTTTCCCCGCGAAAAATCTCGGCGCGTTTGGCGACGCCGGCCTCGCGACCTGCCGCGCCGCCGTGGATGCGAATGCCCTGCGGCTCATGCGCAATCACGGCATGGAGCAGCGTTACTATCACCATCAGGTCGGTGGAAATTTCCGCATCGACGCGCTTCAGGCCGCGATCCTGCAGGTCAAGCTTCCGCACGTCGGCACGTGGAATGCCGCCCGCCGCGCGAACGCCGAAAAATACGCCGCCGCCTTCGAGGCCGCGGGGCTGCTCGAGTTTCTCACCCTGCCCGCCACGCCCTTCGCGGGCCGGGTGGCCGAGCATCACATCTTCCACCAATACGTGCTGCGCGCGCGACGCCGCGACGAATTGCTCGCGCATCTCGCGAAGCACGCGATCGGCCACGGCGTCTATTATCCCGTGCCGCTGCATCTGCAGGAATGTTTCGCATACCTCGGTTACAAGTCCGGCGATTTCCCGGAATCCGAACGCGCGGCGGCCGAGACCCTGGCGCTTCCGATTTTCCCGGAATTGCGCGAGGAAGAGCAGGCCGAAGTCGTAGAGGTGATCCGCAGTTTCTACCGCTAGGCGGCTGCACGGAAACACACAGAGAAGCTTTTCTTTTTTTCAGGGCAGTTGCGCGAGCGTGAATTCCCGCGCCTGGCGATCCGCTGCGAGCAATCCGGCGAGGTCGGTGCTGCCGTCCGGTGCGTGCGCTTCCATGGCTCTTTCAACGAGCTCCCAAATTTTCGGAAACGGGATGCCGCCCGCGAGGAAAGCCTCGACGGCGACTTCGTTGGCGGCGTTCAGCACGGCGGGCATGGCTCCCCCGGCGGTCCCGGCCTGTCGCGCGAGTTTCAAGGCCGGGAAAACGTCCTCCCGCGGCGCCTCGAACTCCAGCCGCCCGAGTGCGGCGAGGTCGAGCGGGGCGAGCGCGCCGGCGACGCGGTCGGGATAGGTGACCGCGTATTGAATCGGAAAGCACATGTCCGAGCGGCTGAGCTGGGCGAGCTGCGAGCGGTCCATGAATTCGACTATCGAGTGGACGATGCTCTGCGGATGGATGATCACGTCGATGCGGTCCATGCCGACATCGAAGAGCCACCGCGCCTCGATCATCTCGAGCGCCTTGTTGAAGAGCGTGGCGGAGTCGATGGTGATCTTGCGGCCCATGCTCCAGGTCGGGTGCTTGAGCGCCATTTCCGGAGTGGCGTGCTCGAGTTCGTCGGCTGGCAGTGTGCGAAACGGTCCGCCCGAGCAAGTGAGGATGAGCTTTCGCACGTGTTCCGGCGGTCGCCCTTCGAGACATTGGAAAATGGCATTGTGCTCGCTGTCGATCGGCAGCACGCGCACGCCTTTTCGGCGGGCGGCGGCCATCACGATTTCGCCGGCCAGCACGAGGATTTCCTTGCTCGCGACGGCCAGATCTTTTCCCGCCTCGATGGCGGCGAGGGCGGGCGCGAGGCCGGCGGTGCCGACGATGGCGACGAGCACGAGATCGGCGCCGGGCATGGTGGCCAGCTCGATCAATTTCTCCGCGCCGTCCGGTCCGTTCGATTGCACGATGCGTGCGTTGGGAAATTCCGCGCCGGCTTCCGTGAGCTCGGCGACATTGGTGTGGGCCGACATGCCGACGATCTCCATGTGGTCGGGAAGATTGCGAGCGACCTGCCGCGCGCTGCGGCCGATCGAGCCGGTGGCGCCGAGAATGACGACCCGCCTGGCTCTCATGGAATGCCGAGGACGAACCGCATGTAAAAATAGAGCAAGGGCGCCGTGAAAAGGAGGCTGTCGATCAGATCGAGCGTGCCGCCGATGCCCGGAAGCACGCCGCCGGAATCCTTGATCTGCGTGCTGCGTTTCACGATGGATTCCGCGAGGTCGCCGATCACCGCGGCGAAGCCCAGCACGAGGCCGAGAATGGCAAGATCGAGATTTCCAAAAGCGGAAAGTTTGTCGGGAATGAGCGCGTGCAAGCCGAACGCCGCGACCAGCGACGCGAAGAGCGCGCCGGCGAACCCCTCCCACGTTTTCTTCGGGCTGATGTGCGGGACGAACGGATGTTTGCCGAACAGGCTGCCGAAAACATACGCGCCCATGTCACTGAATTTCGTCACCGCGACGAGAAAGAGCACGTAAAACTGGCCCGTGGCATCACCGAGCGGCGAGCGCGGCGGCAGGAAGAGGATTTTCGTGACGAAGCTGAACATCCACGCAATCCAGAAGAGCCCGAAAAGCGTGTAGGCCAGCGTCTGGAGCGGTTCGCGGTCGCGGATCGAGGCGAACATTTGCCGCGCGAACATCACGAGGAGAAAGAGCACGAGCGTCGCCAGCTCGAAATCGAGCACGTGCGCCGAGCCTTTGACGCTGGAGAGGTAAAAACTGCCGCCGAGAAAAATCGACGCGCAGATCATGGCGGTGAGCTGGAAATTCGGGATGCCGTCCTTGTCCAGCATGCGGAAATATTCCCACAGCGCGATGAGCGGCATGGCGGCGATCACGCAAAAAAAAGCCCATTCGCGACCCGACAGGATGGAGGCCAGGATGATGGCCCAAAGCGTCAACGTGCTGCCAAGGCGCATGAAAAAAGTGAGCCTTTGGGCAGTCATGGGCGAAACGCGAAGGTTAAAAGCCGCGAAGGGCATGGCAAGTGCGATTCCGGCGGAGTTTTTCATTTCGCGGGAAGATCGGCGGGATTAGTGTCCTGCTCCAACGCACCCGAACCATGGCCAAAACCGATTCCGCACCCACCGAAGACAAGGCGATCGCCGCCCGCAACCGCAACCTCGATCTCGCCCTCCAGCAGATCGAAAAAGATTACGGCAGCGAGGCGATCCGGCGGCTCGGCGACGCGACGCATTCGAAGGTCGAGGTCATTCCGACCGGAAATATCCTGATCGATCGCGCGCTCGGCGTGGGCGGTTTTCCGCGCGGCCGCATCGTGGAAATCTACGGTCCGGAATCTTCGGGAAAAACAACGCTCACGCTCACCGTCATCGCGCAGGCGCAGAAGCGCGGCGGGCTGGCCGGCTTCATCGACGTGGAGCATGCGATGGATCCCGGCTACGCGAAGAAGCTCGGCGTGAATCTCGACGATCTGCTCGTCTCCCAGCCGAACTCCGGCGAGGAAGCGCTGCGCATCTGCGAGACGCTCGTCCGTTCGAACGCGCTCGACGTGATCGTTCTGGATTCCGTCGCGGCACTGGTGACGAAATCCGAGCTCGAAGGCGAGATCGGCGACGCGGTCGTCGGCGCGCAGGCGCGCCTCATGAGCAACGCGCTCCGCAAGCTCACCGCCTTCATTTCCAAGGCGAACACGGTCGTCATTTTCACGAACCAGATCCGCGAAAAAATCGGCGTGATGTTCGGCAATCCCGAGACGACGCCCGGCGGCAAGGCGCTGAAATTCTATTCCAGCGTGCGCGTGGACATTCGCCGCATCGGCGCGATCAAGACCGGCGACGGTGTGGTCACCGGAAACCGCACGCGCGTGAAGCTGGTGAAGAACAAAGTCGCGGCGCCGTTCACGGAAGCGGAATTCGACATCATGTATAACGAAGGCATTTCCCACACCGGATCGCTGCTCGACCTCGCGATCGAGAAGAACGTGCTCGAAAAACGCGGCTCCTGGCTCAGCTACAAAGGCACGCAGCTCGCGCAGGGCCGCGACGCCGCCAAGGAAGTCCTGAAAAACGACACGGCGCTATTCGCGGAGATCGAGGAAGCGGTGAAGGCCGCGCTCGATGTGGATAAAAAATGACATTTCCTCTGCTGTGACCCGAATGGCGATCACATTCTTGCCAGGCTTGAACTTGGCGTTGATGCTCCACGACGTGGTGCCAAGCGCAGGTTTGAAGGCGCCTTTTGTGCCAACGCGATAGGTCACGGTCACGTTGAAAAAATAGCCGGGTCGATTTCCTCTCAAAACGGCGCGGGGGCTTCATGCTCCTGCGCCGTTTTCTTTTTCACCGCCGGGATTGGAGGTGGTCAGCCGAAGGCGGCCAGCACTTGCGGAAACGCCATTCGGAAAATCGGGGTGAAATCTCGCGGGTTGCGAGCGAGCCATTCGCGGACTTGCGGCACGGGCAGGAACACGCCGCCTTCGACTTCCAGCGCGGCAAAACGGAACGGCCCCTCGTGCTCGGCGCGGTAAATTTGGAGGAATTCCCAGCCGGTCTCCGGGCCGCAACCGAGCTTGCATATCGGCGTGAGCGTGCCGATCTCGATGGCGATCTCCTCCATGAGCTCGCGCCTGGCGGCCTGCTCGTAAGTTTCGCCCGCATCGACGTGGCCGGCGGTCGAGCTGTCCCATTTGCCGGGGCTGCGATCCTTCCAGATCGAGCGCTTTTGCAGGAAGACTTCGCCGGCGGCATTGAAGATCTGCACGTGGATCGCGCGGTGGCGGAGGTCGCGCGCGTGAACTTCGTCGCGCGGCAGGGAGCCGATCACGGTGTCGTTCTCGTCGACGATGCCGAATAATTCCTCGCCGTGCTGCGCCACGGAAGTGTCGATCGAGCGCGTGAGCTGCGTCCATTGCGCGAGATCGAGCTCCTCGGCGCGGACGGTTTCCGCGAGGCCTAGCGTGCGCAGGTGCCCGGGCCAGTCGGGACCGGGCTCGACGCGTTCGAGATTTTTGCGGAGCTGCTTGCGGCGCTCGGAAAAGCCGCCTCGCACCAGCCGGTCGAACAACGCGTCGTCGCAGGGGGGCGTTTCCACGCGCGGGCGCGGCTCGAGCAGCACGACGGCGGATTCCACTTTCGGCGCGGGGTAAAACACGCTCGCCGGAAGCGTGCGCAGGTATTGCACGATCCATCGCCGTGCGAGACAAATCGTCATGGCGCCGAATTCCTTCGTGCGCGGTTTCGCGTTGAGCCGCTCGGCGAGTTCGCGTTGGAGCGTGAAGACCATTTTCGCGGGCGCGAGGACGGGATCGGCAAAGCGGCCGATGATCGGCGTGGAGACGTAGTAGGGAAGGTTGCCGACGATTTTGAGCGGGCCGCGGCCGAGCAGCCGGCGCGTGTCGAATTCGATGGCGTCGCCGTGCACGATCTCGACGGTCGCGCTCGCGAAGCGGGCGCGCAGGTGCTCGATGAGACGGTCGTCCTTCTCGATCAGCGTGACGGTCACGCCGTTGGCGAGGTCGCCGCGGAGCTGCGCGGCGAGGACGAGGAACTCCGTCAGCGAGCCGAATCCCGGACCGATCTCGACGACGTGATCGCCGGGCTGGATGTCGAGCTGGGCGACGATCCAGCGCGCCAGGTTTTGATCAAAGAGAAAATTCTGCCCGAGCGACCGCGAAGGCGTCATGCCGATCGTGGCTGCGGCATGCTTTATCTCGGTGATGGTCATTGAGTTGCGGTTCGCGATTTCCAGGTTATTCGCAGCTCTCCTGTGAACAATTTTCAGAGAGCGCGCGGAATTGCTCGCAGGTTATTCACAGGCCGTGCACATCGCAAGGCTGCGGGGTCGTTCCTCCCGGCAATCCCGCCTTGTGGCGGGCCTCCAAATGCGGCAGCGTTTGCTTTCTATGAAGAAATCGGGCTGCGCGATTGTCGCGCTTTTCCTGGCGTTGTGCGTGAGCATTTTTGTGAACGGCACGCTGCTGCTGGGCATGGGGTTCCAAAAAACCATTTCGCACGGCGTCAAAATCGAGCGGCCCAAAAAATTCGAGGAGCAGATTCTCGTGAATGGCGATGGTCCCGGGAAGATCGCGGTGATTCCGCTCGAAGGCATCATTTCCTTCGGCGCGGCCGGTGCGCTCGGAGAATCGCTCGTGGACGATCTCAAAGCGGCATTCCGGCAAGCGGAGGAAGATCCCTCCATCAAGGCGGTGGTGATGACCGTGGATTCTCCAGGCGGGGAGGTGACGGCCTCGGATGCGATCTATCACGAGATCCAGCGTTTCGCGCGGCACAAGCCGGTCGTGTATTTCATGAACAGCATTGGCGCGTCGGGCGCCTATTACGCGGCGTGCGGCGCGAGCTGGGTGATGTGCAACGACACGACCTTCACCGGCAGCATCGGCGTGATCATTTCCACGCTGAACTACCGCGAGCTTTTCGGGAAAATCGGCTTGCAGTCCGTCGTCTTCAAAAGCGGGAAGTTCAAGGATCTGCTCAACGGCGCGCGCGAGATGACGCCCGAGGAGCAAGCCTATGTCGAGGGTCTCGTGATGCAGAGCTACGGCCGCTTCGTCGGCATCGTGGCGAAGGCGCGCAAGCTCGATGAGGCGGCGTTGCGCGACGGCGTGGCCGACGGGCGCATCCTGAGCGGCACGGATGCGTTGCAGGCGAAACTGGTCGACCAGCTCGGCTACGTCGAGGATGCCTATGCCAAGGCCCGCAAACTCGGCGATGCTCCGCGCGCCGCGGTCGTGCTCTACAAGCGGTCGTTCACGTTTTCGAATTTTTTCCAGTTCCTCGGCCAGTCGTCGCAGGCGAAAGCCAACGTGCAAATCGACCTCCTGCAGCAAATGCCGCAGCTTAAACCCGGCCGCCTTTATCTGCTGCCTCCGTTTTTCGCCCCCTAGCGTGTGTTCGTTCTAATCGCCTGGTGCATCGCCGGCCTCGCCGGCTGGTGGTGGCTGCTGCGCCGAACGCCGCGCTTCCCCGGCGGGCAGGCTCCGGCCGGGGAATGGCACGTGGGCGATGCGATTTTTGCGGCCGCATTGGCCTTGTATTTCATCTTCGGAATTTTTGCGGACGACGGAAAAAGGATCGCCATCACGCAGGAAGATATCCGGGGCGGAATCCTGGCTTACTTGATCATTTTCGCCCTTTTTTCCGCGCTCGTCTTTGCGCGCGGGCAAACTCCGCAACGGGCATTCGGCCTCGCGCCCGCGCAGCCGTGGCGCGCCCTCGCCCTTGGCTTCGTCGGCATTGTTCTGACTTATCCGCTGGTGCAGCTGACGGAGCAAATCGTGTCGCATTTCGGATACTCGGCGAGCGATGGCGATGAAATGGTGCAGTTCCTGCGCGGACGACTCTCCGCCTCGGACACCGCCTGGACGGTCGTCCTCGCCGTGGTCGTGGCGCCGCTCACCGAGGAATTGGTTTTCCGGGGCTACCTCTACGGGGTGACCAAAAAATACGGCGGCCGGGTGGCGGCCATGTTCACCAGCGCGCTGCTCTTCGCCGCCGTGCATCACAATCTTCCCGCCATGCCCGCGCTCGTCATTCTCGCGATCGGATTCACCCTGGCCTACGAAATCACCGGGTCGCTCTGGACACCGATCGTCATGCACATGCTCTTCAACCTGGCTCCGCTGGTGATCATCCTGTGGTTTCCGGAATGGATTCCAAAATCATGAACGGGATGTCCGAGGATGATTTGGTGGAGCGGCTCACGCGGCGGCTGCCGGTCAACGGCCGCGTCATCGCTGGCGCGGGGGACGATTGCGCTGCCGTGCGCGTGCCGGGGCGCAAGGAACTGCAGCTGCTCAAAACCGATTGTCTGCTCGAGGGTGTGCACTTTTTGCGCGAGCACGCCGGCGAAAAAGTCGGCTGGAAGGCGCTGTGCCGCGCGATCAGCGACATCGCCGCCTGTGGAGGCAGGCCCGATGCCGCTCTCGTGACGATCGCCGCGCCGGCGGATCTGGATGTCGGCTACCTCGAAGCGATCTACCGCGGGCTGCGCCAGGCCGCGCGCCGCTATAAAATTTCCATCGTCGGCGGCGAGACCGCCCGCTCTCCCGGCGCATTGTTCCTTTCCATCGCGCTCACCGGCTGGGTGAAACGCACGAGGCTCGTGCTGCGCGGCGGCGGCCGGGCGCGGGACGCATTGTTCGTCACCGGGCGGATGGGCGGATCACTCGAAAGCGGCCGGCATCTGAAATTCACTCCTCGCCTCGACGAAGCGAGATGGCTGGTCAAAAACTTCGACATCCACGCGATGATGGATCTCAGCGACGGGCTCGGCACCGATCTGCCGCGCCTCGCGAAGGCCAGCCGCAAAGGCTATGCGGTCGATCGCGAGGCGGTTCCCCGTCATCGCGGCCGCACGCCGGAGCAGGCCGTCGGCGACGGCGAGGACTACGAGCTGCTCTTCGCGATTGGCGCGCGCGACGTGGCCAGGCTCGCCGCGGCGTGGCGGCTGAGATTTCCGCGCCTTCCGCTCACCCGGATCGGCACGTTGCTCGCGGATCGCAGCCGGCGCACGCCGCTGGCGTCGGGCTACGCGCATTTTTCCGATTGTCAGCCGCCGGCGAAATCTGGCTCATAGACGTCACCGTGATCCGCCTGAATTATCACCTCCCGGGCACCGCGCCAGCGACCTTGAAGCCGCGCGTGGATGCCGCCACCGACCCGGCGACACTCACGCTCATCCAATACGACGCGGAGGCGATCTTTGAAGGCGAGTTCGATTCGTTCGACGATCTCATGGCGCGGTTCGATCCGGCGAAAGTGAACTGGATCAATATCGACGGCCTCAACGACCTCGACCTCCTGCGCCGGATCGCGGAGCGTTTCAAAATCCATCCGCTCGCGCTCGAGGACGTGCTCAACACCACGCAGCGGCCGAAGGTCGAGCCCTACGACGACAATATTTTTATCGTCAGCGAGATGGTCTATTTCGAGGAGAGCCGCGCGCTCACTTTCGAGCAGGTGAGTATTTTTCTCGGCGAATCCTTTCTGCTGACTTTCCAGGAAGAGAGAGGACGCGACGCCTTCGAGCACGTGCGCAAGCGCCTGCGCATGGGGAAAGGCTTCGCCCGGCAGCGCAAGGCCGACTATCTCGCTTACGCGCTGCTCGACGGCATCGTGGACCATTTTTTCCCAATCCTCGAAACGCTCGGCGATGCGATCGAGGAGATCGAAGAGGAACTGCTGGAGCATCCGACCAAGGCCACCTTGCGGCGACTTTACGAAGCGAAGCGCCTGCTGATCCAGCTGCGCCGCGCCTCCTGGCCGCAGCGTGAGATCGTGAACGTGCTCATGCGCGACGAGACAGGGCGAGTGGCGCAGGAGACGGCCGTGTTCCTGCGCGATTGCTACGATCACATCACGCAAATCATCGACCTCGTCGAAAGCTATCGCGACATCAGCGCGGGATTGATGGATGTCTATCTTTCCAGCCTCGGCTTTCGCACGAACGAGATCATGCGTGTGCTCACGGTCGTCTCGACGTTTTTCATTCCGCTCACGTTCGTGGCCGGCGTTTACGGCATGAACTTCGCCTTCATGCCAGAGCTGCATTGGAAATACGGTTATGCCTATTTCTGGGCGCTTTGCGCGGTGGTCGCCGGCACGACTTTCTTCATCGTGAAACGCAAGAAATGGATCTGAAATCGGAGGCGCGACCCCGGCGCGTGCTGATCCTCACCGCCGGATTCGGAGAGGGGCACAATGCCGCCGCCCGCAACTTGCGCGACGCGCTGGCCGCCGCCGCTCCCGACGCGCGCGTCGAGATGCGCGATATTTTTTCCGAAGCTTACGGGTGGCTGAACCGACTCTCGGTGCGGGCGTATTTATTCGTCATCAATCGGCTGCCGGGCGTGTGGAATCTCGTGTTCCAGTGGCTCGATCGATCCAGCGCGGTGGCGGGAAATATCGGCGTCTTCGGTCGCGCGTCGCGGCTATTGCGAGGACTGCTGGACGAATTTCAACCCGAGGTCGTCGTCTCGGTCTATCCCGGGTGCAGCCATCTTCTCGATCATCTTTGCCAGGGGATGAGTCGCCGGCCGTTTCGACAAGTCACGATCGTGACCGATTCGTTGACCATCAATCGCGTGTGGCATACCGGCTACAACGACTTTTATCTCGTGGCGAACGAGGCGACGGCGGCGGTGATGACGGAACAGGGTGTGCCGCCCGGCAAGATACGCGTCACCGGATTTCCCGTGCCGGCATTTTTTGCGGAAGCTCGATTGCCGAAAATCGCGCCCTCCCGAGGCGAGCGCTGGCGAGTTTTGTTCATGGTCAATTCCGGCAAGCATACGGCCGTGGATATCGCTCGCGAACTGCTTACCATCGATGGCATGGAGCTTATGATCACGGTGGGTCGCGATGATGTGCTGGAGAAGCGCATTCGCGCGGCCGCCGCTTCGCATGCGAGCGCGGTGCAGGTGCATGGATGGACAAAGGAATTGCCGAGATTCATCGCGGAGGCGCATATCGTCATCAGCAAGGCGGGCGGAGCGACGGTGCAGGAATGCCTCGCCGCCGTGACGCCGATGATCGTGAGCCAGGTCGTGCCGGGACAGGAGGAGGGGAACGCCCGCCTGATTTCGGAAGGCCGCGCGGGAGTCATCGCGGTCACGCCGGAGACAATCGCCGAAGCCGTGCGCGAGGCGTTGGCCAACGACGGCGAAACCTGGCGGCGCTGGCACGCCGGAGCGCAGCGGCTCAGCCGCCCGAATGCCGCGCGGGAAATCGCGGAGTGGATTTTGAGCTTAAAATGATCAACGCCGTTATTTTCGACATCGGGAACGTCCTTCTCAAGTTTGACTATCTCATCGCCGCCCGCCGTTTGATGGAGCACAACGGGCTGACCGAGCAGCCGGATCGCGAGCGCATCGTGGTGGCGAAGGCGGCCCTGGAGGGCGGGAAAATCGATCGGGCCGAGTTTCTGCGGCTCGTGCGGCCGGAATTTTCGCATACGGGTCCGGACGCGGATTTCATCGCGATGTGGGAGGATATTTTCGAGGAAAACGAACCGCTCTCCCGCCTCGCCGCCGCTCTCGCCGCGAGCGGAATGCCGACTTACCTGCTCTCAAATATCTCGTGCATTCACCACGAGTTCATTTTTCGCGAATATCCCGTCTTCTCGACCTTTCGCGACGGAGTCTATTCCTACCAGGCGGGCGTGCTGAAACCTGGGGCGCGCATTTACGATATCGCGCTCGCGCAGTTCGGAGTCGATCCCGCGCGGACGCTTTATATCGACGATCTCGAAGAAAATATCGTCGCGGCCGAGGCGGCCGGATTGCGCGGAATCGTCTATGATTTTCGCAATCATGACGCCGCGTTGCAGCGGATGCGGGAGCTGGGCCTGAAGATTTAAGCGGCGGGCGAGTTACTCCGCGGGGAGTTCGCGAATCTTGAGGTTGCGAAAGGAGACGGCAAATCCGTGATCCTGGAGCAGAATGTTCCCCTCGGGAAGTTCGCCGAACTTCGGCCAATCCTTGTATTTGCTGGTCGCGACGAGCGCTCTCCATGCGGGATTGCCGCGTTCGTAGGAGACGACTTTTTTCCCGTTCAGCCAATGTTCGACGTGGTTGCCTTGCACGATGATGCGGGCCGTATTCCATTCGCCCGGGGGATTCACCTTTTTGTCGCTCGCAGCGGGAATGAGGTCGTAGAGAGAGCCGATGGTGCGGTTTCCTTCCCGCCCGAGTTTGGCATCGGGATGTCGCTCGTCATCGAGGATCTGAAACTCGCAGCCGATCGCGGAACCAGCTCCTTTGTTCAACCCGGGATCCACGAAATATTTGATCCCGCTGTTGGCGCCGGGCGTGATCCGAAAGTCGGCGACTAACTCGAAATTTCCGTATTTCCGGCGAGTGATGATGTCGCCGCCGTTTTGCGATTCGGCGTCGCCGGCGGCCTGGGCGGAGAGGACGCCGTCTTTGATCTCCCAGCCGACTTTCGGGAAATCCTCGGAGTGGGCGCTGCGCCAGCCGTCGGTGGTTTTTCCGTTCCATAAAAGCGTCCAGCCGCCTTTTTTTTCCGAATCGGTGAGGGTGTTTGGCTCCGCGGCGTGGAGAGTTTGCAAAGCGGCCATGGCCGCGAGGACGATCGGGAAACGAATGGGATTATGGGAGGGAAATTTCATGGAGAACGATATTTTTAAAGCGAACGGTCTGGCCTTCGCTTTTCGGGACGGCGTGGACTTGCAGCGCGATAAAACCGGACTTCGTTTGCGCGTCGTGAAAGTCCGTGATCGCCACGCCATTCAGCCAGGTGCGGAGGTGATCCCCGATGGCCTCGATGCGGAAGTGATTCCACCCGCCGGCTTTGAATGCCGAGGCCGCCCGCCGGCCGGTCTCGGTGTCGCGGAGATCGTGGATCCAGCCGCGCGCGCCTTCTTCGTAGATGCTGCCGATTTTCGAGGGAGCGGCGGGATCGATCTCGGCTTGATAGCCGAAGACGCGCTGGAGGCCTCCCTCGGGGCGGATGTGGCTGCGAAATTGCACACCCGAATTTCCGCCATCGATTTTGAAATCCAGATCGAGAACGAAGTCGCCGTAATCTTTCCTGGTCGTGAGGAAGGAATTGTTCTTTTCCGCGACGGCGGTGCCGAGGATCTCGCCATCCTTGACCGCAAAACGAGCTTTCCCTCCGTATTGCACCCAGCCGTCGAGAGTATGGCCGTCGAAGAGCTCCACGGCGGGCCCATCGCCGGAGGGCAGCTGCCCGGCGAATGCCGCCGGTGGAATGAAAAGACCGCACGCGATGGCGGCCATAAAAAGCAGCGAGCCTCGGGGGAAGGACATGCGCCGAACGATAGAACGCCGGGCGATTCGTGCCCACAAAAAAGCGGAGCGCGAGAGGGCGCGCGACGACGCGACGGGTTTAGATCTCCCGCATTCCGGGCGGCGGCGCGGGAGGGTCGGGAAGCGTGAAATCCGCCGGCAGGACGATGCCGAGCTGCTCGACGAGAATGGTGCGCAGGTGTGCCGCGGTTTCGATTTTCGTAGTGGAGCGGGTGTCGCCGGCGCGCACTTTGAATTGATTCGCGACGACGATGCGGCGTTCCGTCGGCGTGGTGCGCACGCAGATCGGAATCCGCGTGAAAAAAGACTCCGGCGCGCGGGAAATAAAGTAATTCAACGCGGCGAAGTCGGCCGGCAGATACGGATCGAGTGAAAAGGCGTAGAGCGCGCGCCAGCCTTGCTGCAGGCGATGCTCGAGGCGGCAGCCGTAGGTGGCGTCTTCGACGAGGCGAAAGCGGTCGAGCTGCTGGTCGAACTCGCATTCGAGCTCGAACGGAATCGCCTCGATGAGCCCGTTGCCGCCGAAGCCGACATCGGCGAGCCAGCGTGCGCCGCCGAAGCCGACGAGCGTGATCTGGTGGGTGCGCGGGCCGTAGTTTCCCTCGCTGATCAGCACGCGCGCGCACAGCGAGGTCGTGTGAAAACCGATCGCCTGCAACGCGAGAAGAAACAGGCCGTTGAGTTCGAAACAATAGCCGCCGCGGCGGCGGTGGATCATTTTGTCCGCGAGGTCGATGGGATCGAGGGAAATGGGCCGCCCGCAGAACGGGTCGAGATTTTCGAACGGAATCGCGAGGAGCTGGTGGCGATGCAGGGCGGCAAGCGTGGCAAGCGAGGAATCGACGGGTCCCGTCCACCCGATCCGGGCCAGGTAGGCTTCGAGCGGGAAGGATTCAGTCGTCATCGACGTCGAGATGCGGCGCGAGCGCTTCCAGCAGGCGGGCTTCGGAAGGCTCCGCGCGCAGGCGAGCGGCCCATGCGGTGCAGCGGGCCTGGAGTTCCTTGTCGCCGAGCAGGGCATCGAGCACGCGGCGGAGATTTTTTTCGGTGAATTTCGCCGGCCAGATCCATTCGCCGGCGCCAAGGCGGCGCACGCGGGCCGCGTTGTCGGGTTGGTCGTGGGAAAACGGCCGGATGAGTTGCGGGATGCCCGCCGCGAGAGCCTGCGAGGTCGTTCCGACGCCGCCATGGTGCACGATGGCGGCGCAGCGGGGGAGGAGCGTGCCAAAGGGGGCGTAGCTGACGTGAAAGATCTCCGGCGGGAGATCGGGCGGGAGTTGCTCCGGAAATTTTGTGGCGAAGATCGCGCGTCGCCCGGCCGCCACGCATGCGGCCCGCGCGGTTTCAAAAAATCCCCCGCCTTGCGCCATGGCCGAGCCGGGGGTGAAGAGAATGGGCGGCGGGCCCGCGGCGAGGAAGGCCTCGAGATCGGGCGCGAGGGCGGTCTGGTCGGCCGGATCGTAAAGCGGAAATCCGGCGCTGCGGACCTGCGGGCCCCACTCGGGCTGCGCGGGGCCGAACCACTCGGGCCAGAGGCAGACCCCGCCGTCGGGCGATTGCCACCAGTCGCGAAACGGATTCCCCGGCGGTGGCACGGATGCGGCGCGGCTGGCCCTGCGCACGCCCGGCGCGATTTCGGAACCGATCCGGGCGCGGATGATCGCGAAGACGACGCGTTTCGCCCAGGCGGGCAGCCGCCGAATCCATCCGAGGCGCTGACCGAGCAGCGGCGTGTCGCCCACGGTGAGGAACATGCAGGGCTGCAAGTGCACGCTGACGAGCGGGAGGCCAAATTTTTCCCGGGCGAGCCGCGCGCCAAAAGCCGGGGCGGGGGCGAGCATGAGCGGGCGGTCGTCACCGGCTTCCCGCGCGATGAGTTCGAAATACCGGCCCGTCACATCTCCCGCGTAGCGCAGCACGAGCGGCGGGCCTTTGGTGGGATGCCAGACGTCGGGGTGGGCCAGCAGCTCGTGGAACTCGGCCTCGTCGCCGAAGGCCACAAAGCGCAAACCGAGCGTGCGGATCGAATCGGCGAAGACCGGATTTGCCACCACGGTCACGGCGTGGCCGCGGGCGTGGAGGATGCGGCCGATCCAAAGGAATGGATTCACGTCGCCGGAGCTGCCGATGGGCAAAAGAAGCACCCGGCGCATCAGCGGCGAAAGAGATTCAGCAAAACCGTGATCACGAGGCTGACCACGATGCAGGTCACGACGGGAAAGCCGAACGAGAAATTTCCGCGCTCGAGGTAAATGTCGCCCGGCAGGCGAAAGCCTTTTCCGAGCCAGATCACCGCGCCGATGATGGCCAGTGCGAGACCGGCGATCACGAGCATTTTTCCGAGATCCTGCATTTGGGGAGAAAATCACGGCGGCGGCAGCGGGCGTCAAGGATCGGAAACGTTCCCGCTTTTCTCCATCGGGGGCGCGTTCACGGGATTCTCGTTGGACCTCTGGCAGGAAATCGCGACCAGTAACGGCTGGAAAATTCGAATATCGCCCCTTCGATACGAGTCGTATCAGAAATAAAACTCAATACCCCGTCGGGGGAGGCGTGGCCTGCGCGGCCCACGATTTGTTGGGCTGCGGCCCCATCACGAAATGCAGCGTCCCGCCGGCCATCATTTCCCGGTGGGTGATCCAGGCGCGATCCAGCGGCTTGCCGTTCAGGGTTGCCGACTGGATGTAGGGATTCGCCGGCGCGGCGTTTTCCGATTCGATCGTGAAGATCCGGCCGCCCTGCACCAACGAAATCGCGGCCTTCGGAAACAGGGGGCCGCCGATCATGTAGAGGCCGCTCGCGGGATTGACGGGGTAAAGGCCGAGCGCGCTCCAGACATACCACGCGCTCATTTGACCGCAGTCCTCGTTGCCGGCCAGGCCGTCGGGCTGATCGTGGTATTGCCCGGTCAGGATCTCGCGGATGCGCTGCTGCGTCTTCCACGCCTGGCCGACGAAGTCGTAGAGATAGGCGATGTGGTGGCTTGGCTCGTTGCCGTGCGCGTATTGGCCGATGAGGCCGGAAATGTCGGGCGGCTGGCCGCTCGTATTTTTCGCGCCGGGGGCCGTCCACAGGGCATCGAGCTTCGTGGCAAATTTATCCGGTCCGCCCATAAGGGCGATGAGGCCGGGGACGTCCTGCATCACGGACCAGGTGTATTGCCACGAGTTGGCCTCGGTGAAGCTGCGCGCCTCGCGGGCGTCGGCGGGATCGAAATCCGGCAGCCATTTGCCCTCTTTGTCGCGGCCGCGCATGAATCCGACCTCCGGGTCCCAGACCTTGCGGTAATTCTGCGCGCGTTTCCGGTAGGTTTCCGCGTCCGTTCTTGCGCCGATGGCGTCCGCGAACTGTGCGATGCACCAGTCGTCGTAGGCGTATTCCAGCGTGCGCGAAGTGCCTTGATTGTCGCGTTCGCCGGAGGCCGCGAATCCGTCCTTCGCGTAACGTTCGTGGTCCTCGCGCGCGTTTGCGCTCGCCTTCATCGCGGTGAGGGTCTTGTGGGCGTCGAACTCGCGGAAGCCCTTGAAGTAGGCGTCGGTGATCACCGGCACGGAGTGGTAGCCGATCATGCACCCCGTGTCGTTGGCGCAGAGCGTCCAGATCGGGAGCTCATGGTTGCGCGAGCGCTCGGAGTGCGCGACCATCGTGCGGACGAAGTCGTTCACGCGCTCCGGCGCGATCAAGGTGAAAAGCGGATTCGCGGCGCGAAAGGTGTCCCAGAGCGAGAAGGTGGAGTAGTAGTTGAAGGCCGCCTTGGAAACGACCTTGCGATTGACGCCGATGTAGGTGCGGTCCGCGTCGTTGTAAAGGTTCGGCGCGATCATCGTGTGATAGAGTGCGGTGTAGAAAATCTGCCGCTGCGCGGTATCCGGCGTCTCGATCGCGACGCGCCCGAGCATCGCGTTCCATTTTTTGACGGCGTTGGCACGAACTTCGTCGAACCCCGCCAATCCTGCCTCGGCGCGCAGGTTCGCGCGCGCTTTTTCGACGCTCACCGGCGAGAGTCCGACCCGGATGAGCAACGGCCTTGCGAGCTTGCCGAACTCGAGAAGCGCCTTGACGTTCACTCCGTTCACACTCTTCGTGGCGGGCGCCGTTCCCTTCGATGCCGCTCCGCCGGTCTGGAACGACTGGGCGGTGATCCGCTGCGAAAACTCCGCGACGAAATAGAACGTCTTGTCCCTCGACCAGCCGTCGGTGTGCTGCCAGCCGGAGACCACGGTCGGGCTCTCCACGGTCACCGCGCCATCGAAATGCCCGCCCTTGTCGCCCATGCCGATTTTATGGGCGAGATCGATGAGCAGGGTGGCCTGGGCCGAGGCTGGAAACGTGTAACGATGGAAGCCGGTGCGCTCGGTGGCGGTCAGTTCCGCGGTGATTTCCGACGCAAGCTTCACGCGGTAATAGCCTGGGCTTGCGGCTTCGTCCTTGTGGTCGAAAGCGGTGCGGTAGCCTTCGCCCGGTTTGTTCTCCGGGCCCGCCTCCCATTTTGCCGGCGCGACCTGCGGCACGAAGAGGATGTTGCCGAGATCCGCGCAGCCGGTGCCGCTCAGGTGGGTGTGGCTGAAGCCCAGGATCGACTTGTCCGAGTAATGATATCCGGAGCATCGGTCCCAGCCCTCGGTGCCGGTATCGGGGCTGAGTTGCACCATGCCGAAGGGAGTCGTCGCGCCCGGAAACACGTGCCCGTGCCCGCCCGTGCCAATGAAGGGATCGACGAAGCTGGCGGGCGGCTCCTCGGCGCAGGCAACGGAGGCGAGAACGAACGGCGCGGCGAAAAAAAGAAACGCACGACGAAGAAAAGAGACGAGGGGAACCATGTCCGCCAAGGCTACGGAGGAGCCCTCACTTGTAAAGGAAGGGAGGAGAGAAAATTCGTTCCGCCGGATCGCGGAACTCAATCTTCGTATTCGTTCATCGCGTGCCGCCGCCGCGCGACTCCGATAAAAGATCGAACCGTCGCGGTCGATCATCCGAAAATTCCGATGAAAAGGCGGGGATCGCGTCAAATGACCGCACGCGCGTGGTATTCCTGCAGGCTCTTCACGGAGAGGCCGCGCTCGCGCAACGCGCGGATGGCGTCGGCGCTGGCCCGGGCGCCGCGCAGCGTCGTCATGGTGGCGATGCGGCCGGCCACGGCGGCGCTGCGGATGGCGACCTCGTCCTTGCGCGGCTGCTGGCCGGCCGGGGTGTTGATGATGAACTGGATTTCTCCGTTCTTGATCATGTCGAGGACGTTCGGGCGGCCTTCCTTCAGGCGATGGAGCACGTTCGCGGCGATGCCGGCGTCCTTCAATACCGATGCGGTTCCCGCGGTGGCGAAGATCTGGAAGCCGAGGGCGGCGAAGTCCTTCGCGATCGGCGCGACGGCGGACTTGTCGCGATCCTTGACGCTGATGAAGACGTTGCCCCCTTCCGGGAGCGGTGGATGGGCGGCCATCTGGGCCTTCGCGTAGGCGCTGCCGAAGTCGCTGTCGATGCCCATCACTTCGCCGGTCGAGCGCATCTCGGGCCCGAGCGTGATGTCGATGCCGGGGAATTTGATGAATGGGAAGACGGCTTCCTTGACCGAAAAATGCGCGGGGACGATCTCCTCGGTGAAGCCGAGCTCTTTCAACGTCCGGCCGGCCATGATCTTCGCGGCGAGCTTGGGCAGCGCGACGCCGATGGCCTTGCTGACGAAGGGCGACGTGCGGCTGGCGCGGGGATTGACCTCGATGATGTAAACCTGCTCGTCCTTCACGGCGAACTGCACGTTCATCAGCCCGCGGACTTCGAGCTCCTTCGCCATCGCTTTCGTGGCGTGGTTGATCGTCTCCAGCACGGTGGGCGAGAGCGAGAAACTCGGAATTACGCACGCGCTGTCGCCGGAGTGAATCCCGGCCTGCTCGATGTGCTCCATGATGCCGCCGATCACGCAAATCTCGCCGTCGCAGATGCAGTCGACATCGACCTCGGTCGCGTCTTCGAGAAAGCGATCGACGAGGATGGGCCGCTCCGGGCTGGCCTCGGCGGCGCGCTCGATGTAGCCGCGCAGGTCGTCCTCGCTGTAGACGATTTCCATCGCGCGCCCGCCGAGCACGAAGCTCGGGCGCACGAGCACGGGGTAGCCGATTCGATTCGCCACGGCCACGGCTTCGTCCTCATTCGTGGCGGTGGCGCCTTCGGTCTGCTTGAGGCCGAGCTTTTCGAGCATGGCGGCGAAGTCCTTGCGATCCTCGGCCATCTGGATGCTCTTCGGCTGCGTGCCGATGATCGTGCACCCGTGCGCCTGGAGCGCGGCGGCGAGATTGAGCGGCGTCTGCCCGCCGAACTGCACGACGACGGCGTCGCATTTCTCGTTCTCGTAAATATTGAGCACGTCCTCGAGCGTGAGCGGCTCGAAGAACAGCTTGTCGCTCGTGTCGTAGTCGGTCGAGACGGTCTCGGGGTTCGAGTTCACCATGATCGTCTCCCATCCTTCCTCCTTGAGTGCGAAGGCGGCGTGCACGCAGCAGTAGTCGAACTCGATGCCCTGGCCGATGCGGTTCGGCCCGCCGCCGAGGATCATCACTTTCTTTTTGTCGCTCGGGCGCGCCTCGTCCTCGTCGCCGTAGCTCGAGTAGAAATACGGCGTGTAGGCCTCGAACTCCGCGGCGCAGGTGTCCACGAGGCGGTAGGTCGGGATCACGCCGGCGGCCTTTCGGCGCTCGCGCACCTCCGATTCGGTGCTGTCGATGAGATGGGCGATTTGCTTGTCGGAAAAGCCGAGCTTTTTTGCGCGCCGAAAGGCCGAATGCGAAATGGGAAATTCGGAATTCGGAATGGCCGAGCCGGTTTCGCCGGGATGATTCAATTTCGCATTTCTCATTTCGCATTCCGCATTCACAATCTCGAAGAGATTGTGGAGGAACCATGGGTCGATGGCGGAGAGCTCGTGAATGCGTTCGATCGAATAGCCGGCGAGCAGCGCCTCGCGAATCGCGAAGACGCGCCCGACCGTCGGCACGCGGAGCAGCCTCTCGATCTCGGATTCCTCGAGCGGCGCGTCCTTGCCGTCCGCGCCGAAGCCGAAGCGGCCGATCTCCAGCGAGCGCAGCGCCTTTTGGAAGCTCTCCTTGAACGTGCGCCCGATCGCCATCGCCTCGCCCACGCTTTTCATCTGCGTGGTGAGCGTCGGATCGGCCTGAGGGAATTTCTCGAACGTGAAGCGCGGGATCTTCGTGACGACGTAATCGATCGTCGGCTCGAAGCACGCGGGCGTCTCGCGCGTGATGTCGTTCTTGAGCTCGTCGAGCGTGTAGCCGACGGCGAGCTTCGCGGCGATTTTCGCGATGGGGAAGCCGGTCGCCTTCGACGCGAGCGCGGAGGAGCGCGAGACGCGCGGGTTCATCTCGATCACGATCATGCGGCCCGTCTGCGGATGCGTGGCGAATTGGATGTTCGAACCGCCGGTCTCGACG
>JAATET010000048.1 GCA_015655545.1 Chthoniobacterales bacterium | reverse complement strand
TCGATGGCTCTGCTCGCGGACGGCTGGCACATGAGTTCCCATGTGGTCGCGCTTGGACTCACGGCGGGCGCGTATGCGCTCTCGCACCGGCTCGCGAACGATCCAAGCTTCGCCTTCGGCACCTGGAAAATCGAAGTGATGGGCGGTTTCACGAGCGCGATCCTGCTCGGCGGCGTGGCCTTGTTCATGGCGGTCGAGTCCGTCGAGCGGCTCTTTCATCCGGCCGCGATTTGGTTCGACCAAGCCATCTTCGTCGCCGTGATCGGCCTGGCGGTGAACGTCGTCAGCGCCCTGCTGCTACAGGATCACCACGACCACGACCATGGACATGCGCACGGGCATGGTCACAAACATGAGCACCGCGACCTCAATCTCCGCGCGGCCTATGTGCATGTGATCGCGGATGCCACGACCTCGGTGCTGGCGA
Source organism: Chthoniobacterales bacterium (assembly GCA_015655545.1). Classification (GTDB taxonomy): domain Bacteria; phylum Verrucomicrobiota; class Verrucomicrobiia; order Chthoniobacterales; family JAATET01; genus JAATET01. Next base: position 11,982 of record JAATET010000048.1, on the reverse strand, counting down.
TTGCTGCGTTGATCGGCGGAAAATTTCTCGGATGGAATTGGCTCGATTCCGTCATGGGCATCGTCGGCGCGGGGGTGGTGGGTGTCTGGGCCTGGGGCCTCCTGCGCGAGACAAGCCGCGTGCTGCTCGACCGCGAAATGGACTCCGGCGTGGTCGCGGAAATCCGCGAGGTGCTCGAAGCGGACGGCGAGACGCGGTGAGTGATCTCCACGTCTGGCGCGTGGGCCGGGAGCAATTCTCCTGCGCCGCCAGCATTGTCACGCACGAGCCGAAAGATCCCGCCTTCTACAAGTCGCTCCTGAGCGTCCACGAAGAAATCGCGCACGTGACCTTGGAGGTCAATCGTTGCCCCGGTTAGACAGATCGGCGGACGGTTGCTCGGGCGAAGCGGTCGATTGTGGCAGGTGAAACAGATAAACGCCGGCCCCGACGGCGTGTCCAATCAATCGTGTTGTGCTCAAATCCGCGGTCGCTGTGCGCAGTTGTCATTCTTGCGCTCACTTTGTTTGGAACGAACGCCGGGATGGCCGGCGAGGCTTCAAAGCCGGCTCCGCCCATTCCGCTCAAGGATTTCTTCGACAATCCCAAGATCAGCAGCGCGGCGATTTCGCCCGATGGGAAACGCCTCGCGTTTCTCGCCCCGACAGGCAACCGCCTGAACGTCTGGGTGTGCGACGTCGCCCAGGGAGTGGATGCGGCAAAGGTCATCACCCATGATACGCAGCGCGGGATCGTCGACTTCGCATGGACTCGCGACAGCCGCTATGTGCTCTTCGAGCAGGACCAGGGCGGAGACGAAAATTCCCATCTCTTCCGCGCCGACCCGCTCGATCCAGACGCAAAGGCGGTCGACCTCACGCCGATGGCAGGAGCGCGGGCGGAAATCATCGACCTGCCGAGGGAGCATCCCGGTGAGGCCGTGGTCGCGATCAACGGGCGCGACAAGCGATACTTCGACGCCTATCGCCTCGATCTCGCGAGCGGCAAGCTGGCCCTTCTCGAAAAGAATCCCGGTGACGTCGACGCCTGGCACGCCGATACGCATGGCGACATTCGAGCGTGCACCGCCCAAGTGGGAACGAAAACCGAGATTCGGGTGCGCGATGCGGCCACCGGCCCATTCCGAACCCTTGCGACTTACTCCGACGAGGAAAGCCCGAGCGTTCATGGCTTCAGCGCGGACGGAACTTTTCTCTATTTTTCCAGCGCGCGGGACGCGAATGCCGAGCGCCTGGTAAAGCTCGATCTCAAAACCGGCAAGGAAACGGTGATCGACGCCGATCCCAATTATGATCTTGGTGAAGTGCTCATCAGCGACCGGACGAATCAACTCCTCGGCGTCGCCTATGATCGGGATCGGATCGTTTACAAACCCTTCGACAAGCAATTCGCCCGCGACCTCGAAATTCTTGGAAAGGTGCACGACGGCGAAATCCTTTTCCGCAGCAGCACGGACGATGAGCAAAAATGGATCATCGCCTACAATTCCCCGACGGACCCCGGCGCGACCTATCTTTACGACCGCGCGACCGGCGAGGCGAAGTTCCTTTACCGCCCGCGCCCCTGGCTTCCGCGCGATGGCCTGGTGGACATGCGGCCGATTTCTTTTCCCAGCGAGGACGGATTGACGATTCACGGCTATTTGACGCTGCCAAAAAACGTCACGCCAAAGAACCTGCCCGCCGTGCTCGTGGTTCACGGCGGTCCCTGGGCGCGCGACGAATGGGGCTACGACCCCGAGGTGCAATTCCTCGCCAATCGCGGCTTCGCCGTGCTCCAGCTCAACTATCGCGGTTCGACCGGCTACGGGAAAAAATTCCTGAACGCCGGGAACCGCGAGTGGGGCGGCAAGATGCTCGACGACCTGACGGACGGCGCGGATTGGATCGTGAAGCAGGGCATTGCGGACAAAAACCGGCTGGGCATCTACGGCGGCAGTTACGGCGGTTACGCCACGCTCTCCGCGCTCGCGTTTCGGCCCAAAGTCTTTGCCTGCGGCGTGGACTACGTGGGTGTGTCGAACCTGCTGACGTTCATGAACACGATCCCGCCGTATTGGGACACCTTCCGCGAGCTGATGTATAAGCGCGTCGGCAACCCAAAGACCGACCAGGCATTGCTTCGCTCGCGCTCGCCGCTCTTTGCGGCCGACAAGATCGAGGCGCCGCTCTTCGTCGCGCAAGGCTACAACGACCCACGCGTGAACCACGCCGAGGCCGAGCAAATCGTCGCCGCCCTCAAGGCCAACAAAAAGCCGGTGGAATACCTCGTCAAAATGGATGAGGGGCATGGCTTCGAGAATCCCGAGAATCGCCTGGATTTCTACGCCAAGATGGAGGCGTTCCTCGAAAAGCACCTGCTCTGAGCAGCGTGCCCGATCGCTTGCTGCTCGGCCGGATGCCAAGACCCGGCCTCGCGATGAGGCTTCCGATAGGTTCGGCCATGTTCCCCTTGCACGCCGTGAAATGAGTGATAGTGATAAGTCGTTCTCATTTATGAAATACCTTGCCGCTATCCTCGCATTGTCAGTGACCTCGCTCGTGGGCGCACGGGCGGAACTCACGGTCGCCTCCCTCTCCACCATCACGACCGACATCGCCAAGAATGTCGGTGGCGACAGGGTGAAGATTATCCCGATCATCGGCCCGGGTGTGGACCCGCACGAATTTCAACCCTCGCCCGCCGACATAAAGAAGATCGTGAAGGCCGATCTCGTGCTCATCACCGGCAAGCACCTCGAAGGCTATCTGACGAAGCTGGAGGAATCCGCCGGGGGCGCGGGCAAGTTCGTCGATACCGGCGCGGCGTTTCCATCCCTCAAGCTCGAGGAAGACGGAAAGATGGTCGAAGACCCGCATTGGTGGCACAGCATCGACAACGTAAAGAAGGCGACGGCCGTGGTGGAAAAGAGTTTCATCGACGCCGATCCGGCAAACAAGGCGACCTATGAGAAGAACGCCGCCGCTTATCTTGCCGAGCTCAAGAGCCTGGAAACATGGGCCAAGAAGGAAGTCTCCACGCTGCCCCGTGAAAAGCGGAAGCTCGTCACGTCGCATGACGCTTTTCAATACTTCGCCCGCGATTTCGGATTCAAAATCTATGCGATCGAGGGCGTGAGCACGGAGGACGAACCTTCGTCCAAGAAGATCACCGATTTGATCAACACGATCAAAAGCGAAGGCGTGAAAGCCGTCTTTTTCGAGAGCATCGAGAACCCCAAGGTGGTCACGGAAATCACCAAGGAAACGGGCGCCAAAGTGGGTGGAGAACTGTATGCCGATGGGCTTGGGGACAAGACGGCCGCCACTTACCCCGAGATGGTCAAATACAACATCACGACCATCGTCGATAGCTTGAAGTAGGTCTGATGGAGGGGCGTCCATGGCTGCGAATTTGGCTCATTCTGCTCGGCTTCACCTTTCTAGGGTTGCCGGTCTGGAGGGTGACTCATCCGGCCGCGGTGGCTCCTCCGAAGGATCTCCGTGAGGGGACGATCACCTTTCCCCTGCGGGTGGAGGTCACCTTTGCGTCACCGCCAACCTCCTTCGATCTCGAATATCTCGGCGCGACGCTGATCTCCAGCCATGCGCCGAATCGAGATTTCGCGATCGATTGGAAGGTCGCCATTTCAAAAGAAGGCGTCGATTTGTTCCTGAGCGCGGAATGGCCGCCCGGCACTCCGACGACCGCGGTGCGAGTGAAGGTCACCAGAGATGGAAGTGCCATCGCCGAGCAGACTTTCTGGGGAGACGGAAGCCTGGCGGAAACCTTAACCGTGTGGGAGCCGAAGCCCTAGATGTCCAATCACCGCCTCGCGATCCGTGACGTCACGGTGAGTTATCAAAATGTCCCCGCCGTTCGGAATTTGAGCGTCGAGCTTCGGTGCGGTCGTTGCGTCGGCTTGCTCGGCCCAAATGGGGCGGGGAAATCCACGCTTCTCAAGGCGATTGCCGGCCTGGTTTCCATGCAGACGGGCGAGATTGACTTGCACGGTCATGCGCCTCGGCAAAGCCGCAGCATCGCCTACCTTCCGCAAAGGGGACTGATCGACTGGGATTTTCCGCTCACCGTCCGCGGAATGGTGTCCATGGGGCGATTCCCAGCCTTGGGCGGTTGGAAGCCCTTCACTAAAGAGGATCGGAATATCGTAAGCACGGCCTTGGAAGTCACCCATCTCACCTCGCTGGCCCACCGCCAAATCAATGCCCTGAGCGGCGGGCAGCAGCAGCGCGCGTTTCTTGCCCGTGCCTACGCGCAACAATCCCATGTTTGCTTGCTCGATGAGCCGTTTACCGGACTCGACACCAATTCCCAGCGCGACCTGCGCGCCATCCTTCGAGGGATGGCGGCCGAGGGCAAACTGCTCCTCGTTTCGCATCACGATCTCAACACCGTTCCGGAATTATTCGACGAAGTCCTGATGTTGAATCGCGAGCTGATCGCCTACGGCGACGTGGCGGACACCTTTACCGAACCGAATATCGCCCGCACCTATTCGAGCCCGCAGCCCACTTTCGCGCTGGCATGACAAATCTTCTCGAACCTTTCGAATACGAGTTCATGCGGAAGGCGCTGCTCGGCTGCCTGCTCGTCGGCTTCACGAATGGTTACCTCAGCGGGTTTATCGTGCTGCGCCGGCATGCGCTCCTTGCCGACGGTCTTTCCCACTCGCTCCTTCCGGGGCTCGCGATCGGCGCCATCTTCTTCTCGTTGAACCCGTTTGGGCTTTTCCTCGGAGCGCTCGTGGCGGCTCTCCTCGTGGTGATCGGAGGAAAAATGATCGCCCACAGCTCGCGTCTCAAGGACGACACGGCCATCGGCGCGCTCTACATCGCGGCCTTCGCGCTGGGGGTCATCCTGCTCAAGTTTGCTCCCGTCCGGGTGGACCTCGGGCACTTCCTGTTTGGGAACGTGCTGGGAATGGCGAATACCGATCTCTGGATCACCTATTCGCTGAGTTTTTTCATCGTCCTCGTGCTCACGATTTTTCAACGTCATCTGCTGCTTACGCTTTTTGATCCCGTCGTGGCGGCGACGATTGGCGTCGGCGTCGCCTGGCTCGACTATCTGCTCATCGGCATGATGGTGATGGCCATGATCGCCTCGCTCCAGGCAGTCGGCGTGGTCATGTCCATCGGGCTGTTGATCCTCCCTGCGGCCACCATTTACCTGCTCTCGGATTCTTATGACATGATGGTCTGGGGAGGCGCCTTCCTGGGCATGACTAGCGCGGTCGCCGGACTGTTCCTGTCCTATTGGGTGAACCTTCCTTCCGGTCCCGCCATCGTCATGGTGCTCAGCCTGTGTTTCGTGGGCGCCTACCTTTTTGGGCCGCGCTACGGAGTCATCAATCGCATCCTGAATAACCGGCGTGCGCGAGAAACTCCCGCGCCTCCGAAAGAGCCCGTCGTTGATCTCCCGCCGACAATGTCCTAACCTGCGGCGTGGACCGTAGCACCAAGCAGAAGCGAGCGATCGAGGCCGTTCTTCAAGCGCACATCAATCCGATGACCGCCATCGAGATTCACGGATTTGCCTTGAAGGAAGTTCCCTCGATCGGGCTGGCCACGGTCTACCGCTCGCTAAAGTCGCTGGCCGCGGATGGCCAGGTCGTCTCCGTGGAGATTCCCGGCGAACCGCCGCGATACGAGCGGGCGGACAAAGGCCATCATCATCATTTTCTCTGCCGCCAGTGCGGAGGCGTCTTCGAACTCGAAAAGTGCCTGGAGGGGGTCAAGACGATGGCGCCTCCGAAATTCCGGGTCGAAGACCACGAGATCATTCTTTATGGCGCCTGCGACAAATGCTCGGTCAAAACCAAGCCCGCGGCCAGGAAACGACGGGCCGTGGCCCATGCGCATTCGCATTAGGAAGTTCCTCTTCATCGGTGCGTTGCTGGGACCTTCGCTGCTTTGCGCCCAGTCTCTGCCCACGGTCAAGGCGACCGTCGGGCGTCCGGTCATTCAGGAACTGATGGGAGGATGTTCCATGCGATGTGCCTTTCCGTGGACAACAACGGCGCTTCTCCCCGGAAAGCCGCCCCTGGCCGTATATACCTTGGATGACAGCAGCGTCTCGACCGCATGGATCGATCCCAATCCCGCTGTTGGCACGAAGCTGCAGTTCCAGTTCCCTGCGAAGCTTCCATCCGAACTCAATCAAACTCCGTTCTATGGATTCAATTTTTCCAGTGGAACGATCATGCCCATCGAGACGTTCAAAGACTATGCCCGCGTCAAGAAGGCCAGGATTTCCTACAATGGGAAGCCGCTTTACTTCGTGAAATTCGCCGACACCTACCGGTGGCAGGATGTCTTCTTTGACGACATACCGGCCAGCCAAGGAGATACGATGACCTTCGAAATCTTGGAAGTCTACCCAGGTAAAAAGCACTCGAACGTTGCGATCACCGAATTCATTCTACAAGGAGCACATTAGCCCGCACGCCAGGTCATCACTTTGGCTTCCAAGAGAATTTCAAGTAGGGAGACGCCAAACAGAATCTGTGCCCTCTAAATCTTATTCACTGTTAGGGATGAATCGGGCCAGCCCGTGGAATATCAATCCAGACACTTAAATCACATCGGCCGTTGACTTAGGAGTGCGATGGCGCGGGGCTCGACGTCGCTTCGTGCATTGGTGAGGCGGCTGGCTTTATCGCTCGCGGCTGATTCAGGGCGATGAGCTGAGAAACGGTGACGAATTTATAGCCTTTGGCAAGGAGGGCATCGAAGACATGAGGCATGGCCGCTACCGTCGTTGCGTGGATGTCGTGCGAGAGGATGATCGCGCCAGGTTTTACCTGTCGAAGGATCTCGTCGTAGACGTGCTGCGAATCCCGATATTTCCAGTCGCGCGGATCGACTGACCAATAGATGAGCGTCATTCCGAATTTGTCTTCGATCCGCTTGCGGAGCAGTGGCGACATCGCCCCATAAGGGGGACGCAGATACAGAGGAGCCTGTCCGGTGGCCTTTGTGATGACATCGGAGGTGTCGAGAATTTCCTTGTCGGCTTTGGCCACGTCCAGCTTGGAGAGTTGCGGATGGCTCCAGGAGTGGTTCCCGATCTCGTCGCCGTCCTGGGCCATGCGTTTGAGGAGGTCGGGATAAAGCACCGCATTGGAGCCGACGACGAAGAATGTGGCGTGGATGCCGCGGGATTCCATCGCATCCAACAACAGCGGAGTGAGCCGAGCGTTCGGACCGTCGTCGAAGGTCATCGCGATGTAGGGGCCGTCCACGCGGCAGGAGCCGAAGGCGATTTTCTTTACCGCAGGTGTCGGCGGAGGGGAAATCTCGGGCGTCGCTGCTTCCTGAGACGCGGCCGTAACCGGAACAACAGGGGAAGCGGTCGGCGATGGAAGCTGCGTAGTGGTGGGAGCGGGCGTCTGCGCACAGGCGAATCGTGCGCTGAGAATGCCGAGCAAAAGCAGGGTCGCGCCCTTTCCGAGAGTTGGCATGCAGAGTGTTATCGTCATTCCGGCATCGGATCAACCGGTTGTTGTGTGAACCCTGCCAAAAGGAAAATCATTTCGACGCAGGTTTTGAAGGACTCTTCGGTTGTTCCGAAGCGGTTGCACTCGGAAAAATCCTTTCCAAAATGTCGGCCAGACGCCAACCGGCCTTGTCGAGCTGGTTGGCCGTGATCGCTACGGCCCAATCGAAATAGTGAGTGCCGTCCGGCATGGTCCGCTCGCGAGCGAATCCGCCTTCGAGAGTCTCTCCGTATTTCTCCTCCGGAGCCATGCTCGAGAACACCAGCCGCCCGTGCGCCGCCCGCGCGATCGGAAGGATGTCGTCGGCAAGGTAGATGCCCACCTTGTCAATGGACACGCCGGGCGGAATCTTCCAATCCTTCGGCTCCTTTGCGGCGAGATATTTCGCGATGATGGGAATGTCCGTCGCCACGTCTCCGGTCTGGTTGACCTGGCCGTCGTGAACAATCTTTGTGAAGGCTGCGAGGACGGCCGGCGTGTCCCAGAAGCCATGGAACGTCCAATGCGAGCCCGGAGGTGCTTCCTTGAGGAGCAGGAAGATCGTGTTGCCACCGGCGTCGCCGAGCGTCTCGGCTCCCTTGTCGGGATTCGCCGTCTGGCCTGCCTTGTCGAAGTATTCCGAGCCGACGTGGAGCGGCTGATGAATGTCACCGAGGTAATGCGCGAGCAGGATCAGCGCGACAGGCTTGGTGATGGCCCTTGCGTTATCGGCAGGTTCCTCGTCGCGCAGGACGCGGATGCAGTAGTCGATCATGTGTTCGATGTCCCAAGGGGAACGGCCCGCTTTGCCGGATTCATAGGTTTCATCGTCCATGACTGGCACGTCGGAATAATGGAACCAATGATGGGAGGGGACAGTCGCCTGCGCGGGGTCTGCCGGTGGCTGTTCCGATTTCGGATTGGCTTTCACGAAGGCCAGAAGTTGCCGCTGGATTTCCGGGTGGCCTTTGATGCGAAAGCCACCCGCATCCGGCCCCTTTTTATCCCAATCTTTGATGGAGTCGGGAAACGGCGCGGCCTGTGCCAGCGAAATGCCTTCGAGTAGCCGGTTTACCTCCTGCGCGGCGGGTGAGCCGGCAATTTTATCGTCGGCAATGGCGCCCACGATGGAATGCCCCTGCCATCCATAACCAAAAGAAAGGAATGCGGGAGTGAGAAAACAGGTAATAAATAGAGCGAGTCGAACGGTTTGCACAAATGGGCAAACTACTAGCAAGTATCGAACCCATCGGGTGTTGAAAGCCGGAAGCAGGCAGAAGCGAGATTTTGCGTTCGAGAAAATCAAGCCGCCTTTTTTAGCCGGAACGGAGCCGCTTCCTGTCGGATAGTCTCGATGGCCTTTTGCACCTCGGGCCGAGTAAGCAAGGCCTGCCCGATTGCATCCCTAAGCTTCTCTCCAGCAGTTGTGTCGCTTGGAAAATGAACCCCTCCAATCACGCGGCACCACATGACTTCATGCACCTGCTTCTGAAAGGCCGCCGCGTCTTCTGGAAATGCGGCGCTCAGGATCGCCGCCCAGACCGCCGCACAGGCCGAGTGCCCGCTGGGGTAAGAGGAGTTTCCTGGGCGGCCGACCACCAATATCATTTGGTCGCTTCGCTGATAAGGACGTGGGCGGCTCCATTGATTTTCGAAGCGTCGATGACATGGTTCGCCTGCCGGTTGATGAAGTCGAAGACCGCAGCGGTGCGCGGCAGGTCTTTCGAGTGAAACCATTCTCCCAGAACAGGACGGCCGAAGGAAAAGGGAGACTGACTGTCCACGCGCTTTGCCCGCTGAATTTGGGAAGACGTCCGATCCTCTTGCACACGCAACATGATTTCCATGTCGGCCAAGCCTGCTGGAGAGTTGTTATCCGGCGGCGGGGGAACAACGCCGATAAGTTTCGAGGAACTCAGCGAAAACTCCTGCGCCTGAGCCGTCGTAACAACGACCATCGCCAAGAGGAGAAAGGCAAGTCGGGGAACCATTCTGGGAGGTTAAATTTGCGAGGATGAAAGGCAATTCAACCTCTGGATTAATGCATTCTTGAAGGCGTTTTTTGAGCGCGGCTTCGATGGAATTCTTTTTTGTCATCTTCCGTAAAACCACGCGCAATGACGCCACATAGCGCCCGGGCATGGCAGGTAGAATCTTTCGGGACTACCGCAATGAGGGGGGACCGCGAACAACCATTCTTCCAGATTTTCTCGTTGCCGCCCATGCTGCCACCCAAGCGGCCGCACTGGCCACGGACGACCGAGGTTACCTGCGCACGTATTTTCCCAGTATCCGCATTCTTTCCCCAGCAACTTCCTGACCTATGGCTCGATCAAACCGTGAACGTGTCGGAATGGCCCTCGATTTTTTCGTCGAGGGATACCGGCCTTTTGTCATTCAACAGATGGATTCCCGTCACGACGGAGATGGTGCGGGCAAAGCCCCGGAATATTGGAGCAGCGGACTAAAAGTGGTTCCCATGTGCCGTCTGGTCCCGAGGAACGGGACACCGCCTGTGTCATCACAGTCATCCTGAGCGAGTGGCAATACCATCACCCGCAAATTTTCGAGGACAATTGAACGCGTGACGGATGGGGATTCCTCTTCCCGGAAGGCGCTTTCGTCTCGGTTGCTCGCCGCGCCCTTCAGGTCGTGGGAATCGTTCCACCATCGATGACATATTCCGCGCCATGGATCGAAGCGGCGCGGGGCGAAGCAAGGAACGCGACCAACTCGGCAACTTCCTCAGGTTGGGCCGGGCGGCCGAGCGGAATGCCGCCGAGCGCGGCGAGAATCTGCTGGCGCGCAGTTTCCTCGTCGAATCCGCCGTGAGCGGCGATTCGCTTGACCATGGCATCGGCCGCCGTGGTGTAGATCCACCCGGGCGCCACCGAGACAACCCGCACTCCTTTCGGCCCGAGCTCCTTCGAGAGCGACTTGCTGTAGGTCGTCAGCGCCGCCTTGGCCGCCGCGTAGGCCGTGGTGGAGTCGGGCAGCGGTAGCTGGCGCTGGATCGAGGAAACGTGGATCACCACGCCGGAGCCGCGATCGATCATTTGCGGAAGCAACGCACGGTCGAGGCGCACGGCCGCGAGAAGGTTGAGATTGAGCTCCTGTTGCCAGAGTTCCTCCGTGATCGCGGCAAAGCCGCCGCCGGGCGTGGCGGAGCCCCCGACATTGTGAACGAGAATATCTACCCCACCGAGTCGACCGAGAACCTCTTTGGCAACCTTCTCCGCTCCCGCGGGTGTTGCGACATCGGCCTGGATAAAGATTTCGCAAGGCAGCTCCTGCGATCGCGGTAACCGCGCCGTTGTCGCCACGCTGGCCCCACCTGCGGCGAAGCGGCGCACCATCGCCTCGCCGGCTCCTTTCGTGCCGCCGGTGACGAGGATCCGCCGCCCTTCGAATTCCGTCGGATCGGTGAAGAAGGTAGCGGGAGTCATTGGATTCGGAGGCTGGAGATCATCCCGTTCTCGAGCTTGAACTCAAATTCAAGCTCCACCGGGCTCCCGGGAAATGTGCCCGAAACGCGACCGGTGACCAGAATCCGCCCGGCCGATTCTTCCCCTTTCAGAATCTCGACCCGCGGTTGATATTTTTTCGTCGCTTGTTCGACCCACGCGCGAATCGCGGGCCGCCCGCGGTGTTCGGCCTCTTCGTCGCAGACGATGGCATCTTCGGAAAAACAAGCAGCCGCGGCTTCGCCGTCGCCCGCATTGGCCGCCTCGAAATAGGCGGTGATGGAATCGGGAAAGTTCATGGTTCGATGTGGACTTTCCGAAAACGTAACCGAGCCTTTCCGAATGGGAAGAACCCACAAAAAAGTAAGTATGGCACCAACCGGCGAGCCCTACACGCCGGCAACAGCGGCCGCCGACGTGGAGAAGGCGTTGAAAATGCTGGAGGGCCGCTGGAAATTGCTGATCCTCTTCCAGCTTTTCGACGGAGGGGTGCGGCGGTTCTCCGAACTCGAGCGCGCCATGCCGGCCGTCACCCAGAAGATGCTCGCGCAGCAGCTTCGCCAGCTCCAGAAGGACGGCATCGTCGCGCGCAAAGTTTACCCGGAAATTCCGCCCAAAGTGGAATATTCGCTGACGCCCTGGGGGCAGTCGCTTTGCCCCGCCTTGGACGCCTTGCTGAAATGGGCCGCGTCTTAATCGGGGCATGCCGCCGCCAAGCCGTTTTGGCAATTACTTTCCGGCGAACAGTTCCTGAAGAAAATCGCACATGGCCTGCCAGGACCGACGATCGGCGGCGGCATTGTATTTTGCCCCGGGCTGGTTGAGCAGATCGACCTCGGAATCCGTAAAGGCGTGAACGGCGTGGCCGTATTTCACGATCTGATAGTCCACCTGATTCTCCCGAAGCTGTTTTTCGAAGGCCGCCAGATCGGTGTCGGTTTGATAGGGATCATCCGCTCCACACAACGCGAGCACTTTGGCGTGCATCGACTTGCCCGGAGTCAACGGACGGGCATCGAGTCCGCCGTGAAAACTCACCAC
>JAATET010000118.1 GCA_015655545.1 Chthoniobacterales bacterium | reverse complement strand
CGTCGGTCCAGATCTCGATGACGAGCTTGTCGTAGTCGGTGCGCTGGCCGACGCGGGTCTGCTCGACGGCGTATTTCACGCGGGTGACGGGCGAGAAGATGGAGTCGATCGCGATCACGCCGATCGGCATGTCCGCGTGCTTGTTCTCGTCGCCGGTCGCGAAACCGCGGCCGGTGCGCACTTCGAATTCCGCCTCGAATTTCTGCTTCTTGTCGAGCGTGCAAATATGCTGCTCGGGATTGAGCACTTCGACCTGGCTGCTGGCGGTGATGTCGCCGGCGGTGATCGCGCCCTCGCGGTTCACCGAGAGCGTAAGATTGCGAATGTCGCCTTCGCCGGTGGCTTTGAATTTAACCTTTTTGAGGTTGAGAATGATGTCGACAACGTCTTCGACCACGCCGGGCAGGCTGGTGAATTCGTGGGGCGCGCCCTCGATCTTGACCGAGGTGATCGCCGCTCCCTCGAGCGAGGAGAGAAGCACGCGGCGCAGGGAATTTCCGATGGTGTGGCCGTAACCGGCATCGAAGGGTTCCGCGATGAACTTCGCGTAGGTTTCCGTGGCTGTGGATTCGTCCTTACCCAAGGACTTTGGCATTTCGAAACGACCGAGACGAACTGGCATGATTTTACTTTGAGAAAGCCGCGCTCGCGAGGAGCCGGCGATTCGTTCTATATGTTTTCACTGGGTTCCCCCTGACGCGAATGGCAATTGTCGAGGACAACCACCCAGGGACCGACAGCGAAAGGTTTTCTGGTTTTTCGCGCGAGCCGAATAAAGTGTCACGACTGGCGGGGCAGGTAAAGAAATTTCTTAATTCCACCAGGCAAGCTTTGGCACGATGCCTGCTGACGTTTCTTCCGTCGCGCTCCGTAGGGAAAAGGGATCGGGGCGCGTCTTAAGATTTCAAAATGTGCGGGATGGCGGCGCGTCGAGACGATTCGATAGCGCCGCCGCCCTGAAGTCTTTTGGGTGGGCTTATCTCAAGGGACGATGTCGATAATAAACGCCGTTGTATTGTCCCTGCCCGATATCTCCACGGCCGCCTCGACGAGCCTGCGGGCGGGATTCTCAGCGGCTTCCGGTGCGTTTGAGAATGCACCAATCTGCGAGTCGAAAAGCCCATCCACCAATCCATCGCTGCACAGCAAAAAACGATCCCCAGACTCATATCCCACCGCGCCGAGCTGGGGATTGACGAATTGATGCCCCGCGCCGAGCGCGCGCTGGAGGGAATTCTTCCCGGGATGAATACGCGCTTCGCGCTCACTGATCTTCGCGTTTCGATACAGCCAGCCAACGTGGGTGTCATCGTGCGTGAGCTGTTTGATGCCTCCCGCCGCCGGCAGGTAATAAATCCGGCTATCGCCGATGTGCGCGAAATACATCCATCCCGGCGTGAACCAGCACAGACTCAGCGTCGCCCCCATGCCAAAACATTCCTCGTCACTGCTGCCCAAAAACAGCAGGGCGCGGTGGATATCGTGAAACAGCTCCGTGAGCACATCGCCGAAGCCGGCTTCGATGCCGACGACTCCCTGTCGATAGGCCGGCGGCAGGCGGCGCATGATTTTTTCGACCGTGATCCGGCTCGCGAACTCCCCCGCCTTCGCGCCGCCCATGCCATCGCTGACCGCGAAGACAAAATCCTCGTGGCTGGTCGTCGCCTCGCCAAGACGCCCGAGATGGTGGGCGCCCTGGGCGTCGAATTTGAGCCCGAGAAACGAGTCCTCGTTATTGGCTCGCACCTTCCCGCGGTCCGTCCAACCGAACCACTGCAGGCGTGTCGTTGCGGGACTCGGTGCCTCCATCATTGCGTTGTTCGTCGAGGATCGTGGCAAATTCAAAGTCGATCAAGCAGAAGCGCCCAGCCTGCTGGCTGTAGGTCACGTTGCGTAATTCCGCGTCCTCGTGGCGAACGCCATACTTTTCGAGCTCGGCATAAATTTCGCGCATCCGCTCTTCGTCGAGGCGTTCCACGCGCGCGCCGCAGTTCGTGGTGACGATTTTGAGTTTTTCCGGATCGGCCTCCAGCAAACGCGGCACGAAAGTGCATTCTCTTTTTTCGAGATAACGCAGCACCTTCACCTCCGTGGCAAATCGCTTTTCTGCCTGCGGGCCGCGAAAGGTCTTATGCACCTTCCCATCGTAGCCGATACGCACCAGCGCCCGGAGCGTGTCTTTCACCTCATGCATCCCCAAAAAGGATCACTCCCCTGCCTTTCAGCGCAAGCCCGGAAGTCATCGCAGCACTCGCCGCGTTCAGTGCCAGCGACTTGCAGTCGTAAATCGCGCCTCTTCCGATTGCACACATGGCACCAATCTTGCTACTCCCAGAACCTCACCCCAAATCTGTGCCGAAAGGGAGAAGAAGGGTCAAAAAACACCAACCTAGCGGGGGCTTAGGCGCAGCCGCAAATTCAAATAACCGACACCGCAACCAACCAATATGGCGAAGTATAAACTGGAATACATCTGGCTCGACGGCTATGAGCCCGTCGCGAACCTCCGCGGCAAGACCCTCGTAAAAGATTTCGAGAGCTTTCCGACTCTCTCCGACGTCCCGAATTGGGGCTTCGACGGCAGCTCCACCCGGCAGGCCGAGGGTCACAGCTCCGATTGCGTGCTGAAGCCCGTTGGCGTTTATCCCGACACGACCAAGGAAAACGGCGCGATCGTTCTCTGCGAAGTCATGCACCCGGACGGCACCCCGCATTCCACGAATGCCCGTGCCACCATCCTCGATGACGAAGGCACCTGGTTCGGTTTCGAGCAGGAATATTTCCTCTGGAAGGACGGCGCCCCCCTCGGTTTCCCGAAGGGCGGCTTCCCCACCGAAGGCCAGGGCAAATACTACTGCGGCATCGGCTACGGCTACATGGGCGACATCGCCCGGGAGATCGTCGATACGCACCTCGACCTCTGCCTCGACGCGGGTCTGAACCACGAAGGCATCAACGCCGAAGTGGCGAAGGGCCAGTGGGAATTCCAAATTTTCGGCAAAGGCTCCCGCAAGGCCGCCGACGAAATGTGGGTCGCCCGCTTCCTGCTCCAGCGCCTCTGCGAAGCCTATGGCGTGGACGTCGAATACCATTGCAAACCTCTCGGCGCGACCGACTGGAACGGCTCGGGCATGCACTCGAACTTCTCGACCGAATACATGCGCACCGTCGGCGGCGAAAAATACTTCCTCGCCCTCATGGACGCCTTCGACAAATACAAGAACGAGCACATCGCCGTTTACGGTCCGGACAACCACATG
>JAATET010000067.1 GCA_015655545.1 Chthoniobacterales bacterium | reverse complement strand
CGGCGCGCCGTCATCACCGGTCTCGGGCCGATCACCTGCGTCGGCAGCGGCAAGGACGCGCTCTGGTCGGGCCTGCTCGCCGAAAAAAGCGGCATCCGCCGGCTCACGTATTTCGACCCCCCACCGCGGGGCGCGCATTGCGCCGGCGAGATCCACGACTTCGATCCGAAGAAATGGTTCCCGTCCCACCGCCTCAAGCGCCTCGACCGCTACGCCCAATTTTCCGTCGCCTCCGCCTACCTCGCGCTCGAAGACGCCGGCCTCGCCTTTTCAGCCAGCGACCCGCAATCCCGCGTCGGCGTGAGCTACGGCAGCGCCCTCGGAGGCATCGCGAACGCCGAGACCGAAAATGCCGCTTTCATCGCGGGCGGCTCCAAGGCCGTGAATCAAACCCTCGCCCTTCAGGTCTTCGGCGGCTCGGCCCATTCGAATATCGCCATCGAGTTCGGACTGCAGGGCATCGGAACCACAAACTCCAACAGTTGCGCGAGCGGCCCGATCGCCATCGGCGAAGCGCTGCGCTACATTCGCGATGGCATGGCGGACGTTCTCATCGCCGGAGCCGCCGAGGCGCCGCTCAGCCCGCTCACCTACGGCGCGTTCGACATCATCAAAACGATGAGCCGCGGCGAACCGCCCACGGCCTGCCGTCCTTTCGACGCCCGTCGCGACGGCTTCGTGATGGGCGAAGGCGCCGCCGCCCTCGTCGTCGAGGAATACGAACACGCCAAAAAGCGCGGCGCGCGCATCTATGCCGAAGTGCTCGGCTACAGCCTCGGCAACGACGCGCATCACATGACGTCCCCGCATCCCACCGGCGAGCCCGCCATGCGCACGATGCGAGAAACCCTTGCCGACGCTCAATTAAATCCGGGAGACATCGACTACATTAACGCGCATGCAAGCTCGACCAAAGTGAACGACTCCAGCGAGACCCGCTGCATCCGCGCCGTGCTCGGCGCGCACGCGAGCGCCATCCCCGTAAGCGGCACGAAGGCCTACACCGCGCACCCGCTCGGCGCCACCGGCGCGATCGAGGCCGTCATCTGCTGCCTCGCCATGGAGCGCGGCTGGATTCCTCCCACATTGCACCACGAGACGCCCGATCCCGAATGCGATCTCGATGTCGTGCCGAATCACGGCCGCGAACTCAAGCCCCGCCGCGTTCTCAGCAATTCCTTCGGCTTCGGCGGCATCAACGCCTGCATCGCGCTTGGGAAAATATGACCTATAGGCTCTCTACACTGTGACCGCTCCCGAAATAGCCGCCCTCTTCGCCGCAGCGCTGCTCGCCGGCGCGATGAATGCCGTCGCCGGCGGCGGCACGGTGCTGACCTTCCCCGCGCTGCTCCTCTATGGCATCCCTGCCATCCAGGCCAACGCCACCAGCACGCTTGCGCTCCTGATCGGCATCACAGGAAGCGTTTTCGGATATCGAAACCAGATCCGCACCGTGGCGCCATTGGCCACGCGGTTCGGCATCGTCAGCATCATCGGCGGGCTGCTGGGCGCGCTGCTGCTCACATGCACTCGCGAAAAAACCTTCGCCACGCTCGTCCCGTTTCTCCTGCTTTTCGCAACGATCCTTTTCCTCGCGAACAACGCCTTCCGCCGGCTCGTGCGCATCGAACCCCTCGCAAAATCCTCCGACCTGCTTCACAGCCGCGGGATCGCCCTGGCCTATGTCTTTCAATTTTTCGTCGCGCTCTATGGCGGCTATTTCGGCGCGGGGATCGGCATCCTGATGCTTGCGTCATTGGGGATCCTGGGCATGCACGACATCCACGAGATGAACGCGCTCAAGACGGTCCTCGGTGCGCTCGTCAATCTCGTGGCCGCGATTTATTTCATCTTCGCCGGCCTCATCGTCTGGCCCGAAGCCGCAGTGATGACCGTCGGCGCCACGGTCGGCTATTTCGCGGCATCGCACTACGCGCAGCGCATTCCGCAAAATGCCGTGCGCATCATCGCAGCCGCCATCGGTCTCGGCATCTCTGCCCTTCTGCTCTGGCGGCAGTTTCGTTAGCGCCTTTAAGCAACCGTCAAAGTTGAAGCCGACATCCAATAAGGGCCATCAGGCGGTGAAGTTCCTCCCAAGGCCCAGCACAGCCAGCTTCTGCCGATACGTGATGGAACTGCGGTCGGCCCGGATGTGAACCTCATCATGAAGATCGATCGGCAGGTCTTCCGGATACTGCTGCTCGACGATGTCCTTGTCCTCGTCGAAAACCTGGTGATTGAAGTCGAGCGTGTCCTGTAGAGGCGCGTCCTTGTCGAAATTCCGGCAAATGGGAACAAACACGCGCGTCTGCCGCGCGGATACCGGACAGGCGGCGTTCAGGATGTGCAGATGGCCGTCATTCGGAAAGGTGACGCTCAGTTTTGCCGTGAAGGGCAGGAAAACCTCGAAGAGTCGCCGCCATTGAAAGCCAGGCGGATTCAGGTGCTTGAGATGTGTCGGATAATTGCTCACCGTGCTGACGTAGTCGGCTTGAAACCCTGTCTCCGTCTGGATCACGGGATAGTTCGGAACTTCCGGATTCGTCCG
>JAATET010000092.1 GCA_015655545.1 Chthoniobacterales bacterium | reverse complement strand
GCAGCGCCTACGAGGACGCCGCGCGCCGGATCGAGGCGACGATCCGCCGGCTGGCGCAGCCTGCGGAGTTTGGCGCGGTTCCGGCTGCGATGCCCGCGGACGGAGAGGAGATGCGCAGCAACACGACGGAGGAGCAGTTCCATGCGGCGGTCGGGAAGGCGCAGGAATACATTCGCGCGGGCGATATTTTCCAGATGGTGCCCTCGCAGCGTTTCGAGACGCCCTACGCCGGCGATCCCGTGGATCTCTACCGCGCGCTGCGATTCGTAAATCCGTCGCCTTACATGTTTTGTCTCCGCGTGAGCGAGGGATTCACGCTGGTCGGCAGCTCGCCGGAAGTGCACGTGCGAGTGACCGATGGGCGCGTGGAAATTCGGCCCATTGCCGGCACGCGTCGGCGCGGATCGACGGAGGCCGAAGACAAGGCGCTCGAGGAGGATTTGCTGGAGGATCCGAAGGAGCGCGCGGAGCATCTGATGCTCGTCGATCTGGCGCGCAACGACGTGGGGCGCATTGCGGAGTTCGCTTCGGTCGAGGTGAGCGACTTTATGAGCATCGAGCGCTACAGCCACGTGATGCATATCGTCACGCATGTTTCCGGGAGGTTGAGCGGCGGGCATTCGCCGTTCGACGTGATGCGGGCGACTTTCCCGGCGGGGACGGTCTCGGGCTCTCCGAAGGTGCGCGCGATGCAGATCATCAACGAGCTCGAGCAGAGCAAACGCTGTGTCTATGCGGGTGCGGTGGGATATTTCGGTTTTGATGGCAATCTTGACTCGTGCATCGCGCTGCGCACGGTGGTGTTGAAGGACGGCGTCGCCTATGTGCAGGCCGGTGGCGGAGTGGTTGCGGATTCCACGACGGAGGGCGAGTATCAGGAGAGCGTGAACAAGGCCATGGCGGCCAGTCGCGCGATCGTCTTGGCAAAAACCATCGGCCGGGAGGCGCTATGATTCTCGTCATCGATAACTACGATTCCTTCACCTACAACCTCGTCCAATATTTTGGCGAACTCGGGGCGGAGCCGCTCGTGCGCCGCAATGACGAGATTACGCTCGACGAAATTTCCGCTCTCGAGCCGGAGAGAATTTGCATTTCGCCCGGCCCATGCACCCCGAAGGAAGCGGGCATCAGCAACGACGTGCTGCGCGAATTCGGCGGAAAGATGCCGATCCTCGGCGTCTGTCTCGGCCACCAATGCATCGGCGACGTTTACGGCGGCGAAGTCGTCCGTGCCGGGCGGCTGATGCATGGCAAGACATCGCCGATTCTGCACAACGGTGAAAACGTTTTCGCCGGCTTGCCGAGCCCCTTCGAGGCGACGCGGTATCACTCGCTGCTCGTGCGGCGCGAGACGCTGCCGGATTGCCTCGCGATCACCGCATGGACCGAGGAGGGCGAGATCATGGGCCTCGCGCACAAGGAGCTGCCGGTCTATGGCGTGCAATTCCATCCCGAATCGATCCTGACTTCGGAAGGAAAGAGGCTGCTTGGGAATTTTCTGAGGCTATGAATGATTTTTCACAGGAGGCAACGGAGAGGTAATTTCTCCGTTGCCTCCGTTTCCTCCTGTAAGTTTTCAGGCGTTTCCTGGCGTTTGCAGTTCGGGCAAGGCTCGCAGAAGGACATCCGCCGCGATATTCGCCGCTTCATCGACGCTGACTTTTGTTCCGGCTTCGCGTTCGACGGAAGTCATGTCCACGCCGGCAATGCCGCAGGGGACAATGCTCGCGAAGCCGTCGAGCGGGCCGCGGACATTGAGGCCGAAGCCGTGCATCGAGATCCAATGGCGCACGCCCACGCCGATCGACGCAATTTTTCGATCATCGACCCATACGCCGGTGAGGCCCTCACGCCGGCCGCCCACGATCGACCAATGCGCGAGCGTGTCGATGAGCGCTTGCTCGAGAAAGCGCAGATAGCGGTGCAGGTCGCCGCCGTATTGGTGGAGGTCGAGAATGAGATAGCCGACGAGCTGGCCGGGGCCGTGCCAGGTGGCCTGGCCGCCGCGATTGATTTCGTGCAGCGGCGCGGGAAGCCGCTCGCGCAGCAGGAGGCTGGATTGATCCCGAGTGCGGCCGATCGTGAAGACGGGCTCGTGCTCGAGCAGGAAAATACGCCCGGGCGAGGCGCCGGCCCGCACGGCGGAAAATTCCTCTTCCTGACGTTTTAAGGCCGCGGCGAAATCGATGCGGCCGAGCCACTCGACGGGCGGCAGATCAGATGGATTCATGCGGGACGGCGCGGCGGGTGGCGGTTTGTGCGGTTTGCAAATGGGTGAGGCCGATCGCGAGGGCATCGGCGGCGTCGGCGTCGGGGGTCTCGGTAAGGCGCAATAACGCGCGCACCATGAAGGCGACCTGGTTTTTTTGCGCGGAGCCGGTGCCGACGACAGCCTGCTTCACGCGCCTCGGCGGATATTCGTGGATCGGCAGGCCGGATTGAGCCGCCGCGAGGATGGCGCAGCCGCGGGCCGCTCCAAGGGCGATGGCAGTCTTGTGGCTTTGCACGTAGATAACG
The DNA here is from genome assembly GCA_015655545.1 of Chthoniobacterales bacterium. Taxonomy (GTDB): domain Bacteria; phylum Verrucomicrobiota; class Verrucomicrobiia; order Chthoniobacterales; family JAATET01; genus JAATET01. Next base: position 4,165 of record JAATET010000092.1, on the reverse strand, counting down.
CTCTCGATGGCCATCGCGGCCGGCTGCCATTTGACGAGCAAAGCGCGCACGCGCTCGTGGATGGCGACGAGGCATGCCGAAGGGCGCAGGGATGCCACGTTGCGGATGATGCCGTATTCGAGCGCGGTGTGGACGCGTCCATTGGACTCCAGCACCGCGTAACCGGTGCCGCGGAGGGATGGATCGATGGCGATGAGACGGGAGTCAGGCATTTCTCAACACGGAATCGGTCATGGCGCGCACGGAATCCAGCGTAATGTCGTTCATGAGCCCGGACGGGGAAGAAACGATCTGCACTCCGGGATTCGCCGGCGCCCAGACGGCGGGATCGGTGGGGCCGAAGAGGAGGAGGCAAGCCGCATCCGTGGCGGCGGCGATGTGCGAGATGCCGCTATCGTGCCCGATGAAGAGGGCGCAGCGGGACAGCAGGGCCGCGAGCACGGGCAGGGGAAGGTGTTCGGCGAAATTGACTGCGCCGCGCGGCAGCCGGGATCGCAGTTCCGCGATCCTTGCGGAGTCGCTTTCGCCGCCGATGACGAATAATTTTTGTTTTTGCGAAAGGAGATGGCCGGCGAGGTCGATCCAGCGGTCGAGAGGCCAGTTTTTTCGTTTTCCACCGCTACCGGGATGAAGGGCGACGAAGGCCTGCTGGCCGGTCAATGCTTCCGCGAGGGCGTGGTCTTCGGCGCTGGGAAAGAGGTGCGCTGCGGGATCGTCCAGATAAAGCGCGAGCTGCTCCAGGGGCGCGGCGAGTTGTGCGGCGGCAGGGGCGTGGTCGCCGATTTTCGGATTGCCCTGGATGAGATTCCGGACTCCAGCTCGTCGGAGATTGCCGGTAAAAAAATCGTCCGGATCGAAGAGATAGCTGATGATCTGGTCGAAGCTCGCGAAATATTCCGAGAGCTCGGCGTCGAGTTCGGATTTGGGATTGAAGAATCCCGCGAGCGGGCCGTATTCGATGCTGCGCGAGGCGTTGGCGTAGCGGCGTCCCACGGCCAGCTCGACGATGTGGCGGTAGCCGAGGAGTTCGAGATGGGTTTCCGGAAAGGCCTCGCGAAGCAGGGCCATGGCCGGGAGCGTGAGAACGAAATCGCCGATGGCTCCGCCGCGAATCACGAGGAAGCGTCCGGCCATGACTCGTTTGGAAGCGCGAACCCCGGTTCGCGATCGATGCTAATGTCCTTGGTTGAGCGCCGAGCCGTAAACGCCCGGGCCTTCCCAGCTTTGCGGGCGATTCCACGGAATCGTGGACTCGCGGGGCCGACCGTCGGACATCGGATCGTCGGAGGCGCAGGCCGAGAGGCCCAACGCGAGAGTGATCAGGGTGAGGAGAGCGAGCCCGCGGCTCATTGCGCGTTTTTCCTTATTCCTGGGCTTGGAAAATCACGCTGTCACCCGGCTGCACGGCGACGCCGGCGGGCAGGGTGTTCGCGACGATGTCGGCGATGGAAGTCGAGGGTTCGACGGAGGTGATGCGCACCTTGCCGAGATACTGGCCGCCGCGCTTGAGAAGCATTTCGGCATTGTTCACGGCGCCTTGCTTGTCTCCGATGCTGAGGACCACGAAATTCCAGGCGGGATTCACCGCGAGGACGCGGCCTTCGAGACCGGGCTGCATGATGCTCTTGGTGCGCTGCTCTTCTTTTTCCTTATAGCTGGCGAGCGCTGCCGCATCCGCCTTGTTCTTTTCCGAGAGGCTGCTGATCTGCGCGTCCTGCTCCTGGATGCGGGTGTTAAGGTTTTCAATTGTCGCCTGAAGGCTGCTGCCATCGGATGAATTGCCGGCAGGGTTTTTTGTCGCGTCGTCGATTTGTTTTTGAAGAGCAGCGATCTGAGTGGCCTTGTCTGCGCTATCCTTCGTCGCCGCATCGAGATCGCTCTTCGCCTTGGAAGCGTCGCCCTGTGCGGCGCTCAGATCCGCGGCGAGTTTCGTTTTGTCCGCGTCGGCGGCTTCAAGAGAGGCCTTGGTCGTCTTGAGCTCGGTCTGGGCGGTCGCGAGATTCTTTTGTGTCGTGCCGAGGGTCGCCTGTGTCTGCTCGGAGGTTGCGAGCGCGTCCGCGAGCTTGCCATGATTCACGAAGCCGAGACCGGCTGTAACGAGACTGATGACGACGGCTGCGATCAACAAATATTTGGCCATGGAAAGAAGGGGAAGTGAGAAACTGTTAAGGTTCAGGGGCTGCGAGTATGGAATTCGTTGCGCAAATGCAAGCAACAAAAAATCGCATGGTTTGCGAATTCCCAGCTGCGTGAAAGGCAAGCTTTGCGAGAATAGGGATTGTGTCTGGGGATGCAAGAAATGGAATTCAGTTTCTTGCGGGTTTTCCATTGCGCCTACCGCCGCATCTTCTATCGTGGCGTTGCCAGGGGCTATGGACTGCGGACGGGTGAACCCCGCCAGGGCAGGAATGCAGCAACGGTAACTTTCTTCGCTTTGCCGTAGACCTCTGGCATTTTTCCTTTCCCCGGCTTGTGTCCCCGCGTCACTCTTGACTCCCCGGACTCAAGGCCTACGCTGCCTCGCTGTGGAGACGCCCCTTCGAGATTCCGTCTATGAATACCTCGTCGAGCACGGATTGCGCCGGACCGCGCAACGCGAGGCCATCATCGACGCCGTGCTCGCAACGAAGGAGCATTTCCATGCCGAGGAGCTGCTCGCCATGGCACGCCAAATCGACTCGTCCGTCTCGCGCGCCACGGTCTATCGCACGCTTCCGCTGCTCGTGAAATGCGGCCTCCTGCGCGAGCTCGATCTCGGCAAGGACGTCATGTATTACGATCCGAATTTCGTCGATCATCCGACTCACAACCACCTCATCTGCATCGACTGCGACAAGATCATCGAATTTGAAGATCCAAACATGGAACTCCTTGAAAACTGCATCACACGCCGCCTCGGTTTTTCACCCGCGAATAAAATCGTGCGCATCGAGGGCCACTGCGACGAATTGAAGATGCACGGAGCCTGCCGGAAAAGCGGATCCCGCGCCAGCTAGCCATGTGGAGTGGACGTTTTGCCGAGGAGCCATCGGATCTCCTCCAGAAATTCAGCGAGTCCGTGTCCTTCGACGGCCGGCTCTACAAACACGACATCCGCGGCAGCATCGCCTACGCTTCGGCGCTCGAGAAAAGCGGAATCCTGACCGCCGCCGAGCGGGAAGCGATCCACGCCGGCCTCCGCGAGATCGAAGCCGAGATCGATGGCGGGAAATTCATGTTCCGCAAAGAACTCGAGGACGTGCACATGAACATCGAAGCCGAGCTGACCCTCCGCATCGGCAAGCCCGGCGCGAAGCTGCACACCGGCCGCAGCCGCAACGACCAGATCGCGCTCGACATCCGGCTCTATCTGCGCGACGCGATGGCCGCGATCCGCGGCAGGATCCGCGGGCTGCAGCGCTCGCTGGTCGGCCTCGCCGAGCGCAACGAGGCCGTCATCATTCCCGGCTACACGCATCTCCAGCGCGCGCAGCCGGTTTATTTCGCGCACCATCTTCTCGCCTACGTCGAAATGCTCGACCGCGACGCGGGACGGCTCGCCGATTGCACGCGGCGCATGAATGTGCTGCCGCTCGGCTCCGGCGCCATCGCGGGATCGACGATTCCGGTGAACCGGGAATTCCTCGCGCAGGAACTCGACTTCGACGGCGTCACGCAAAACAGCATGGACGCCGTCTCCGATCGCGACTTCGCCTGCGAGCTGCTGGCCGCGCTGGCGATCTGCGGCATGCATCTCTCGCGATTGAGCGAGGATGTGATCCTGTGGGCGTCGGCGGAGTTTGGTTTCATCGAGTTGAGCGACCGGCACACCACGGGCTCGAGCCTGATGCCGCAGAAAAAGAATCCCGACATCGCCGAACTCACCCGCGGCAAAACGGGGCGCCTCTACGGAAATCTCGTCGCGCTGCTCACGGTGCTGAAAGGCCTGCCGATGACCTACAATCGCGACATGCAGGAGGACAAGGAGCCGGTTTTCGATTCCCTCGACACGATCGACCTCACGCTCGCGCTTTACGCCGAGATGCTCGACGGGGCGAAGGTGAATGCCGCCCGTTGCGCCGCCGCGGTGAACGATCCGCTGCTGCTCGCCACGGATCTCGCCGACTATCTCGTGCGCAAGGGAGTGCCGTTCCGTGAGGCCCACGAAATCGTCGGCAAACTTGTC
>JAATET010000005.1 GCA_015655545.1 Chthoniobacterales bacterium | reverse complement strand
GACGCCTCGGTGAAGTACATCGCCGACAACGTTCCGCTCTTCGTCATCGCGGGCAAGGAGTACGGCTCCGGCTCGTCACGTGACTGGGCGGCGAAGGGCCCCAAGCTCCTCGGCATCCGCGCGGTCCTCGCCGAGAGCTACGAGCGCATTCACCGCTCGAACCTCGTCGGCATGGGCGTGCTCCCGCTCCAATTCAAGGAAGGCACGAACGCCCAGACGCTCCAGCTCGACGGCACAGAAGTTTTCGACGTGCTCGGCATCGGCGAGGACGTAAAGCCGCGCCAGGACGTCACGCTCCGCATCACGCGCAAGGATGGCACGAGCGAGGAAATCCCGGTCACGCTGCGCATCGATACGCCGATCGAGGTCGATTACTACCGCCACGGCGGCATCCTGCCCTTCGTGCTGCGCGAGATTGTCGCGACGAAGGCCTGAGCCCCGCTGTCCCGAATCAACGGGCGGCAGCTCCACATAAGGCGTTGCCTGTCTATTCCGTCGGCGTCGAGGGCGGCATGGGCCATTGGCAACTCCCGTGACGTAAGGCGGCGTGTAATCTTAGAGCGTTTTTGATTTAAGAGATAACGTATCCAGCGGCACGGAAGTAGTTTGAACATTCGCTAGAGGAAAGGGAGTCGAGGATGGATGCGATATGGATCGCTGAAGTAGAAATTCCCCGCCGCGTCCGTGCAGGCCGCGTCGATAAATTTCTTGAGGTCCGCCACCAGCTCCCAATCCTTCCCGGGGATCAAAAGTCCGGAGAGCGCCAGGTTACCGGTTTCCGGCACCGGCGCCGGCAGCGTCGCGTCCTTTCGCCACAGCCATTTCAGGACTTCCGGAAAAAGCGAGCCCAGCTGCTTTCCGCTATGGCCATCGGTGCCGAAGGCCGCCCGCTAATCATAGCCGGCGAAGGCGAACGCGGCGGCCATCTCATGGGCGTCGAGCGTCCAGCTGCCGTGAACATTGTCGAGATCCTTTTCGCCATCCTGCAGGAAGACCCGCAACGGCTTCCGCTCGGTCTTGCGAATGACGGCCGGATACCAGAATCCGCCGTGAATGTTCGTAAAGCTGCCAACGCTCGTGACCACTTTTCGGAAGGCGTCGGGACGAAACCACGCCGCCGAAAAAGCGCAAATGCCGCCGCTCGACACGCCGACGAGGGCTCGGTCCTCGGGATTCGGACTGATCTTCGCGACCTCGGGCAGCATTTCCCCGAGGAGAAACCGGGCATAGGTATCGTCGGGCGTGTCGTATTCGAAGCTGCGATTGCTGAGCCCCTCTCCCAGCAGATTCGAGGCGGGAACATTGCCGGGATTGATGAAGAGCGCCACCAGCGGCGGGATCGCCTGCTGGTGGATGAGATTGTCGAGCACGGTCGGCGCGCGAAGGTCGCCCTTGGGATTCACCGCGCCGCCGCCGTCCTGGAAAATCATCAGCGGATATTCCTTCGCGACGTCGAATCCGGGCGGAAGGTAGATCCAGTAGTCGCGCTCAGTGCCCGGGTAAATTTTGCTGGCCTTCCACGCGAATTTTTCGACCTCGCCCTTCGGCACGCCGGGCTGCTCCCGCGAATCGGGCCCGTGCGGATAGGCCTCTTCCGCCGCGACGGCGGCGCCGGGCATCAGGAGGGCAAGAAAAAGCGGAAGGACGAATCGGGGCAGGATCGCAGTCGGCATATAATGGGGGAAATGCTCCACCGCCTTTATCGCGGCCGCCCCGCGCCGACGAGGTCCGAATTCGCCTAATCCGACTCGTCGGTCTGTTCTTCTTCGTCCGGTTTCTCGTCGTCGCTTTTGGCCGGCGCGAAGATCGCCTTCAGCGTCTTGCCGATGAGCGGGGCGGCATTCGAGCCGCCGTGGATGTTATTGTCGCCCGGCTCGCCTTCGTAAACCGCGGCGAAGGCATATCGCGGATTTTCCGCCGGGGCGAATCCGGCGAACCACGCCGCCGTGCGCTGCTTGTCGCGATCGCCGCCGCCGCCCCACTGCGCGGTGCCCGTCTTGCCCGCGACGTGAATGCCCTCGACCTGCGCCTTGTGCGCCGTGCCGTTGCCGCTTTCCGTCACATCGACCAACGCCTTGCGGAGCTGCTCCATGATCTCGGGCTTGATCGCGAGATTATCGCGGATGCGATCCGGATAGGCGGCCACCACTTTGTTGTCGAGGCTCTGAATCTGGCTGACGAGCCGCGTCTGATGAAACTGGCCGCCGTTCGCGATCACCCCGTAGGCCTGGGCCATTTGCAGCGGCGTGATCAGGATGTCGCCCTGGCCGATGCTCATGTTCGCGAGATCGCCCTGCAAAATCTTCCGCTTCTGCACGCGCAGCATGTAGGCGTCGTTGGGGATGTTGCCTTTCTCCTCGGCCTTGAGCGGCAGGCCGGTTTTCTGCCCGAGCCCGAGCCGTGTCGTCCAATCGATGAGCGGCTTCGAGCCCGTCTTCAATCCGGCCTGGATGAACCACGTGTTGCAGGATTGCGTGAGCGCCTGCACGAAATTCAAAGAGCCGGCGTCCACTTTCTTCCAGTTGTGAAAAACGAAATTTCCGACTCCGATGCCGGTCGGGCAGCCGAACTCGGTATCAGGCTTGATCTTGCCTTCCTCGAAAGCGCTCAGCCCGACAAAAGTCTTGAAGGTCGAGCCGGGAGGATACGAGGAGCGAAACGCGCGCGGCAGCAGCAGCACGGCGGGATCTTTTTGCAGCGCGTCGAACGCCTGCTGGTTCACGAACGGCAGAAAAATATTCGGGTCGAAGGTCGGCCACGATGCCAGCGCGAGGATCTCGCCCGTGTTCGGATCGATGAGCACGATCGCACCGCGCTTGGCATTCTTCGACAGCACGTCCTCGCACAGCGCCTGGAGATCGCGGTCGATGGTCGTGATGACGTTGTAGCCCGGCACGGGGGGTTGCGAGACGCGCTCGGAAGTCTTGCGCCCATCGGTGTCGAAGGTCACATCGAGCCGCCCGGGCTGACCGCGCAGTTCGTTGTCGTAAATCTGCTCGAGACCTTCGCGGCCTTCGCTCTCGGGAAAAATCAGGTCGCCATTTTCAATGGGCCGCAGCGAGAGCGGCGCCTGCCGCCCCACGTAGCCGACGATGTGGCCGGCGAGCGAATTCTCGGGATAAAAACGCGTGTAGGCCTGGCGCAGGATCAGCGTGGGCGTCACGCCCTTCGCGACGACGGCGAGCTCCTGCGGCTTGAGATCCTCGGCAATGTCATACGGCAGCACGCCGCGGTTTTTGTAATGATCGAGGACGGATTTTTCGTTGAGCTTGATTTCGCGGCCCAGGAGTCCCTTCGCCAGCGTCACTTGCTGGCGGGCGAATTCCAGCACTTGCTGATCGGTGAAATCGAGCGGAGAGGGAAAGCTGATGGCCAGATTGTAGCTAAGGCGCGATTGCGCGAGCGGCTTGCCGTTGCGGTCCGTGATCAATCCTCGCGGTGCGGGAATGCCGAGCTGGTAGGTGCGGGCTTGTTTCTGCGTCTCCCAGGTCGGTTTGGGATTTGCAACCGTGCCCGTGTTATCGACCACTGCTTCCTGCGCCCAGGCGGCGGCGGCGAATCCGATGCAGGCGGCAAAACGAGGCAGGAACTTCATGAAAGGGAGTAAACAGGTAAATCAACGAACGCGCGGAAGCAACCCCGTCCGCTTCGGCTGGGTGATATGCGCGGGCTTGAGATAAAGCGGCGCGAGCGGGCCGGACGAGGGATTTTTCCGCAAAGCCAGCCGCGCGAGCAGCACCGCATCCGGGAAAACCACGGCCGCGTGCGGGAGCGCCGGGATCGGCGCGGAGACGAGAATCGGATGCTCCGGTTGCGCGTCCAGCCTTGCCGCGAGATCTCCCGCGGGCAGGAGCTCGAAATCTCCCACGATTTCGCGATCCCGAATCTTCACATAATAAAATACCGCTCCGCGCGCATCATTCACCGCGGCGTATTCCGAAGCATCGCAAGGAAGCGCGCACACCGAGGCGATCCCGACAATTTCCGTCTCCATCGCCAGCCGCAGCCCTTCCGCGGCCGCGATGGCCGTGCGCAATCCATTATAGGAGCCGGGACCGATTCCGACCGCGATGCGCGCCGGCCGGCCGGCGGTTTTGATCGCGCGATCGAGCACTTCGAAAAACGCGCCGCCGCGTCCGCGCGGACAATCGAATGTCTCCGCAAAAATCGCGACTCCATCTTCCACGACCGCGAGGCTTCCCCTTGCCGTCGAGCAATCGAAGGCCAGCACCTTCACGCCGTCCGCTCCCATTTTACCACGCGTCCCTCTCCCTCGATCTCGAAACGCAACCGCCACACTCCCGGCGGCAGCAGCTCCGGAAATTTATCGCCCCATTCCACGAGCAGCGTCTCTCCGCCGGCCAGATAATCGTCCCAGCCCAAACCGATCACATCGGCGGCTTCCTCCAGCCGATACCAGTCGAAATGCACCATCGCCACGCGAGCGGCGTATTCGTGCACGAGCGTAAAAGTCGGGCTGCTCACCTCGCCCTCGTGACCCAGCGCCGCGGCGAAGCCTTTCACGAACTGCGTTTTCCCCGCGCCGAGCGTTCCTTCGAGCGAGAGCACCGCCCCCTCCTCGAGGGCCGCGGCGAAACGCGCCCCGAGCGCCTGCGTCTCCCCGGGCGTCGCGCACACGGCCTCCCCCGGCGTCTGCATCGGGCCATCGGACGGTTTTCCATTTGTCATGCGGGAGCGAATCTAGTTTCTTCGACCCTATGGACTCAACCTCCCTCTGGTCACGTTTTCAGCGCACCTTTCTCCGCTACGACGACCTCGGCGTGTCGGTCGACATCAGCCGGATGAGCTTTCCCGACGACTTCTTCGCAACGATGAAACCGAAGATCGATGCCGCCTTCGCGTCCATGAAGGAGCTCGAAGCCGGCGCCATCGCCAATCCCGACGAAAACCGCATGGTCGGCCACTACTGGCTGCGCGACGCTTCCCTCGCTCCGACGGCGCAACTCCGCGGCGAGGTCGACGGCACGAAAAACGACATCCTCGCTTTCGCGAAAGCCATTCACGCCGGCGAAATCAAAGCCGCGAACGGCCGGAAGTTCACCGACCTTATTTCCATCGGCATCGGCGGCTCCGCGCTCGGTCCGGAATTCGTCGCCGACGCACTCTGGACGCCCGAGAATCCTGTCGCGCTCCATTTCTTCGACAACACCGATCCCGACGGCTTCGAAAAAGTCTTCGCGCAAATCGGCGGCCGCCTCGCGACCACGCTCGTCGTCGTCATCTCGAAATCCGGCGGCACCAAGGAATCCCGCAACGGCATGCTCGCCGCGCAGGCGGCGATGAAAAAAGCCGGCATCCCATTCGCCGGGCAATTCGTCGCCGTCACCGGCCTCGACAGCCTCCTGGACAAGACGGCCGTCAGCGAAGGCTGGCTGCGCCGCTTCCCGATGTTCGACTGGATCGGCGGCCGCACTTCCGTGATGAGCGCCGTCGGCCTCGTGCCCATGGCCGTGCAAGGCCTCGACGTTCCCGCATTCCTCGAAGGCGCAAAGGCGATGGACGCCAAGACCCGCGTCGCCGATCTCGACCGGAACGCCGCCATGTGGCTCGCGCTCATGTGGTGGTTCGCCGGCGATGGCCAGGGCAAAAAGGACATGGTCGTCCTGCCCTACAAGGACCGTCTGCTCCTCTTCAGCCGCTACCTGCAACAGCTCGTCATGGAGTCCCTCGGCAAGAAGCTCGATCTCGACGGCAAGGTCGTGAACCAGGGCATCGCCGTCTACGGCAACAAAGGCTCGACCGACCAGCACGCCTACGTCCAGCAGCTGCGCGACGGCGTGAACAATTTCTTCGTCACCTTCGTCGAAGTGCGGAAAGGCAGCGACGAGCCGGAGCTCGAGGTCGAGCCCGGCATCCTCAGCTCCGATTATTTGCAGGGTTTCCTCCGCGGTACCCGCAGCGCTCTCCACGAAGGCGGCCGCGACACGATCACGGTCAGCATTCCCGAGGTGAACGCCTGGAATCTCGGCGCGCTCATCGCGCTCTACGAACGCGCCGTCGGCTTCTACGGCTCGCTCGTGAATATCAACGCCTATCACCAGCCCGGCGTCGAGGCCGGCAAGAAAGCCGCCGCCGACGTGCTCGACGTGCAGGCAAAAGTCGTCGCCGCATTGAAAGCCGCCGCCGGCTCCGCGCTCACCGCGGACGATCTCGCCGCCGCGACCGGCGCCGACGCGGAAACGATCTTCCACGCCGCCCGCCAGCTCGCGGCGAATCACTCCGGCTTCCGCGCAACCAGCGGAGCCACGCCCGCCGCGGATACCTTTTCCTTCACCGCATGAAACGGACGTTTCTGTTCGCGTTGACCGCTCTGATTCTGGCGGGTTGCGACCATCCGCAGAAGACCGTCGATCAGCTCCGCACGGAAATCGACGCCTACAAAGCGAATCCCAGCGACGAGGCCCAGACGAAGATCGAAGCCGACTTCGCCAGGCTCGACGAACAGACCGCCAAACTTCAGGCCAAAGGCAAAACCGCCGAAGCTTCCGGCTACCGCTCCAGCGCGGAAAACCTGCGCGCCGACTATCGCGCCGCTCAAATGCTGCGGGCGATGAAGAATGCCCAATCCGCGATCAAGGATATCGGAAGCGCCTTCAAACAAGCCGGACAAAGCATCGGCGACGCCTTCCGCAGCCCAGCCAGCCCCACTCCCACTCCGAATTAACCATGGACCCCTCAAACCGCCGTGTGACTCGAAAATACGAAGCCGCCGCGATCGGTGTCGCCATTTTCGGAACGGCCACCTTGGGAGCCCTCGCGCTCGGCGCGGTGGCCATCGGCGCCGTCGCCGTGGGCCGTTTCGCGATCGGGCGTCTGCAAATCGACAGCCTCCGCGTCAAGAAGCTGGAAGTCGGCCAGCTCGTCGTCCACCGGACCGGCGAGTAATTTATCGATCGAGCGAATCTCGCGAAATTTCCGGAAAATAGATCCCCTTCGGATCACTCCGCCACCAATTTCCCGTGGCCCGCCGCTGCGTGAAATTCGTGAAATGATAGTCGTCGAGATTTGCCCGCAGATACCGTGGCGGCTTGCCGTCGAAAGGATCTTTCGCAAAGAGAGAAAGCACATCCGGCTGCGCCTCGAAAAGTCTCCGGACGAGCGGCGCCATCCACGGCTCGCCGCGACCAAGCGCCGCGAACCACATTTGCCAATCCAGCCGCGGCATATAGGGCGCGACCAACGGCGGCGGCCGGTCCAGCGCGCCGGGTTTGTATTTGAACTCGTAGGTTTTCCAGGTCACGCCGTCCATGCTGCCTTGCAGCACGATCTCCGCACGCTCCCTGGTCATCACGGCGAATAATCCATAGCCATTGACGCTGCGAAACGGAGCGACACGCTCGTAGAGCCTGGCCAGAGGTTCGATGGCCGGTGGCAGGCTTCGGAACGCCCCCGCCAGCGGCACCAAACTCAGCAGAAAATATCCGGCCGCCAACGGCGGCAAAATCCACCGCGGCCAGGTCACGCGGGAATGCCTCCGAAAACCCGGCCAGACCGCGTCGTCGACGAGCAGTAAAGCCAGCCCGACCGCCAACAGGTTGAAGAAACCATAGTTCCCCGTCAGAGCGATGAGAGCCTGCAAGCCGATGAATCCCCCACTCGCGATCAATCGCAATCGCCGCGGCAGAAAAATGAAAAACGGCAACACCAGCTCCACGCCAAACATCCCGACGCACGAGAATTTTTGAAACCACTCCGGAGCCTGCTCCGCGAGCCACGCCAGCGGAGTGGGAATCGGCTGCGTCCCATAGTGGAAATCGAGCGCGGTGAGATTTTTCCAGGTCACGTCGCCACTCGAAAGCTTCACGACGCCGGAGGAAAACATCAGCCGAAAGAGCAGCCACACGAGCAGGAAATGCGCGAGCCGGCTCGGGATGCAGGGAACGAAATTCGGCCGCCACCGGCACGGCGCGGCGAATACCGAAAGCAATCCCGCCTCGAGCAACAGGATGTCCCATTGGAAGGAATAGAAATCCTGCCCGCCGACCACGAGTGAAAGATACGCCGACCACGCTCCGAGAAGAGCCAGCGGCTGAGCCATTCCCCCCACTACGAGCAGCGAAAAAAAGACACCCGACCAGGTCAGCAGAAGGACCATCCCGTCGTCCGGCCAGAGCCACAGGAGCGTCGGCCATTGCCGCCAGGCGTCCGTCCCCAGCGCTCTCGCTGCCTGCGGAAAAATTTCGCGAATCGGCAAAATTCCATGCGCGCCGACCAGGCCTTTGGCCTGCACGCCAAACGACGCGAACGCGATGAGATAGATCACTCCCAGCAGGCGCAGAAAAATTGCGGTCGAGATCGCATAGGTCGGCGGCGTAACCTCACGCCCCCATAACAACCCCGTCAGACGCGAGAACAGCATCCGATTGCTCGCAACGAAACGATAGGCGCTGTCGCACGCGGCGGCGAATGGCGGCGCTTTCCGATACATCCAGGCCAGCGCACGCCCCGCGCCCGCGCCAAGCGCGAGCGAGCGAAATACAGCCTCCGCACGTTCGTAGCGCCGGCCGTCGATGTCGATGAATTGCACCGATTCCTGGAAGGCGCCGGACGGCACCTCCGGCAGCTCGCGTGCCACATCCTGGGAGCTCCGGTATTCCACGCGATCGCCGGTCCTTGCGCGCCACCGCGCGATCCACAGCGTGCAGAAGCCGCAGTCGCCATCGTAGATCAGCAACGGCCGTTCACGTTTCATGTCGGAAAAGACCTTACCTCATCCGCGCGCTCGACTACAGTCCCCGGATGCAGCTCCTCAACACGCTCGAGAAACATCTCGGCCGCTTCGCCGTCGCCGGCCTCATCCGCTACGTCGTCGCACTCAATGCCCTGGTCTTCATCCTCGGCCTCCTCAGTCCGGATTATATTTCCATGCTCGTGTTGAATCGAGACGCCATCCTCGCGGGCCAGGTCTGGCGTCTGGTGAGTTGGATCTTCATTCCGAATACCTTCAGCCTCCTCTGGGTCATTTTTTACCTGATGTTTACGTGGTGGATGGGCGATCTCATCGAGAGCACGTGGGGCACGTTTCGACTGAATCTTTACTATTTGACCGGCTATCTGGGCTGCACTGCGGCAGCGCTGCTCTTCGGCGAGTCGTTCGGAAATATCGCGCTCAACACCTCGCTCCTCTTCGCCGCGGGAACGATCGCGCCCGAATTGCAAATCATGCTTTTCGGCATCATTCCACTTCGTTTGAAATGGGTGGCCCTTTTCAGCGCCGCGCTGCTCGGTCTTTCGGTCATCAGCGCCGATTGGGGCGCTCGCGCGGCCATTGTCGTGGCCTACGTCAATTATCTGCTGTTTTTTGGACCGACATTTTTTCGCAAATCGGTCGAGTCCCGCCGGATCGCGGCCCGCCGCGCGAAATTCGAAATCGCCAAAGGCCCCATCGAAACTCTCCACCGCTGCACGACCTGCGGACGCACGGAAGTTTCGAATCCCGAACTCGATTTTCGCGTCTCCGGCAACGGCCACGAGTATTGCACGGCCCATCTACCCGCGCGTTCCGCATAGCTCTTTTACTTCAGAGTCACCATCTTCACCCCGAATATTCGTTCGGGAATCGAGACCTGAACCTCGCGGTATTCGCCATCGTGATAAGCGATGAGGCGGAAGCTCGGAGAGTCCGAAAGGGAGCGAATGAACATATATTGCTCGAACGTATCCACCTGCCGCCTATCGAAGGCAACCACGATGTCGCCCGACTTCAGGCCGCAGTCGCGCAGCAGAGAGTTCTCTTCCTCGATGAGGACTCCGCTCTTTGGGCGACCGGAGAAACTGGCCACGGTGACGTCTTTGATCCCGCTCGGAAAAACTCCGACCTCCATTTTTCCCGCTTTCGCAGCGAGGCCTGGATCGCCCGTATTCCGCTTGTAAAAGAGATACAGCGGCGCGGCGTCCTCGTAACGTTCCGCGATGTTTTGATAAGCCTGCTCGGCGTCCGGCAAACGGTGCATTCGCTCGAGGAGCAGGGCATAGGTCTCCAGTCCGTCGAATGAATAGACCTCGGCCGCCATCTTCGCGACCTCGAGCGCTTCTTCCGACTGACCGTGGTCGAAATAATAATTCACCAACCACCGGCACTGGTTCGACACCGACACGCGGTCGCTCGCCTTATCGACGTAGAGCTGGAAAGCGGCGGCGGCTTTCTCGGGCTGTTTCTGTTTTTGATAAAACCCAGCCAGTTCCACAGCGGAATCGGGATCGATGTCCGCCATCGTCTTCAGGAGCTTTTCGCGCAGGGCGAAATCCCGTCCCGCCCGCTTCGCCGCCTCGCGCACTACGGGCATGCAGTAGTCCAAAAGCGGCCCGGCGACTGCTCGCAAGTCGCTCTCGCTCGCGGCACCCTTGAACTTTGCGGCGAGGTAATCCGCGACCACGCCCTGCTGCAGTGGCGCCACCGCGTAGATCGGCTTCAGCTGCTCCAGCGTCGGATGCTGAAAATTCGTCAGCTGTTTTCCCCGCGACGGATAGCGGTAGGCGGTGCCCGTCAAGATCGGCGGATCGAACCACGCCGCCGCCTCGCGCCGCACATCCGGGAACAAATCGCTGTAACGCGGGGCTCCCGCCCGATACCACACGACATCCGGCACCAGCTCCGGCTGCTCCTTGAACAAACGGTCGAGCGCCGGAACGTAGGGGCGGGTCTCCGGCACGGACTGGTATCGCAACAGGGCCACGGCGGGAAAAAGATCCATTTCGGAAAAAGCACCCTTCATCTCCGTCCAGAAACCCTGGGCCTCCTCGGGCACTCCCCACATCTCGGCGAGAAAATACCAGGTTTCAAAAATCGCATGGCAAATGTGGCGCTGGGCATTCTGCGCCCACATCGGTGGGTCGATGACGTCCAGCTTCCACTTCCCGTCGCTGTCTTTCGAAACGACAGGCACAGGACGCATATTCAACGCCGCCACGAACGCCTTCGCCTCCACCGCGCTGCCAGGAATCGGACGCTCAAGCACTTTCGCCGCCTCCTGCAATTCCGCAGCGAGAAAGCCAGGAGTGAATCGATGCCCCGCATCCACGCTCCAGGAGGTCTCCAGGGTGATGCGCGACCAATCTGGAATTTCCTCGGGCTTGGTTTTTAGCAAATCCGCCATCGCCGGCCCGGTGCCGCCTGCATCGCACCACGCACGATATTTCTCGATTTTTTCCAGAAGCGTGGCGCCGGACGGATCGAGTGGAACCCGCCAATCACGCGAGTTTCGATATCGAGTTGCCGCCGCCCAATGCGAAAGAACCGAACGCGCAGACGCAAATTTCTGCAACTCTTCAATCTGCCGCTGGCACCGAGCTTTCGTGTCCGCCATCAGACCGATCAAGAGATCTGCCAGCAAAGCGTCCGCGCTGTCGGAAGGCTTTCCCGTCAAAAATTCCGCATAAGCAAGGTGGGCGGTCGCTCTGGCACAGACTGGCAGAGGATTCCAGAAAGCACCGGAATTTTCGCGCAGGGCAAACGCTCCCAGCAACACCGCAGCATCCTCGTTGGCAGCGACGCTCCTGGGATTCTCGTTTAAAAAGCCGGAAATTCGGCGGTTCTCGGCGACGAAACCTTCAGCTTGAAAGCCCGAAAGAGCCTCCGCCGCCTTCGGAGCGTATGCCGCCGCATCCGCTTTTTGCGGATAGGTCCCGCCGAGAAACGCCGTCAATGGGCGGTATATCTCGGCGTCCAGCACATGGGTGGAGACCGCAATATCCACGGCCCCTTTCAAGCCGCCTTTGTCTTCGGAAAAAGAAACGCGATAAACCGGTGTTGCAGCCTCATTCTTCAAGCGGATCACGGCGATTTTCGAAGGAGATGGCAGCGATTTCCCAGCACCAAAAGCCGCAAGTCTCGCGAGATCCGTGCACACGTCCCTAACCAACTGTCCTTCTTCAGTTCTCGCCGGAACCTCCGCGGAGCCTGGCTTCGATGAATCTCCGGATTCGTTTTTTCTCGAGCAACCATTGATCGAAATGCCGAGAAGAATGATACCCAGGACCCTGCAGATTCTCATGCGTCCGCACGCTAGGCGCCAGGCGCCGCGCCGTCAGCGAAAAAACTAGTCGAGCCAGCTCGCGATCGCCGTCTTCTCGGGCAAGGCACCGATCATCGTCATGGTCATTTTTTGAGTGCGCAGCGATGCGCGAGCGACGCGCTGCACATCCTCGACCGTCGTCGCGCGCAGGCGGGCATGCGCCTCCTCGGCGTCCATCACGCGGCCGTAGAAGAGCGTCGAGTAACCGATGCGCGAATTTTGCGCCGACGTGCGCTCGAGCGACATGCGGCTCGAGCCGATGGCGTATTCCTTGGCGCGGTTCAGTTCGGCCGCGCGCACCGGCTCCTCACGAAGCCGGCGAAACTCCCGGCCGATCAGGCGCAAGGCCTTTTCGAGATTCTTCGCGTCGAGGCCGATGTAGAAATTGATCACGCCCGTATCGGCATACTGGCTCACGTTCGAGCTCACGCTGTAGCATATGCCGCGCTTCTCGCGCAGTTCCTGGAAAAGCCGCGAACTCATGTTTCCCCCGAGCAACAAATTCAACAACGAGGTCGCATGGCGATCCTCGCTTTGCAGCGAACAACACGGCACGGCAAACGCGACGTGCAGCTGCTGCGTCTCGCGCGGAATGATGCGAACGCGCAACCGCGGCCGCAATTCCGGCGCCTTGGAAATGCGGCTGCGGCGCCCGACCGGCAATGCGCCGAGCAGCTTCTCGACCCGCGCCAGCACTTCGTCATGCTCCACCCGCCCCGCGGCGCTGACCACGGTATTTCCCGTTTGATAATGCGCGTCGCGGTAGGCGACAAAATCGGCGCGCCGCAACCGCCCGATACTTTCCAGCGTCCCGGTGAGCGAGCGACCAAGCGCGTCGTCCGGCCACAGCTCCTCCCAAAGCAGCTCCTGCACGAGATCCGACGGCTCGTCCTGATACATTTGGATTTCCTCGCCGATCACCCCGCACTCCCGCCGGATATCCGCCTCGGCAAAGCGCGGCTCGAGATACATGTCGCAAAGCACCGCGCTGAGGCGATTGAAATGATCGCCCGGCGCCGCGCCATAGTAGGCCGTGTGATCGTGCGTCGTGCTCGCGTTCAGATAGCCGCCCACCGCCTCGACTTCCTGGCCGATCTGGCGCGCGGTGCGGCGGCGCGTGCCCTTGAAAAGCATGTGCTCGATAAAATGCGAAATGCCCGTGAGGCGCAGTGGCTCGTGGCGCCCGCCGACCGCGGTCCAGATGCCAAAAGTCGCGGATTGCGCGTGCGGCATCTCGCACGTCACGACACGGATGCCGTTCGAAAGTTTGGTCAGCTGGGTTTTACTCACGTCAAGCTTGCCGCCGCACGCGAGCGGAGGATGAATTCCGCCACCGGCACGTCGCGGGGATAGGTCACTTTAAAATTCCATTCCGCATTTTCCACGAGAAACACTCGTCCCCCCATGCGACGCAAAGCCGAGGTTTCATCGGTCACGCTCACTCCCGCGGCGCGGGCTCCATTCATCGCGCGGCGCAATTCATCGACGCGAAAAACCTGCGGAGTCTGCATGCGCCAAAGTTTCTCCCGATCGACCACTTCGGCGCAGCGCCTGGTTTCGTCGGCCCGCTGCAGCGTGTCGGTTACCGGCTCCGCGGCCGCGGCCGCTCCGTGCTGGATCGCCGCACCGAAACACCGCTCGATCAACTCGGGGGTGACAAGCGGGCGCGCGGCATCGTGGACGGCGACAAAATCGATGCCGCCACCGAGCGCTTCGAGGCCGTGGAGGACGGAATGCTGCCGCGTTTCACCGCCCGAAACAAATTTGGAAATCCTTCCGACATCCGCCAGCGCGGAACGAATATCCGTCTCCCGCTCCCGCGCGCACACGACGACGATTTCCCGCACCGCGTGGCATTGCTCGAAAGCGCGCAGGGCGTGACGAATCAGCGGCTCGCCCGCGAGCGTCGCCAGCACCTTGTCGAACCCCATGCGCCGGCTGGAACCCGCCGCCACGATCACCGCTCCGAGCAACGGCGTTGATTCCGCGGCCGCCATTCAGACGAGTTGCTTCTGCACCTCGCCGCTCAGCGTCTTGCCGTCCACACGGCCCGCGGCTTTGGCGTTGGCGATCTTCATCACCGCGCCCATTTCTTTTTTCGAAGTCGCACCCGCCTCCGCGATCGCTTCGCGGACCAACGCCGCCACTTCCTCGACCGCGAGCGCCTGCGGCAAATAACCGGAAAGCACTTCGATCTCGGCCTTTTCCTTGTCCGCGAGCTCGGTGCGGCCGGCCTTTTCGAAGCTCTCGATCGAATCCTGCCGCTTTTTGACTTCCTTGCGAATGACGACGATGGACTCGGAGTCTTCGAGCTGCGTGCCCGCGCCGCCTTTCTCGATCGCGGCGTTCATCACGGCGGATTTCAACATGCGCAGCACGCCGAGCTTTGCCGCGTCCTTGGCGCGCATGGCATCCTTGATATCGCTATCGATCTGGGTTTGCAGGGACATGGAGCGAAAATAGCGATGTTTGATGCCAAAGACAGGTTTTCTTCCCCGTCCCGCGCTTTCCTGTTAATTCTGCCAATCCTGTAAATCCCGTTTAGTTTTTTCTGATGTCTGTCCGCACGCGCTTCGCTCCTTCACCCACCGGCTTCCTTCACGTCGGAGGCGCCCGCACCGCTCTCTTCAACTGGCTTTATGCCCGCAAACACGGCGGCGCCTTCATCCTCCGCATCGAGGATACCGACGCCGCGCGCAACACCGACGAGGCCTATTCCGTCATCTACCAAGGGCTGCACTGGCTCGGCCTGCAATGGGACGAGGGTCCGGAAGCGGGCGGCAATTTCGGACCCTATTTCCAAAGCCAGCGGAACGCGATCTACGAAAAACATCTCGCGACGCTCGAGGCGAAAGGCGTCGTGTATGAAGACGCCGGGACCATCCGCTTCCGCTCGCCGCGCAAGACCGTCGTCGTGGAAGATCTCGTCTGCGGGAAAATCTCGTTCGATATGTCGAACCCGGTCACGCATCCCGACATGACCATTCGCCGTCCGGACGGCTCGTGGATTTTCCATTTCGTGAACGTTGTCGACGACATCGAGATGCAGCTCACGCACGTCATCCGCGGCGAGGATCACCTCTCGAATACGCCGAAGCACGTCGAGCTCTACGACGCGCTCGGCGCGAAGCCGCCGCAGTTTGCACACATTCCGCTCATCCTGAATCACGAGGGTAAAAAACTCAGCAAGCGCGACGGCGGCTCGAGCATCACGCACTTCATCGACGGCGGCTACGCCCCCGAGGCCGTGGCGAACTACATTTCCCTGCTCGGCTGGTCCCCGAAGGACAATCGCGAATTCCTGAGCCTCGAAGAAATTCGCGAGCTCTTCACGCTCGAGAACATCAATCGCCGCAGCGCCATTTTCGATCTCGACAAATGTTTTTGGCTCAACGGCCAGTACCTGCTGCACATGAGCCTCGAACGCTTCGCCGAGCTCACACTTCCCTTCATCGACAAAGCGGGAATCGCCTATGGCAGCAAGGAAGCCCTGCTCCCCGCGCTCGCCATCGTGAAGCCCAAGGTGAAGCACCTCTCCGACGTCCCCGATTGGATCGGATATCTTTTCACCGAGGACTACGCTTTCGATCCCGCCGCCGCGGAAAAAGCATTGCGCAAAACAGGCGCGCTCGATCGGCTTGCCCAGCTCAAAGCCGCGTTTGCAACGGTAGCTGAGTGGACACATCCGGCGCTGGAAACGAAGCTCAAGGAAACCGCGGAACAGCAAGGCGTGAAAACGGGGGAATTCATCCACCCCGCGCGTGTCGCCGTCAGCGGTCGAGCCGTCGGTCCCGGGCTGTATGAGATGCTCGAAGTGCTCGGGAAAGATCGCGTGCTCGCGCGTTTCGATCGAGCGAACGCCGAATTTTCCGCATGAACGAGGTCTTTCCGGCGTCCGACTTGCTGAATGGAGGCGAGCGATTCCACGTGCTCGCGCCGCCAGCGCGGCTCGCCGTTTTCGGAGACCCCATCGAGCAATCGAAATCGCCGCTCTTTCAAAATGCCGCCCTTCGCGCCAGTGGCATCGACGCCCAATACATCCGTCTGCATGTCGCGCCCGCGGAATTAAATGCGAGCCTAAAGGCTCTTCCAGCCGCCGGCTTTCTCGGCGCCAATCTCACGTATCCCCACAAAACCGCCGCGCTCGCATCGCTGGACGCGATCGACCCCGCCGCGAAGGCCATCGGCGCCGTCAATACCGTAGCTATCGAAAATGGAAAGCTGACTGGTTTCAATACCGATGGCGCAGGTTTCATTCGCGCGATCCGCGAGGAATTCTTCGTCGATGTGCGCGATCTTCGCGTGATGGTGCTCGGTGCCGGGGGCGGTGCGGGACGTGCCATCGCCGTGCAATGCGCGATCGAAGGCTGCGAGCGTCTTGTGCTGGTGAATCGCTCCGTGGAAAAAGCGGTCTCGCTGGCGCAGGAACTGGCCCCCTACTTTCGCTCGGATCGCCTGATCGGACCATCCGAGCGCCTGGCCGCCATCCAACATGACAGTGCCGCGCTGCGCGCGGAACTCGAGCACGTCGATCTGCTGGTCAATGCCACCTCCGTCGGCATGAAACGCAGCGATCCCGCGCTCATTCCCCAGGCCCATCTCACACCGAATCTCATGGTATACGATGCCGTTTACGCGGGTGGGAAAACCCGCCTCGTCGAGGATGCGGAACACGCCGGCGCGCGCGCGGCCAATGGCCTGTCCATGCTCCTTCATCAAGGCGCGCTCGCCTTTGAAATTTGGTTCAATCGCCCCGCTCCGCTGGCCGCCATGCGCGCCGCGCTGCCCGGCGCCTGACCCACCGGGAGAGCGCGCGGCCCTGCGCGCCGACTTTTAACGCGCCTCCAGCAGCCGCCTCGCCTCCGCGGCGTCGGCGGCGATCTGCGCCTTGAGCGCGTCGAGGCCGTCGAACTTTTTTTCACCGCGCAGAAAGCACACGAAATCGACGTCGAGATCGCGATCGTAAAGATCGCCGGAAAAATCGAAAAGGTGCACCTCGAGCTTCCGCTCGGGCGCGCCGGACGCCACCGTCGGGCGATAACCGACGTTCGCCACGCCACGCCAATTTTCGCCCTCCGCCGACACGCGCACCGCATACACTCCGTCCGGCGGAAACTGTTCGTTGTGCGCGCGCAGGTTCGCGGTCGGGAAGCCGATCGTGCGCCCCAGCCGGTCGCCCGGCTCCACTGTGCCGAGGATCGTGTAGTCGCGCCCTAGAAGGCGCCGCGCCGCGTCGAGGTCGCCCCGCTCCACCGCCTCGCGAACGCGCGTGCTGCTCACCGCCGCGCCGTCGATTTTCACGGCCGGCACTTCCGCCACCGTAAACCCCATTTCCTTCCCGAGCGCCCGCAGCAACGCGACGTTTCCGGCGCGCCCTTTGCCAAAGGTCCAATTCTCGCCCACGCAAATCTGCCGCAGCGGGCGCGCCGCCGACGCGAGGCGGCGGATGAAAGCCTCGGGACTTTGCGCGGCAAACTCCGCGTCGAACGGCACGATCAAAAGATTCGGCATGCCGAATTCCTCGATTAACCGGGCCTTGTGGGCCGTCGAAGTCAGCAGGCGGGGCGCCGCCCCGGGGCGAAGAAAACGCGCCGGATGCGGATCGAAGGTCAGCGCCACTGCCGATCCGCCCGCCGCCGCGGCATCCGCGGCGGCGCGGCCCAGCACGGCGCGATGCCCGGGGTGCACACCGTCGAACACGCCGATCGACAGCACGACCGGGCCGGAAATTCGTTCCAGTTCGGCGATGGAGCGGAGAATTTCCATGCTTCTGGCGCTACGCTCCTCGCAAGCGCGAGACATCCGGAAGGCTCATCACCCGGGCCACGACCGCTTCGCGCGGCAGGGTTTTGAGTTCGTCGATCGTGATGGCGCCGTCGACCGTGAAACGGCCGGACTTTGTGCGACGCAATGCTCGCAAATGCGCGCCGCAACCAAGTTCGTTTCCGATATCGAACGCATAAGTGCGCACGTAAAATCCTTTGCTGCACACGACGCGAAAATCGATTTCCGGCAACCGCAACGCGAGAATCTGGTGCGCATACACATGCACGAACCGCGGTTCGCGCTCGACCGTCTTTCCTTGGCGCGCCAGCTTGTAGAGCGGCACGCCGTCCTTCTTGATCGCGCTGACCATCGGCGGCATTTGGTAAAAATCGCCGTGAAATTTGGCAAAGGCCGCGTCAATTTCCGTCGCCGCCAACTCCGGCACGGGACGCGTCTCGACGATCTCGCCATCGGAATCCTGGCTGTCCGTCGTCTCGCCGAGCTTCATCGTGCCGACGTATTCCTTGTCCTCGCTCATGATGAGATCCTGGATCTTCGTGCCGCGGCCGATCGTGATGAGCAGCAGGCCGGTCGCGAGCGGATCGAGCGTGCCACAATGGCCGACTTTTTTCGTGTCCAGCGCGCGCCGGACGATGCCGACGACATCGTGAGACGTCATGCCCGGCGCTTTATCGACGCAAAGAACGCCGTCAATCGATTCCGCGGACTTCATCACAAAGCACTTTCAAAAAACGCTCCTCCACTTCGGAGATCGAACCCGCGATGCGAGCCCCCGCCGCGAGCGCATGTCCGCCGCCTCCGAACACCGCACAAACCTTGCACACATCCACGCGCCGATCTTTCGACCGCGAGCTGACGCGCACCTTGCCACCGCCGAGATCCTCGAAAAAAACCGCCGCCACGACCGAGTCTACCGAGCGCAGATGATCGATGATGCCTTCGTTATCCTCGGGCAGCACGCCAAGCCGCGCGACATCGGCCTCGGTGAGCGTAAAGCTCGCCACCTTTCCGTCGCAACAAAACTTCACTTCGTTCAAGGCGTGTCGCAAAAGCTCCAACCGCCGCCGCGGCTGGCTGTCATACATCGCCTGCGAAAGCGCGCCGACATCGACCCCAGCCTCGATCAACTCGGCCGCGACGCGAAAGGTGCGCGCCGTCGTATTCGGATATTGGAATGAGCCGGTATCCGTCGAGATCGCGACATAGAGATTCGCCGCGATCTCCGGCGTGATCGTGGCTCCGCGATCTTTGAGAAATTCGAAAACGATTTCCCCGGTCGCCGGCGAAGCCGCGGCGATGTAGTTCAATGCACCGAAGCGGCCATTGCTCACATGGTGATCCATGTTCACGAAAATCGCGGGCTCCTCGATCGCCGACAGGACGGTTCCCAGACGATTTTTGACCGAGGTATCGAGCGCGACGAAGGCGTCGAACTTCCGCCCCGTGCCCTCCGGCTGCTTCACGATATCCGCTTCCGGCAAATAGCGAAATTTTTCGAGCATGCCGTCCTCGTTCCAAGCCGTGACTTCTTTGCCGAGGCTTTTCAGCCACAGGGCAAAAGCGATCGTCGAACCGAGGGCGTCGCCATCCGGCCGCAGATGACTCGCCACGAGCACGGTCTTCGCCGGTTCCAGCGCGCGGGCGATTTCTTCAAAAGTGGAATTTACGCCGCTCATTCTTTGGCCTCCTCGTCTTCGGCCCCGGCCTCTGGCTTCTCGGGAGTGAGGCCAAGCTCTTCCATGATATTGATGACTCGGGCTCCGCGCTCGATGGATCCATCGAGTCTGAAGTTCAGATGCGGCGTGTATTTGATGACCACGCGCTTCGAGAGCTCGTGCTGGAGCATGACACGATTTTGCTCGAGCAGTTCGATCGCTTCGCGCTGCTGACGATCGTTTCCGATCGCACTCACGAAGACGTGCGCCTGTTTGAGATCAGGCGTGATATCCACATCGCTCACCGTCACCAGCGGCGACGTAAAGCGAAGCTCTCTCACCATGATGACGCCAAGCTCGCGCTTGAGCACTTCGCGGACGCGTTCGAGCCGATATTTCATAAGTCACTGACGCTGCAAAACCCCCTGGCGGCAAGAGCCGTCAGAGCGTCTGCGCAATTTTCTCGAGGGTATAAGCCTCGATGATGTCCCCGACTTCGTATTCGTCGAAATCGCCCAGCCGGATGCCGCACTCGAGCCCGTTGCGCACTTCCTTCACTTCATCCTGGAAACGGCGCAAGGTAGCGAGGCCGCCATCGTAGATCGGCTGGCGCTTGCGCAGCACGCGGGCGCGGGCGTTG
>JAATET010000131.1 GCA_015655545.1 Chthoniobacterales bacterium | reverse complement strand
TGGAGACGCCGCCGCTCACCTTGGCGTGCGGCAGGTTCTTCTTGATCCAGCGCGTGGCTTCGATGAAGTCGACGGCGTAGTTGTTGTGCTCCTCCATGCCCGTGGCCACGGTGAGGATGTTCGGATCGAAGATGATGTCCTCGGGCGGGAAGCCGACTTCGTCGACGAGGATGCGATAGGCGCGCGAGCAGATCTCGACGCGGCGCTCGAAATTGTCGGCCTGCCCCTGCTCGTCGAAGGCCATGACGACCGCGGCGGCGCCGTAGCGGCGGACGAGCGTGGCGTGCTTTTTGAACTCCTCCTCGCCGACTTTCAGAGAGATGGAATTCACCACGCTCTTGCCCTGGATGCAGCGGAGGCCGGCCTTGATGACTTCCCATTTCGAGGAATCCACCATGATCGGCACGCGCGAAATGTCGGGCTCGCTGGCGATGAGGTTGCAGAACTTCGTCATGGCCGCGGCGCCGTCGAGCATGCCTTCGTCCATGTTGATATCGATAATCTGCGCGCCGGCCTCGACCTGCTGGCGCGCGACGGAGAGCGCGGTGTCGTAGTTGCCGGCGAGAATCAATTTCGCGAATCGCGGGGAGCCGGTGACGTTCGTGCGTTCGCCGATGTTGATGAATGGAATTTCCGGCCGCGCGGTGAAGGGCTCGAGGCCGCTGAGCCGCAGCGTTTGCTCGCGTTCGGGAATGACGCGCGGTTTGAAAGGCCGCACCGCCTTCGCGATCTCGCGAATGTGATCCGGCGTCGTGCCGCAGCAGCCTCCGATGATGTTCAGCCAGCCCTGCTCGGCCCAATCCTTCAACTGCGGGGCGAGGCTCTCGGGCGTCTCGGGGAAGCCGGTCGCGGAGAGCGGATCGGGCAGGCCGGCGTTCGGATAGGTGCTGACGTGGAAGGGCGCGATGCGCGAGATTTCCTCGATGTAGGGGCGCATTTCCTTTGGACCGAGGGCGCAGTTCAGGCCGACGGAAAGCAGCGGGAAGTGGCTGACGGAATTCAGGAATGCCTCGACGGTCTGGCCGGTGAGCGTGCGTCCCGAGAGGTCGGTGATCGTGCCGCTGACCATCACAGGCAGCTGTTTGCCGGTCTCCTCGAAAAATTCGCTGATCGCGTAGAGCGCGGCCTTGGCATTGAGCGTGTCGAAAATCGTCTCGACGAGAAGGATGTCCACGCCGCCCTGCACGAGATATTCGATCTGCTCGCGGTAGGCGGCGGCGACCTGCTCGAAGGTGACATCGCGCGCGCCGGGATCGTTGACGTCGCGGGAAAGCGTGAGCGTGCGGTTGAGCGGGCCGATGGCTCCGGCGACGAAAATCCGGCGGTCGGTGCAGGCGTCGGCGGCTTCGCGGGCGACTTTCGCGGCGGCGAGGTTGAGCTGCGGCACGAGCTGCTGCATGCCGTAGTCGGCCATGGCAATCGTGGTGGCGCTGAAGGTGTTTGTCTCGATGATATCCGCGCCGGCGGCGATGTATTGGCCGTGGATCTCGCGGATGACCTCCGGCTTCGTGATGCAGAGCAGGTCGTTGTTGCCCTTCACGTCGCTCGGCCAGTCCGCAAATTGCTCCCCGCGATAGTCGGCCTCCCCGAGCTTGTAGCGCTGCACCATCGTGCCCATCGCTCCGTCGAGAATGAGGATGCGGTCGGCAAGCAGGGCGCGAATTTCGGCGGAGATCGGGTCAATCATCAGAGCGTTTAATAGAACGCATCAAAATATAGTGATGTGTTTATACGTGACAAGACCGATTCATTCCTCGGAGTCGCCGAAAAGCTCGCGGCGGACGTGTTCGCGTTCGCGTTCGACCTGTTCGAACGTGGCGCCGAGCGAGCGGAGGACGAATTCCGTCATGGTGAGGGCGACTTCGCCCTCGGCGGTGACGACGCGATGGGCACCGGCGCGGTCGAGAGCGACGGTCTCGGTGAGGTAGTTCGAGCGGGCGAGGATGCGGATGTCGGGGTTGAGCTCGAGGGCGAGGCGGATCGCCTGATCCACGTCCGCCACGCTGGAGGCGGTGAAAATGAGGGCCTCCGCCGTGGCGACGCTCGCGGAGACGAGGGTCTCGCGGCGGGCGGCCTCGCCGTAGACGGCGTCGACTCCGCTCTCGCGGAGGGAGCGGACGGTATCGACATTCATTTCCACGATGACCGGGCGGATGCCGTTGCGAGCGAGGAGACGTTTCACGGTGCGGCCGACGGGACCGTAGCCCACCACGACGGCGTGGTGTTCGTCGTCGCCGTCCGGGATGTCGGGCGCGTCGGGAAGGGGCGTCGGCGGGTTCAGCCAGCGGGCGATTTTCGGACGGCGGGTGACCCAACGCCCGATGGCCGGGGTGGCCTTGTAGAGCAGCGGGTTTAGCGTGATGGAGAGGATCGAGGAGCTGACGAGAATATTCAGCGCGCCTTCGGGCAGAATTTTAATCTGACTCCCGAGCGAGGCGAGGATGAACGAAAACTCGCCGATCTGCGCGAGGGCGACAGCGACGCCGAGAGCGACGGCAAACGGATAGCCGAGCACGCGCACCACGACGAGGGCGGCGGCCGGTTTTCCCACGAGGATGATTGCCGTCGTGAGAGCGATGAGCGGCCAGTCTTGTTCGAGTCGAAAGGGGTCGAAAAGCATGCCGACGGATACGAAGAACAGCACCGCGAACGCGTCGCGAAACGGCAGCGCCTCGGTGGCGGCGCGATTGCTGAACTCCGACTGCCCGACCACCATGCCGGCCAGGAAGGCGCCGAGCGCCATGGACGCGCCGAAGAGCTTCGCGGAACCGACGGCGATGCCGAGCGCGAGCACCAGGATGGTGAGCGTGAAAAGCTCGCGCGAGCCGGTGCGCGCGACGTAGGCGAGGAGCTTCGGAATGACGAACCCGCCCAGCGCGAAGGTGAGCGCGATGAGGACGGCGAGATTCAGGACCGCGCCGCCCACCGCGCCCGCGAGGCCGGTCCCGGCCATTTTTTCGCCGAAGAGCGCGGGCAGGAGCACGAGCGCGAAGACCGTGAAAATATCCTCCACGACCAGCCACCCGATGGCGATGTGGCCGGTGCGCGTGTGGAGCGCGTTGTTGTCCGAGAGCACGCGCGTGAGCACCACCGTGCTCGCCACGGAGATCGCGAGGCCGAAGATGATGCCCGCGTTCAGGCTCCAGCCGAGGACATGGGTCACGCCGATGCCGAGCAGCGTGGCGGCGGCGATCTGCGCGATCGCGCCGGGGATCGCGACGCGGCGCACGGCAAGAAGTTCCTTGATGTGGAACTGCAGCCCGACGCCGAACATGAGCAGGACGACGCCGATCTCGGCCATCTGCGAGGCGAGATGTTCGTTGGCGTCGAATCCCGGCGTGTGGCTGCCCACCGCGATGCCGGCGATGAGATAGCCGGCGATCGGCGACAGCCCGATGCGGGTGGTGATGTAGCCTAAGAAGAGCGCCGCGGCGAGGCCTCCCGCGAACGTCAGAATAAGATCGAGATTCTCGTGCATCGGAACGCGGAGTGTGACGGCGCCGGCGAAACGCGGCGAGCGCAAAGGAAGCGGAAATGCGCTGGTGCGCGGCGCAAGGCATCGCGAAGATGAAGGCACACCCATGCACCAAATCGATTTTCTTCAGGACCTCTCCGTTGTGATGATTGTCGCCGCGGTGGCGACGATTCTATGCCGGCAGTTCAGGCAGCCCGTGGTGTTCGGCTACATCCTGGCGGGATTCGTGATCGGGCCGCACACGCCGCCGTTCGCGATGATTTCCAGCCAGGAGACGATCGACACGCTGGCGCAGATCGGGGTGATTTTCCTGATGTTCGCGCTCGGGCTGGAGTTCAGCCTGCGCAAGCTCAAGGCCGTGGGCGCGACGGCGTTCATCGCGGCGCCCCTCGCGATCCTGCTGATGATGCAGGCCGGATATCAGCTCGGCCAGGCCTTTGGCTGGAAGCCGATGGACAGCATTTTCCTTGGGGCGATCCTTTCCGTCTCGTCAACGACGATCATCGTCAAGGCGCTGGACAGCCTTGGAAAAACGAAGGAGCGGTTCGCGCAGCTCATCTACGGGATTCTCATCGTGGAGGACATCCTGGCGATCGTGATGATCGCGGTGCTTTCGGGCTTCGCGAAGACGGGCACGCTGGATGGCGGCCAGATGGGAATGACGATCCTGAGCCTGAGCTCGTTTCTGGGCGGGCTGCTCGTGATCGGCCTTATCGCGGTGCCGCGGCTGCTGAACTACCTTGCGCGATTCAAGAGCAACGAACTGCTGCTGGTGACGGTGGTCGGCCTGTGCTTCGGCGTGTCGCTGCTTACGCTGAAGCTCGGCTACAGCGTGGCGCTCGGGGCGTTCCTCATCGGCGCGATCGTCGCCGAGGCGCGCCAGATCGCCAAGATCGAGTCGCTCATGCACCCGGTGCGCGACCTTTTCAGCGCGGTGTTTTTCGTCTCGATCGGGCTGCGCATCGACCCGGCGCTGATCGGGCAATACGTGTGGCCGATCCTGATCATCGCGGCTGTCGTCGTGGCCGGGCAGGCGCTCTCCTGCGCGCTGGGGGCCTTTCTTGCGGGCAACGGCATGCGCACTTCGCTGCGCGTGGGCATGGGGCTCGCGCAGATCGGCGAGTTCTCGTTCATCCTCGCGGCGCTGGGGCACGACCTGGGGCGGACGAGCGATTTCCTTTATCCGATCGCGGTGTCGGTGTCGGCGCTCACGACGCTTTGCACGCCGTATCTGATCCGTTCGTCGGACGGCGTCGTGTCGTGGTTCGACCGGATGGCGCCGAAGCCGCTGGTGGATATCATGGATGCCTACAGCGGCTGGGTCGGCGATATCGGCGGGAAGGGCAGCGGCAGCCCGGCGGCGCGGATTCTTACGAAGCTTGCCTGGCAGATCCTGCTGAACCTCCTGCTCGCGACGGGCGTGTTCATCGCCGCGGCCGTCGTTCATGCGCGCTATGCGGGGGACTGGACTCAATTTCCCGGCGGCGCGGACGGCGTGAAGGCGACGCTGTGGCTCGGCGCGCTGCTGCTGAGTTTTCCCTGCCTGGTCGCGGCCTGGCGGAAATTCCAGGCGGGCGGGATGATGGTCGCGGAATTGAGCGTGAGCCAGGCGAAGGCCGGCGCCAATACGTCCACGGCGAGGGCCGTCGTCTCGGGCACGGTGCTTGCCGCGGGAAGCGGGCTGATGGTGCTCTGGCTGCTGGTCCTGAGCTCCACCCTGCTGCCGTCGCGCAACGTCCTGCTGCTTGCGCTCGGCATCGCGGTGATTGCGGGGATCCTCCTTTATCGGGCGTCGAACCGGCTCTATGCGCGCGCGCAATACGCGTTGCACGATACGTTCGCCGAGCTGCCCGACGTGGATGAGCATGCATTGGCGAGGAAAGTGCCGTCGTTCTTGCGCGAGGCCCGGCTGGAGCCGGTGCGCCTGGTGCGCGGCGCGGAGGCGGAGGGGAAAATGATTTCCGAGCTGAGGCTGCGCACGGAGACGGGCGCGAGCATCGTGGGAATCGAGCGCGACGGGACAAGCCTCGTGAACCCGGCGCCGGAGGAGGAGCTGCACGCTGGCGACGACGTGCTGCTCATTGGCAATTCGGAGCAGCTCGCGAGCGCGAGGGCCTTGCTGAGCCGGACGAATGGGACAAGCTGAAGTGGCGCCGGCGGTGCTGGCGGGGTATCCTGAAGTGTCCCCATGAGCCGGATTCGCTTTGAAATCCTTCCGCCGATCGGCCGTCCGGAGGAACCGGTCAGCCTTTGTGGAAACACGCGCCCTCTCGGCGAGTGGGATGCCGCCCGCGCGCTGCCGCTGCGATGGGAAGGCGACCGCCACGTCGGCACGATCGAGGCCGATACCGGAGCGGTGCTGGAATACAAGATCCTGCGCGGCGGGAGCTGGGAATCGGAGGCCGTGGACGCCTGGGGCAGCGTGCCGCCGAACGCGCGCCACGAGGTCTGGCTCGATGCGACCGTTCACCGCACGGTCGCCGATTGGAAGGACCGCTACGCCGGCCGCCTGATGCGCGACCGCGTGTATTCGCGGCTGCTCGCATCGTGGCGCGAGCTGCTCATCTGGCTCCCGCCAAGCTATGCGACGGAGTCGGAGCGGCGGTTTCCGGTGCTCTATTTCAACGATGGCGCGAATGTCTTCGATCCCGAGACGAGCCCGCTTTCGAAAGTCGATCTGGCGGCAGATGAGTGGCTGCGCGTGCTGGCGGCGGAGCGGTCGATGCCGGAGGCGATCGTCGTGGGAGTGTGCCACCCGGAGGGTTTTTCGGGCGAGGGCATGCGCAGCGAGCGGGATATCGATCTCTCGCCGGAGCTGGGCGGCGCGGCCTACGCGCAATTCCTGGCCACGGAGCTTGTCCCGTCGCTCGACGCGCGCTACCGCACGCTGGCGAACCGCGAGGCGCGCACGGTCTGCGGCGCGTCGCTCGGCGGGTTGAGCGCGTTCTCCACGGCGCTGCACCATTCCGAGATTTTTGGAAAAATGCTGGGGCTCTCGACTTCGTTCGAGGATGTCTCCGGCAGCACGCCGGCCGACTGCGCGTCGCTGCGGATGCTGGCGGGGAAATCGGCGCTCCCGGCGGATACGAAATTCTATTTCGACTACGGGACCGAGGGCTTTGACCGCGGCTACGAGCCGTATCATCACGAGCTCGGCGCGCTGCTGGAGGCGAAGGGCTGGGAGGACGGCCGGGAATTCCACATCCTGCGCGTGATCGGCGGCGACCATCACGAGGCGTCGTGGCGTCTGCGGCTGGGGGATGCCTTGCGATTCCTGGCCGATTGACCCGAGAGCCATGTCCAGCCGAAAATCGAGACGGAGAGCAGGTTCTCCGTCTCGATTCCGAGGGATCCACGAAGTCAGCTTTTAGCCATGGTCGCGCATGCGATGCCAGTAGCCTTGCAGGTGACCTTGCCCGTCGATACGATGCAGCCTTCGTGATGATGGCCCGTGACTTTTTGCACGGCGATCTGTCCTTTGGAGGTCGCGATGCTGGTGACTTTGGTTTCCGTCTTGATCATGGGGCAGCCGCCAGCCGTCTGGTGGCTGGCAACGGGGGCGCCGAAGCTCACGGTGGGATTGCTGGGACCGGCGAGGGCGGCTCCGACGATTGCCGTCGAGAGGGTCAAGGCGCCGAGGGTTTTATTCAGGGTTTTCATAGGATTGTCTTTCTTTTGATGTTTGGGCCACGTTGTGTGGCTTCATCCGGTTAAAAGACGGCCCGAAGACAATCCCTCGGGCTCGCGACGGCTTCTGCTCGATTCGTTGATCTCGATCAAAGTCTCGCGGGGAGATGCTCTGCCGCCCTCGGCGTGAACTCACAGCCCGCGAAAAGATTTCGAGGGATCAGGCGCAAGGCTCCGTTAGACTGAGGTATGAAAAGAAAGGAACTCGACGAGGCTCTGGGGCATCTCGCGCGAAGCACCCCGCGACCGATCCTCCCTCCGAGCTTCGAGAGGAATGTCTGGCGCGCCATCCGCGAGCGTAGCGATCCGGGGCGCGAGCCTGCCATCCTCGAGGCCTTGTGGGCCTGGATCTTTCGGCCCTCGGGCGCACTTTCCGTCGCGATCGTCACCCTGGCCGTCGAGGTCGGGATGGGTTCGCTCGACATCGCTCGGGCGACACCGCAACGTGCCTGGGGAATGACCGTCTTCGCCCCGGACGCGCCTTCGCTTCCCTCCACCCTGCTGGGGCACTCCCGATGAAAAAAGCCCTGCAATTTATCGCCTTCCTCCTCGTCGTCGCGGTAGTGGCCGGCGGCGCTTGCATGCTCACACGCTCGGTGATGCATCCCCGCGAGACTCCGGATGCACACGCCTGGGTGCACCAGAGCCTCGGCATCACCGCGGAGCAGGAGAAGGCGCTCGAGCCGATCGAGGCGAAGTTCGCGCAACGCAAGGCGGCTCTTGGCCGGCAGATCCGCGCCGCGAATGCCGAGCTTGCGCAGGTCATCCTCACCGACCAGCAGGACTCGCCCCGCGTCGATGCCGCGATCGATAAAATCCATGCGGCCCAGGGCGGGCTCCAGATGGAAACCATGGCGCACGTTTTCGCCATGAAATCCGCCCTGACGCCGGAGCAATTCGAAAAGCTGCTTCAATTCACCGCAAATGCCCTGCAGGCGAATACGGGAGCAAGCCACTGACGGCCGTGCCCGACGAAGACCTCCCTCTCGTCGAAGCGCTGCAGGCAGGCAACGATGCGGCGCTCGATGAGTTGATGAGGAAGTATAAAACCCCGCTTTTCTCATTCATCTCCCGTTACGTGCGGAACGAAGCGGATGCGGAGGATCTCGCGCAGGAGACATTCGTGCGGGCATATTTCCACATCCGGGCCTTTCGGCCGCACGCGAAGTTCGTCACCTGGCTCTACACGATCGCGACAAACCTGTGCCGCGATCACGTGCGGAGCCGGTGGACCCGGAACGCCCGGCAAACCCAGTCCCTCTTCGAGCACGAGGAGCCCGAGGACCTGCCGGCTCTCGCAGCATCACCCGACCAAAGGGCCCTCGTCGACGAGCAGCTTGCCTCCGTGGAGAAGGCGATCTCCGAGCTTCCTCACGATCTGCGGACAGCCCTTATCCTCACCGCCCTGGAAGGGCTCTCGCACATCGAGGCCGCCGAGCGTCTCGGCATCACGGCGAAGACCGTCGAAACGCGTGTCTACCGCGCGCGGAAACGGCTGGAAGCGATTCTGGTCGAAAATGCCGATTGAGTCCGGCGGCCGGAGCCGCCTTGAGCATGCATGGCCGCGGGCCGAGATCGACGGATTGCTGACAAAGCTCCGCAAATTTGCTTTCCTGGTTCCTTTTCCTCCGAGCCCCAATGAGTTCCCCGCGCTGTCCCAAATGCAAATGGCCCCTGCCCCGACCCGTGCTGACGTGTCCGGGTTGTCACACAATTTTGAGACCGAAGACCCGGCTGGTCTTGATCTGGGGGGGAGTCGTCGTGGCGATCGTGGCGGTCGTCGGCACGATGCTGACGATTATCGAGATGTAGTCCGCCCCGGCCGCGGGCCGCTCGGCGGAGAAGCCGCGCGAGCCAATGCCCGAGTCGGGGGTGGCGCCGCTACAGGGTGAGAAAAATTCGAAGAGCGCGAAATCTGCCTAGGCGCGAGCCGGAGCGGCGGCGTGGCGGGGCGCGCGGGACACGAGATGGACCGTGGCGAGGAAGAGGCCGGCGAAGAGGAGATCGCTGGCGAGGGAATTGCGCAGGAAGGTCCAGGTCGGCGGCCAGCCGGGAATGCCGACGGTGAGCGCCTGGAGCAGGCCGGCGGCGGACTTCGCGTAGGCAGCGTTGCCGAGCCAGGAGAAGGTATTCGTGAAGAGGTAGAAGAAAATCGTATTGGCCGCGACGACGCCGAGGAGGGGAAGAGCCGCGCCCTTGAGGCGGCGGGCGAGGAGTCCGCTGCCGACACCCATGGCGAAGCAGAAGTAGCGGGGCAGCTCCTCGAGGCTGAAGACGGAGGCGCCGTAGTGGAGATTCAGCAGGATATCGGAGACGATGAGCGCGCCGAGCGGGGCGGCGAGGGCGAGCCAGCCGGGAAGGAGGAGAGCGCCGCAGCAGGCGATGGCCATGAGGGGGGCGAAGTTTTGCAGGGCCGGAAAGAAGTCGAGCCGGACGACGCGGAAGAAGGCGCAGAAGCCGACGAGGAAAAGGCAGAAGGCGAGGGCGAGAGGATGTTTCGAGCGGCCGTTCATGAGGGATTCATCTCAGGTATTTGAAGCTGCCAACTGGCGCGAACCGGCCGATATTAACGCCCTGGATTCGGTTGTCACGAGTGGATTCGTCCATGGGCAGGAAGCCGCAGGAGCCGTCGGCGAATCCGACCATGGCCGCCTTGCCCTGGCGGAAGTGGATGGTTTTTTCGTTTTGGTCGATGCCGTAGAATTCCTCGAGCATCGGGTGGCCGGTGGACGCGGGGGACTGGAAGGTATTCACCTGCGCGGAGGTGGCGAAGACGACGGTTTGCGACGGATTGGCAAGCTGCCAGTAGCTCATGGTAATGGTCTTCGAAGTGGGCGACCAGCCGCCGCCGAGGAGGACGTTGTAGCCGATGCCGAGGTAGCCGCATTTGTATTTCGGCTTAAAGGCGTCGGCGTGGGTGGCGAAGCTGGGGTCGGGGTGGAGGCCCTTCGGCACGTAGCCGGCGAGCGGGCTCTGCGTGGGGTCGAAATCGCGGTTGCCCTCGCCGGCGCCGGCGCTGCCGTCGGTCTCGAAGCCGAACCAGTAGCGCGTGCCGCGAATGAGATTGCCACCATGGTCCATGACCGTGGAGCCGTTCTCTCGGTATTTCCAAAAGCGCTGCTCGTTGTCGGCGAGGTATTGCGCGCCGCCGGCGGAGAGCTGGCGGATGTTTTCCGCGGAGACCGCGAGCGAGGAGCTCTCGTAGACCTTCCAGACGGCGGGCGCGATGACGGCGAGGAGAATCGCCGTCACCAGGACGAACGCCAGGATCTCGAGCAGGGTGAAGCCGGCGTTACGCATGCCGGGCTCTGCGTCGCCAGAGCACGGCGATCCCGCCAATGGCCAGAAGAACGAGAGTGGCGGGTTCGGGAACGGGAGTGATGCTTGGGGGGGCGGAGATGACGTCGTAGGGAGGGTTCGGGTCGGTCTCGCCGTTGAAGATGAATCCGTCCCAGGAGCCTGGAGTGAGGGTGCGGTATGGTGCCGAGACGCCGCTGCCCGAGGTCCAGGTGCCACTGGCGATATCTACGCCGGTGGGGTAGCCGGATTTTCCACCGCTCACCCATTGCGCCCAGAAGAGATCGGGGTCTGAGGGAGTGACGGAATTGTAGGTGATCGAGTTCAGAAAATAATTCGGCGCATCGGAAGTCCCATAATTCGTGAAGTCGAAAGAGAGGCTGGCGTCCGCGGCATCGATCGCGGTGATCATAGTGTAGGAATCGATCGCCGCCATGGCGTCGAACGTGTAGTGGAATTCGTATTCCAACGGAGCGCCGAATTCGGCGGCCTCGATGACGAGATAGGAGATGTCATTGCCTGTGCCGACGACAATGGCGGAGTGGGCAGCCGCGAGGAAAGCTGCGGAGCCGCAGATCGCGAGGACGACGGATTTGATTCGGTGAAGTTTCATAAGTGTCTTTTCAATGATTACGGGAAGTGGAAGCGGACAGCCTTTCCCCGTGTTGAAAAGGACTACCCCCGGCACGGACGCTTTCGCGGCGACGTTGCCCATTTCAGGGCGGTGCGGTTTTCTCCACCGGTTCGAGATCGGACTCTAACCGTTGCGCGACAGTGAGGGAGTTTCACCCTGCTTTCCTAGGCCGGCGGATTGGTTCTGAAACTGCAAAGAACGACGACGGGAGAATGCCCATCGGCGGAACTGAATGCCCGCGCGGGCTGATTTTGTCAAGCTCGGCGAGGAGGGCGCGCTAGATGGCGTCGATCTGCGCGGCGAGCGCGAAGTCGGCTTTGGTCAGGCCGCCTTTGCTGTACGTGGAGAGGCGCAGCGTGACTTTATTCCAGCGAATATCGACGTCGGAATGGTGGTTCGCGTCCTCGGCGAGCTCGGTGATCTGGTTCACGAACTCCACGGCCTCGACGAAGTTGCCGAGCGTGAAAATGCGGACGATTTCGTCGCCGTCGAGTTTCCAGCCGGGAAGCCCGGCGAGGGCTTGGACGACTTCGGGTTTGGGGAGAAGGGAGGGCATGGAGAACGGTAAGGCGGGGTGGGCATTCGGCAAGCGACCGTTCGTCAGCCGCGTCGGATCGCCTCGATCAATGCTCGGATGGCCTCGGGATCGGTCTGTGGGCGGAGATATTCGCGCTCCGGCGCGGTCGCGCCGATGGACAAGCGTGGATTTCGGTAAAGCATGCCGCTGGCGCCGGTCCGCAGCGGCGCAAAATGGATCTCGCGAAGCGCGGTCTTTTGCAGCACCTCGACCACGGATTCCGCCCGGATACGGCCGCAGCCGACCACGCCGATTTTCCCCGCCGCCTGCGCGACGGTCCGGGCCAGGATCCCCGCGCCCTCGAGCGCGCTCGGATGCCGGCCACTGGTCAGGACGCGATTCACCCCGCAGCGAATGAGCGCCCCGAGCGCCTCTTCCGGATCGCGGGTCATGTCGAACGCGCGGTGAAAAGTGACGCTCATCCCGCCGGCGGCCCGCACGAGCTCGGAGGTGCGGGATTCGTCCACGGCGCCGTCATGGCGCAGGCAACCGACCGCCACGGCGGCCGCCCCGGTCCGGGCCAAGGCGGCAACGTCATCGCGCAGGGATTCGAACTCGAGCTCCGAATAAAGAAAGTCCCCGCCGCGAGGCCGGACGAGCACATGCACCGGAATGGTGGCGGCGCGCAACGCCGCGCGCACCGTGCCGAGGCTCGGCGTCACGCCGCCCTCGCTCAAGGCGGCGCACAGTTCGACGCGATCCGCCCGGGCCTCCTGCGCGGCGACGAGCCCGTCGAGGCTTTCCACGCAGACTTCGATGGTGGGGAGATTCATGCCGGCGGATAGGTCGATGTTTTTAGCCGCCCGCGATGGTCTTTGGAAGTGCGCAGGCGCGGCAAGAAAGCCTTTGCCCGCCCGGGGCGGCTTGTGTAGCCTGCACGACTCCCGAACCACCCCGAACCATGGGCCAGATTTACAACAACATCGTCGAAACCGTAGGGCGCACTCCGCTCGTGAAACTCAACCGCGTGACCGAGGGACTCTCCGCCACGATCGCGCTCAAATGCGAGTTCTTCAATCCGCTCGGCAGCGTGAAAGACCGCATCGGCATGGCGATGATCGAGGACGCCGAAGCGAAAGGCATCCTGAACAAAAGCACGATCATCGTGGAGCCGACGAGCGGCAACACCGGCATCGCGCTCGCCTTCGTCGCCGCGGCGAAAGGCTACAGCCTCATCCTCACGATGCCTGAAACCATGAGCCTCGAGCGCCGCACGCTGCTCGCGATGCTGGGCGCGAAACTCGTCCTCACGCCCGGCGCGGAAGGCATGAAAGGCGCGATCGCGAAAGCGGAACAGATCGTCAAGGACACGCCGAATGCGTGGATGCCGCAGCAGTTCAACAACCCCGCAAATCCCGCCATCCATTCGAAGACCACGGCCGAGGAAATCTGGGCGGACACCGATGGCCAGGTCGACTTTCTCGTCGCCGCGGTCGGCACCGGCGGCACGATCACCGGCGTCGCCGAAGTCATCAAGCCGCGCCGGCCCGGCTTCAAGGCCATCGCCGTGGAGCCGAAAGATTCTCCCGTGATCACGCAGACTCGCAACGGCGAGCCCGTAAAACCCGGCCCGCACAAAATCCAGGGCACCGGCGCGGGCTTCGTGCCGACGAATCTGCATCTCGATTCCATCGACGAAGTCCTCACCGTCACCAACGACGAAGCTTTCGCCATGGCGCGCCGCCTCGCGAAGGAAGAAGGCCTCCTCGTCGGCATCAGCACCGGCGCGAACGTGCAGGCCGCGATCGAGCTTGCCAAACGTCCCGAAAACGCGGGCAAGTTGATCGTCACCGTCGCCTGCTCCACCGGCGAACGCTATCTCAGCACCGCCCTCGCCGAGGAAGCGCGCGCGCAGGTCGGCGCGTAGTCCGTTTTTTCCATGGCCCCAAAAAAACTTTCCATTCCCGCGGCCTCGGACGAGCCCGTTTACGAAATCGATTCCTTCGAGCTTCTGTGGGAGCTGCACAAAGGCAAGGCCATCGCCGGCGCGCTCGCGCTCGTCGTCGCCATCGTCGCCATCTTCGGATGGTTCGCCTTTTCCAGCGCCCGGCAAGCCAGCGCCGAGCAGGCCTTCGGCGCTGCCAGGACGGCGGCGGACTACCAGGCCGTGATCGGCAAGTATTCCTCCTCGCCCGTGGCCGGCGACGCGGCGCTGCTGCTCGCGAAATCGTTGCGGGATGAGAAAAAATACGACGATGCGAACAAGGTGCTCGACCAGTTCGTGAAAACGCAGCCGGCGCACCCGTTCGCGCCGCTCGCCAAAGTCGCCGCCGCCGAAAATCTCGCGCTCGCGGGGAAATTCGACGAGGCCGATCAAGCGCTGGCAGCGGTCTCCCAGGCGGATGGCAAATCCTTTGCCGCGCCCTTCGCCCTGCTGCTCGAAGCCGAGCTGAAGGCCGCGCAGGGCCAGCGCGAAGGCGCGCTCCGTGCCTACCGCCAGCTGGCAAAAAGCTTTCCGGCGAGCGTGGCCGCGCGCGTTTCGGCGCCGACCGCCGAGGCCTTCGAGTCGATGGCGCCCCCGGCAGCGGCGAAGCCGTAATCAGCCGAAGGCCAGATCGGCCTGCCAGCCGGGAAGGACGCGCACTTCGCGCTCCTCACGCGGTGTGGATTCGGGCCGGATGATGCCGGTCGAGACCTGCACTTCGCCGGCGTAATGGCCGCCCTTGTCCACGACCATGGCCCGGGCCAGGACGTCGCCATCCAGCCCGCCGTGGCGTCCGATGTGCAGCGTGCCGGCGCACTCGACGTCGGCTTCGGCATGGCCGCGGATCGCGATTTCCGCGGCCCGCAGCGTCGAGGCAAATCGCAAAACGGCGCCGCGATCGATGATCAATCGCTGCGTGGTGATCTGCGCCCGGCAAAGGCCGCTGCCGCGCAGTCGCAGCGTGCCGCTGCAAGTCACCTTGCCCGCGATCCGGCCCTCGACGACGGCATTCCCGCAGACGATGCGCGTGGAATTCAGAAACCCCTCGGGGCCCACATGCACGGTGCCGCGGGTTTCCACCATGCGGGTGCTGTGGGCGAGAATCTCGATGTCTTGAAGCTGAATCGTCGTGCCGCAGGCGGGGCAGACCGTGCTGTCCGTCTGGCCTTGCGGATCGTGCGTCTGGCCGCACTCGTGGCAGGCGATTTTGCGCGGCGCCCGTGCGAGAAGCTTCGCGCGCACGAGCTTCGCCAGCACGGCCGGCTTCGCGACGGGAGCGAGTGGAGGGACGGCGCGCGGCGCGACGGTGTAGTGGTCTCCGCAGCCGCGGCAGTAGGTCGAGATCAGCCCTGCGGGTTCGCTTTGCACGAACCGGCAGTGCGGACACTCGGTGGGAATCTTTTTGATGCTCCCAAACATCGGTGAGAAATCCGGCGGATGCCGGCGTGGTGACTAGGCGGGAACCGGCTGTTTGCGCGGCTCGACAGGCACGGAGCTGGTGCTCGGCTGCTTCATCGCGGATTTGTTCGGGGTGACCTCGGACTTGCCGATGAAGGTCGCGCCTTCCTCGATGATGATGCGGGTCGCCTTGAGATCGCCGGTGAGCTGCGAGCTGGATTTCAGCTCGGCCTTTTCGGTCACGGTGATGTTGCCGAAAACGGTGCCGTGCACGGTGACGGACTTCGTTTTGACTTCGCCGCGGACTTCGGCGTTTTTGCCGATGACGAGCGTGCCTTCGGAAAGGATTTCGCCCTCGATCTTGCCGTCGAAAATCAGCTCGTTCTCGAACTTGATCGTGCCCTTGATGTCGACGTCGTTTGCGAGGACGTTTTTTGCGCCTCCGCCAGGGATGGGTTCTGCCATAGGTTTTCCTGTCAAATTGTTGAGGTTCATGAGGCTATTTGCGGACACTAGCCTCCGAGGCTCGGGTGTCAACACTGTGTTAAGCTGTCAAGCGCGGCTTTGACACATTCCTTCGCGCTTCGGGAGCGTTTGCGGCTCCCGCGGGCCGGGAGCGGCTGGATGGAGCGCCGCGTTCAGCTCGCGAGCTCTTCCGCGGGATACGTCCAGATTTCGCTGAGCGTCGGGTGATAATGCGGCACGCGGGCGAGTTGCGCGGCGGTGGCGTGGAAATGCATCGCGACGACGATCTCGTGAATGAGGTCGCTCGCGTGCGGGCCGACGACGGCGCCGCCGAGGATCTCGCCGGTCGCGGCGTCGGTCATCAATTTGACGAATCCTTCGCTCTCGCCCATCACGAGAGACTTTCCGTGATCGTCGAAGGGATGGCTCGCGGTGCGAAAAGCGAGGCCGCGCTCGCGTGCCTCCGCCTCGCTCAGGCCGACCGCGGCCACCTGGGGCTCGGTGAAGACGACGAAAAGTTTGAGGCGATAGTCGGAGGACTCCAGCTCGGCGGAAGGGTTGTCCGCGAGCAAGCGCGCCGCATTTCGCGCAGCCGTCTCACCCTGCTGGATGGCGATGTGGACGATCTCGTGCGGCCCGCAGCAATCTCCCGCCGCGAAGATGTGCGGCCGGCTCGTTTGCTGGTGCGGATTGGCTTCGATACGGCCGTGCGGATGCGTGACCCCGGCGGCCTCGAGATTCAGCCCGTCGAGCCGCGGCTTGCGGCCGAGCGCGTTCAGAAGTTGCGCGGATTCGACGACGCGGTGCCCGCCGGCGTGTTCGAAGCGGACGAGCTTGCCGGCCGCTGTGCTCTCGATGGCGGTGATTTTCGTTCCGGTGAAAATCGCGACGCCGCGCTTGCGGAGCGCTTCCTCCACGACCCGCGCGATCTCGGGATCGACTCCGGTGAGCAGCTGCGGCCCGCGCTGAAGCACGGAGACTTCGACTCCGAGCGCGGAAAAGTAGTGCGCCAGCTCGAGCGCGACCGGGCCGGCGCCGAGCACGGTGAGCGAGGCGGGCAATGTTTCCAGCTCGAGCGCGTCGTCGCTCGTGAGCGCGCCGCATTCGGCCAGGCCGGGAACGGGCGGCGTCTGGATTTTGGACCCGGTCGCGATGAGAAAACTTTTCGCCCGCAGGGTGCGCGAGGGCTGCCCGGACCACTCGATCTCGACGGTATGCGGATCGGTGAAGCGGGCGAGACCGCGAATGAACGCGAATTTTCCCGTCTCCAGCTGCCCGCGGCGGTAGTCCGCGAATTCGCCGATGAGCCGGCGTTTGCGCGCGATGATTTCGCCGGCATGCGCCTCGAGCCCGCGGGCGCGCAGGCCGAACTCTTCGGCGCGTCGCAGCGTGAGCATGCGGTTCGCGGACTCGATGAGCGTTTTGCTGGGCATGCAGCCGCGCAGAATGCACAGGCCGCCGACTTCGGCGCCGCCCTCGACGAGCACGGTCTTCAAGCCGAGATCCGTCGCGGTGCGTGCCGCGGCATAACCGGCGCTGCCGCCTCCGATGATTGCAAAATCAAATTCCATCGCGCTTCACCTCGTAAACTTTGAAGTAGGGAGTCGAATAAACCACCACCAGCCACGCCGGCGCAAGGACGGGCGTGTCATAGAGCATCGCATCGAGGGAGTCGCGGCGCGCGTCCTCGCCCAGCAGCTGCGCGGCGGTGCCGAGCACGCGGGACGGCTCGTAGGCGACGACGTAGCCGACGTGGCGGCGGGTGAGAATTTTTCGCGCTTCGTCCACGTTCGTCGTGATGTAAAACCGCGCGGTGTCCACGATGCCGGGGAGGCTTTCGTGCGAACTGCCCGCGACGCAGGGCTGGCCGGACCAATAAGCGAGCGGCGGGGAAAGCCACCACGGGGCGAGGATGCCGGTGCGTTCGGTGGAGATGAGCGCATTGGCGACTTCGCGCAGTTGTTTGTAATCTTCCCGCTGCTCGGCGCGTGCGGCGGCGGCGGCTTCGTCGG
This sequence comes from Chthoniobacterales bacterium, assembly GCA_015655545.1. Taxonomy (GTDB): domain Bacteria; phylum Verrucomicrobiota; class Verrucomicrobiia; order Chthoniobacterales; family JAATET01; genus JAATET01. The sequence continues at coordinate 2,854 of JAATET010000131.1, read as the reverse complement.
GATAAAGCAGCGCGTCCCATTGGCCCGCGAGCGGGAAGAGGCAGATGAGAAATGCCGTCCACGCGGCGGCGCGCGACGGAATGGCGGCGAGGGCGAAGGGCAGCGCCATGGCGAAGACGAGCGCGAGATAGCAGCCCCATCGAATTTGCCAGCAGGTGAGGCCGTAGGTCGCGAGCAGGAGCGCGAGCAGCGCGAGCAAACAAGTTTCGCGGGTTTTGACGAAACGCCAGATGAGCAGGCACGGCAGCAAGGGCGCGAGCCAGCCGAGCCAGCCGAGGAATTGATCCGAGAGCGGCGGCAGGTGCGCGAGCTCGGCGATGCTGCGCGACCAGTTGGAAAAATAGCGCGCGACTTCCGGCGATGGAGCGCTCACGCGCCAGCCGTCGAGGAGAACGGCGAGCGCGAGAATGGCGAGCGCGGCCGCCCAGCCGACGCGCCATTCATGGACGACGGCCCGGCGTTGCAGGAACGCGAAGCGCAAGACGAGCAGCAATGTGAAAATAATCAGCGGTTCGTAAAGGCTCGTCCAAAGCGCAAAGCCCCACGCCGCGCCCCAGGCGACGGCCGCCGAGCGTCGAGGGCGGGCCCACATGCTCCCTTCCGCGGCGAGGCCGGCGGCGATGAGAAAGAGCAGAAGGGATTGGTGATCGGGCCGCCCGAGGCGGAAGGCCTGCGCGACGATCGGCGAGATCGCGAGGAGCACGAGCATGGCGTGGCGATAGGGCAATCGCGCGCGCGTGCTCCACGTCCAGAGCAGCCCGAGCGTGGCGATTCCGAGGAGCGGCGAGATCCATGCGCCGGCGAGATCGGGCGATTGTTTGCCGATGAGCGAGAGGCTCGCGGCAAGCAGCGCGATGAGCCAGTCGAGCGGCGCGGTGGCGTGGCTGTCGAGGCCTTGCGGGAAATTTTCGAAGTCGTGATGCCGGATCGATCGCAGCGGATGCTCGAGCACTTGCGCGACTCGCGACATGCGCGCGTAGCAGTCCGCGTCGACGAAATAAACGTGGCCGTCGACGAAGACGTCGCGGTGTTGCGCGGTGGTCGCCGCCAGCATGAGCCCGCACAGGACGAGCAGGCCGGCGAGACGCAAAGGCATGCGGGCGATGATGCGCCGCGGAGCCGCGGGCGGCAAGGCTGCGTGCAGGGGCAGCTTTGCAGGAGGGGACCGCAAGATATTGTGGTCTAAAATTTCCGGAGGGCACATCCTGCGGTTTCATCCCGGAATTCTTCGCAATTAATGTTGTCGCCTCGCAGGTGCAGCGCGTAGTCTTTCCGGAAGTTCCAGCCCTCGTTTTTACCAGCTTGTAATGTCTTCAGAATCCGACGCTCCGAAATCCGAGACCGCCTCGAAAAAAGCCGACTATAACGCCGATGATCTAAGCTCTCTCAAAGGGCTGGAGGCCGTCCGAAAAAAACCGGGCATGTATATCGGCGGCACGGACGAACGCGCGCTGCACCATTGCGTCTCCGAGGTGCTCGACAACTCGGTCGATGAATTTCTCGCCGGGCATTGCACGCATATCGACGTGACGATTCACGCCGACGGCTCGATTTCCATTCGCGACAACGGCCGCGGCATTCCGGTCGACATCAACAAGGAGGAGGGCATCCCCGGCGTGGAGCTCGTGCTCACGCGCCTGCACTCCGGCGGCAAATACGGCCAGGGAAATTACGAATACTCGGGCGGCACGCACGGCGTGGGCGCGAAGTGCGTGAACGCGGTCTCCGAGTGGTTCAAGGTCGAGGTCACGCGCGACGCGAAGATTCACGCGATGTCCTTCGAGCGCGGCGTGACGAAGCAGCAGCTGCACGTCATCGCGGAGGTGAAGTCGAAGAAGCAGACCGGGACGCTCATCACGTTCATGCCGGACACGGAGATCTTCAAGGAGACCATCGAGTTCAAGGCCGAGCGCATCATCACGCGCCTCAACGATCTCGCCTACATCAACGCGCCGCTCAGCTTCACGTTCCTCGACGAGCGCATGGACGGCACGATGCCGGTCCAGATCCAGCATCCGCGCGGCATCGAGGATTTCGTCGCGCGCCTCGTCGAAAACAAATCGCTCGTTCATCCGAAACCGATCCTCATCAAGGGCACGCGCGACCGCGTGATCGTCGAGATCGGCCTGCATTACACGGACACCTACAACGAGCAGCTTCTTTGCTACACGAACGCGGTGCCGAATCCCGACGGCGGCACGCATTCCAGCGGCTTCCGCGGCTCGCTCACGCGCGCGATCAACCAATACGCGAAGAACAACTCGCTCATCAAAGACAAGGAGCCGCCGATCACCGGCAACGACGTGCTCGAGGGCATCGCCGCGGTGGTGAGCGTGAAGCATCCCGACCCTCGCTTCGAATCGCAGACGAAGGTGAAGCTGATTTCTCCGGAGGTGGAGAGCATCGTCGGCTCGGTTTCCTACGAGGGGCTGATGCTGCACTTCGACCAGAATCCCGGCGTCGGCAAAAAGATCATCGAGAAATGTCTCATGGCCGCCCGCGCCCGCGAGGCCGCCCGCAAGGCCCGCGAGACCGTGCGCAAAGGTGCGCTCACCGGCGGCGGATTGCCGGGCAAGCTGGCGGATTGTTCCGAGCGCGATCCGAATTTGACCGAGCTCTACGTGGTCGAGGGCGACTCGGCCGGCGGCTCCGCGAAACAGGGCCGCGACCGCCGCTATCAGGCGATCCTTCCGATCAAGGGCAAGATCATCAATGTCGAGAAAGCCCGCCTCGACAAGGTGCTGCAGAATACCGAGGTCCAGACGCTCATCACCGCGATCGGCACCGGCATCGGCGCCGGCGAGCAGGAGGGCGCGTTCAACATGGAGAAGCTGCGCTACGGCCGCATCATCAT
>JAATET010000006.1 GCA_015655545.1 Chthoniobacterales bacterium | reverse complement strand
TTTCTCCTCGGCGTCGCCGCCGATCTCACCGATCATGATGATCGCTTCCGTCTCCGGATCCTCGGTGAACATCTTCAGCACGTCGGTGTGGTTCGTGCCATTGACCGGGTCGCCGCCGATGCCGACGCAGGTCGATTGCCCAAAGCCGCGCGTGGTGAGCTGCCACACGGCCTCGTAGGTGAGAGTGCCGCTGCGCGAGACGACGCCGACATTGCCCTTCTTGTGGATGTAGCCGGGCGCGATGCCGATGCGGCAGCCGCCGTGGGAATTTTCGCCGGTGCCGGGCGTGACGAGGCCGGGGCAGTTCGGCCCGATGAGGCGCGTTTTGCGCCCGCTGGCGCTCAACTCCTGCCCGCGCATGGCGTGCTTCACTTTCACCATGTCGTTGACCGGGATGCCCTCGGTGATGCAGACGACGAGGTCGAGGCCGGCGTCGACGCCCTCGAGAATGGCATCCGCGGCGAACGGCGGCGGCACGAAAATCACGGATACCGTGGCCCCCGTGGAAGAGACAGCCTCCGTGACCGTGTCAAAAATCGGCACCTTGCCGGAGAACAGCTGCCCGCCCTTGCCGGGGGTGACGCCTGCGACGACCTGCGTGCCGTAATCCAGGCTAAGTTGCGCGTGCCGGGCTCCGAAGCTGCCGGTGATGCCTTGGACGAGAATTTTGGTATCGGGTGTGATGAGGATAGCCATCAGGATTTTCGATTTGGGATTTGGGATTTTCGATTGGTCACGCGTTGCGCTTGTGGATGCAGACCGCGCTGCCGTCCGGATCGAGCACCATGGTCATCCGGCAGACCGGTGTTTGCATCGGCTCGATTTTAAAAGTGACGCCCGTTTCGCGCAGGCGCTTTATGGCGGCGTCGAAATCATCAACCTCGAACGCGACGCTGGCGCCGTCCGGACTGGGTTTGAACGCGGCGTGCCGGCCGATCGCGAATGCGCCGGGACCGATTTCGTATTCGGTCCACTGGGATTCGTCGGTGGCTTCGCCGAAAAACGTCGTCGGCTTCAGGCCGAGCACGTTCTCGTAAAAGGCGCGGGCCTTCGCCATGTCGGTTACGGCGTAGCAGGTGAAGGCAATCTCGTTGATGTGCATCAGGCGGCTTTCCCGACCTCGGCGACGATCTTCTGCGCGGCGTCGAGAATGTCGTCTCCGCTAATGAGCGCGAGCCCGCTGTCGGCGAGCGTTTTCTTGCCCGCCTCGACATTGTTGCCCTCGAGACGCACGACGAGCGGAATGCTCAAGCCGATCTCGCGGGCAGCCTCGACGATGCCATTCGCAATGATGTCGCAATCCATGATGCCGCCGAAAATATTCACCAGGATGCCCTTTACATTCTTGTCTCCAAGGATGATGCCGAACGCTTGAAACACCTGGTCCTTCGTCGCGCCGCCGCCGACGTCGAGGAAGTTCGCCGGCGTGCCGCCCGCGTATTGGATGATGTCCATCGTGGCCATCGCGAGGCCGGCGCCGTTCACGAGACAGGCGATGTTGCCGTCGAGGCCGATGTAATTCAGGCCGAATTTCGAGGCCTCGACCTCGCGTGGATCCTCCTCGGTCGTGTCGCGCATCGCGACGACGTCGGGCTGGCGATAGAGCGCATTGTCGTCGAAATTGAACTTCGCATCGAGCGCGAGGAGATCGCCGGTCGCGGTCACGACGAGCGGATTGACCTCGACCATCGAGCAATCGCTCTCGAGGAACAGCTTGTAGAGATTCGTGAAGAGCTTCGAGGCCTGCGTCATCAGCTTGCCCTTGAGGCCGAGCTGCGCGGCGATCGCGCGGGTCTGGTAGGGCATGAGGCCGAGGCTCGGATTCACCGGAACGCGGATCATCTTTTCCGGCGAATTCTCCGCCACCGCCTCGATATCCACGCCGCCCTCGGTGCTCGCGATGACGACCGGCGCGGACGTGGCGCGATCGAGCAGAATGGCAAAATACAGCTCGCTGGAAATATCCACGGCCTGGCCGACGAAAACCTTCGCGACTTCCTTGCCCTCCGGGCCGGTCTGGTGCGTGACGAGCACCTGCCCGAGCATTTTCGCGGCGATGTCCTTCGCCTCGGCGGGCGTGTCGCAGAGATGCACGCCGCCCTTGAATCCGTTTTTAAAAGTGCCCTTGCCGCGTCCACCGGCGTGGATCTGCGCCTTGATGACCAGCTTGCCGCCGAGTTTCGCGGCGACCTGCTCCGCCTCCTCTGGCGTGAAGGCGACCGATCCCGGCTGGGTGGCTACGTTGAATTTCGCAAAAAGTTCCCTGGCTTGATACTCGTGAATGTTCATTCGTTGGTGTGCGGCGGTTCCCCCCCGATAAAATACTAGCTGCCGCTGCCGACGTATTGCGCCGTGTAGGTGTCGAACTTCGCGGTCTGGCCGACCTTCGGCGACTGTTTCACATCGTAGACGTCGTTGCCCACGATCTCCTGGCTCTTCGTGTCGAAGACCATGACGGCTTTCTGGCCCTGAATCTTGTCGTCCTTCTGCGTATCGACCGCGATGTAGCGGACTTTCTTTTTCTGCATCGCTTCCTTCTGCTCGGCGTCGAGCTTGCGGTAATAAAGTTCCGCGCGGGCCTGCGCGATCTTCTTCTGCTCCTCGGTGGCCTGATGCTTTGCGATGATATACGCGGCGGTGCCGGCCAGCGCGCCGGCGCCGATGGCTACCGGCACGGTGATGTAGCCGGGAACGCCCGATGCTCCGAGCGCGATGCCCGTGGCCGCGCCGGCGACCGTGCCGAAGACGCCGGCATTTTCGCCCGGGGTGAGATTCGAGCATCCTGCCGTCGCGAGGGCGGCAACCGTGACCATGACCGGAAGATGGGATTTCAATGCTTTCATCGGATGAGATTCGGTGCGGGCGGCGAACTTATCCATTCGCCCCGGCCTTGGCAAGAGGGAGAGCCGGTCAGCGCGCCGACGGCGTGAATTCCCAGCCCTCGTTCTTGCAGTATTCCTGGGCCTGGCGATCGCCCTTCTCGGCGGCCTTCACCATGTATTTTCGCCCCTCGCTCTCGGCCACGTCCACAACTCCGGGCAATCCGGCCAGCAGACACTTGGCGTAGTTATACGCGCACGCCGCATTTCCCAGCAGCGCGCCGTCCTTGAACAATTGAAACGCTTTCCCGACATCCGCGCGATCCGGCTGCGGCGTCTTGGCGACCGGCTTCCCGTCGATCACTTCGCCCACGATATACATCACGCCGAGATTGGCCTGCGCATCGAGCCACCCGTGCGCGGTCGCGCGGGTCCACAACCGAAAGGCTTCGTCATAGTTCGACGGCACGATCACGCCTTTGCGATAAATATCGCCGAGCAGATTTTGCGCCTGGGGGTTGTCGTAGCC
>JAATET010000107.1 GCA_015655545.1 Chthoniobacterales bacterium | reverse complement strand
CTGCTGGGCGGCCCGAATTTTATCGACCTCACCTCGGCCTACAGCCCGCCGCTGCGCGAAATTTTCCGCCAGGCCGCCATCGAAGCCGGCATTCCGCTCCACGAAGGCGTCTACGCCAGCCTCCTCGGTCCGCAATACGAGACGCCCGCCGAGATCCGCATGCTGCGCACCCTCGGCGCCGATGCCGTCGGGATGTCGACCGTGCTCGAGACGATCCAGGCCCGCGCTCTCGGCATGGAAGTCGCGGCCTTCTCCTGTCTCACGAACTGGGCCGCGGGCATTTCCGGCGAAGCCCTCAGTCACGAAGAAGTCACCGGCACCGGAAAAGGCGCCGCCGGCGCGCTCATCGGCATCTTTCACCGCGGCCTCCCGCGCCTGCTAAGCTAGGAATTGCGCATGCCGCTTTCCGTCTGCTAGCGTCGGCGGTTCTTTCCCGATGGACGAACCCCTGGAGCCCAAGGACACCGTGCTGGTCGAGCTCACAAAAGAGGGCGACGCCAGCGCCTTCGACGAACTCGTCCGCCGCTACAGCCCTCGCGTCTACGGCCTCGTCTATAACATGACCTCGAACCACGAGGAGACGAACGACCTGCTCCAGGATATTTTCCTGAAAGCCTACCGCTCCATCAAAGGCTTCCGCGGCGACTCCAGTTTCTACACCTGGATTCATACGATCGGCATGAACATGACGATCAACTTCCTCAAAAAACGGAACCGCCGCCGCGGCCCCAGCCTCGACGACATCGACGCCCGCATCGAGAACGACCCGAATTTCATCGAAGCCACCGCCACCACCGACCCCCGCCGCGAAGCAAATCTGTCCGAGCTTCAAAAAAGATTGAACGAGGCCATGCAAAAGCTGTCTCACGACCATAGAGCCGTGGTCACCATGTTCGATATTCAAGGAATGCCCCACGCCGAGATCGCCAAGATTCTCGGAACTTCGGAAGGCACCGTGCGCTCCCGCCTCTTTTACGCGCATCGCCAATTGCAAAATTATCTCGAAGAGTTTAGAGGAGCCTAACCCGATTCATCCATGAGCGAAGAACTGAGCCCCATCCAGAAGCTGATCCGCTTGAAGCGCTACGAGCAGCCGCCCGAAGATTACTTCGAGGATTTTCTGCTCGAGTTCCAGCGCCGCCAGCGCGCCGAGATGCTCCAGCGGCCGGTTTGGCAGATTGCCTGGGAGCGGGCAAACCTGTGGCTCGAAGGCTTTCGCGTGCCGGCTTTCGCCTACGCGACCATTCTCGTGGCCGCCCTTGGCATTACGGGTGTCATGATCAATTCGCAAAGCGGCGTCCCGTCCGCCAGCAACCTCGCCGCGAGCTCGAAGTCTGCGAGCGTCGTATCCTCGGGAACTCCCGTGAGCCCGGCCGCGATGGTTTCCACGGCTCCGCACAGTTACGTGCTCGAGAAACGGCCGGTGAGCTATGACGCGCCGTTCAGTTTCTAAGCGCTGCCTGCGCCCCGCTCGACTTCCGATTCTCGCCCTCGTGGCGACCTTGGGCGCGACCGCAGCCCTCGCGGAAAAAGAGGCTCCCGACGAAAGCATTGCCGCGCGCATGAAGGAGATTTTCGACTTCAACCGCAACGGCGTCGTCAAGATCCAGTCCACCGATCCTCACGGCCACATCGAAGGCACCGGTTTCTATGCGGACTCCACCGGCACGATTTACACCGGGCTCGACGTCATCGGCGACGGCACGAATATCACCGTCATCCAGGGCATGCGCAAACTTCCGGCCCGCCTCGAAGTCGCCGACCCGCGCACCGGCATCGCGTTACTAAAAGTCGACACGACCACCCCGTTTCTCCCCCTCGGCGACTCCTCGAAGGTCGATGTTTACACGCCGCTCGTCACGATTGGCTACCCCTTCGACAAACAAGCCGTCTGGAGCACCGGGCTCGTGAGCAGCCTCGATAAACAATACCTCCACCGCTACTTTCACACCACGCACATCAGCGCGAAGCTGCCCGTGCAGCCTGGTTTCGGGGGCGCTCCCGTCCTCGATCTCAAAGGCGAAGTCGTCGGCATCGTCGTCGCCGGCGTGGAGGAAAATACCGGCTGCTTCATCCTTCCGATCAACGCCGCCGAAAAAGTCCGCACGGATTTCAACCGCTTCCACCAGCTGCGCCCCGGATGGGTCGGCATTTCCGTCGAGCCCGCGGAAGATAACTCCCTCCCGTCCACCGCCCGCGTCGAGACTCTGCAACCCGACGCGCCGGCCACCCGCGCCGGCCTGCGCAAAGGCGACATCCTTCTGCGCGTGGGCGACATCGCCATCCACGCGCCGGACGACATTTTCGACGCCTCTTTTTTCCTGACCGCCGGCGATGAAACCTCCATCACCGTCCTGCGGGACGGCGCCGAGCAAAAATTCACGATCCGCGCCGCCGAGAATCCCTCCGCGCCCTCGCTTCCCGACGCATCGGCGCAGCCCGAGCATTCGATACTCACGCTCGAGACCACGGTCGCGCCCCCGCCGACCCGTTAGGCGGCGATGCCGCCCATCTCGAGCAGCTCGCGGTATTCCACGTCTCCGAGCGGCATCACGCTCAGCCTCGATTGCCGCACCAGCGCGAGATTTTGCAGCGTCTTTCGGGCCTTGATCGCGGAAAGCTCCACCCGGGTTTTGAAAGCCTTCACGGGCGCCAGATCCACGCACACCCATCCGCCCTCCTCCGCGGTCTCGTCCGGATACGCGGTTTTCGTCACCTTCGCGAGGCCGACGATCGCGCGCTCCTTGCCGCTGTAATAAAAAAGCACCGCATCGCCGACCGCCATCGCGCGCAGGTTGATCCGCGCCTGAAAACTCCGCACGCCCGTCCACGCCGTCACCTTCTCGCGCACGAAATCCTCCCACGAATAAACCTCCGGCTCCGACTTCACCAACCAGCAACGTCTCCTGCTCATGCGGCCGTTATGCCAGCTCCCGCCCCTCCAGGAAATCCTCGATATTCCGCGCCGCTCCGCCCGCCATCGCCTCGATGGTTTCCGTGGTGTTGAAGGCGATGTGCGGCGTAAAGACGACCTCCGGCCGCGCCAGCAGCGCGTTATTGAAAAACAGCCGCTCGATCTGCCGCTGCCGTTCCGCCGGACCGGTCGAGCTCGCCGCGCCGCCCGCATTATGCACGCGCTCCACGATCTCGCTCGCGAGGATGCTTTTTACATCTCTGCGCAGCACGCGCTCGTCCTCCAGAACATCGAGGCCCACGCCTCCCACCTGCCCGGATTCCAGCGCCGCCACCAGCGCCGCCGCATCGATCAGCGCGCCGCGCGCCGTATTGATGATCACCACCCCAGGGCGGCATTTCGCCAGCGTCTCGGCATTGATCAAATGCCGGGTCGAAGCCGTCAGCACCGCATGCAGGCTGAGGATCTCCGCCTCGCTCAACACCGTCTCGAACGGCTCGTATCGGAACGCCGCGCCCTCCGCCTGCGCCGCTCCCGGGTGCGGATCGCAGGCCACGACATTCATCCCAAACGCCCGCGCCAGCTCCACCACCCGCGCCCCGATTCGTCCCACACCGATCAATCCCAGCGTCTTCCCCCGCAGTTCGAACCCCCGCAGCTCGACATGTGAAAAATCCCCGTGCTCGCGCAGTTGCGTGGACGTCCGCAGCCGCCTCGCCACCGCCAGCAACAGCGCGAACGTATGCTCGGCCACACTGTTGCCATCCGAGCCGCCCACGCACGCCACACGCACCTCATGCCGCCGGCAAGCCTCGACATCGATGTGATCCATGCTCGACGAACGCGTCGCCACAAGGCGCAGCTGCGGATGCGCCTCGAGAAAAGCCTGGTCGATGCCGTCGTAGATGAAAATCGACAACACCGCCACCTCCGCCGGCACGTCGTCGAGTTCCGGCACGAAAACCGGCCCCCAGCGCGCGAGCCGGCGCGCGAAAAACTCCTGCTCCTCGGGCTCCGCGGCGACAAAACATACTTTCATAACCACTCCCTTTCAAATCTAGCGTGGAAAAGCAGGGCGCAATTTGAAATTCTTCGCCTTCCATGACGCAGCCCGGCATTTTCATCACCTTCGAAGGCTCCGAAGGCTGCGGAAAAACAACGCAGATCGAATCGCTCACCCGCGCGCTCCAGGCCGCCGGCCGTCAAGTCCTCGTCACGCGCGAGCCCGGCGGCACGCCCGTCGGCGAGCAAATCCGCCACGTGCTCCAGCACTCGCGCGACAGCGAGGCCATGACGCCCGAAACCGAGCTCCTGCTCTTCGCCGCCAGCCGCGCCCAGCTCGTGCGTGAAGTCATCGCGCCCGCCCTCGCCGCCGGCACCGATGTCGTCTCCGACCGCTTTCTCGACTCGACGACCGTTTACCAGGGCGTCGCGCGCCGGCTGGATGCCGCGGACGTGCGCCGCATCAATTCCTTCGCCGTCGGCCCGCGGCTCCCCGACCTCACCTTCATCCTCGATCTCACGGCCGCCGCGGCCCGCGGGCGCGTCTTCGACCGCCCCGGCCTTGCAAACGAAAGCGCCGCTCCCGACCGCATCGAGCGCGAGCCGCTCGCATTCTACGAGCGCGTGCGCGCCGGCTATCTCGATCTCGCCGCGACCGATCCCGCGCGCTTCCGGGTGCTCGACGCCGCCCAGTCCCGCGACGCGCTCGCCGCGCAAATCCTTCACATCGTCCAGGAGATCATCGATGGCATTTCGGCCGCAACACGCGCTTGAGCGGCTGCTCGAGGCGCAATCCTCCGGCCGGCTCGGCCACGCCTACCTTTTTTGCGGGCCGCGCGGCAGCGGCAAGCGCGGCGTGATCGAGCACCTCGCCGCGCGCATCCTCGCGACCGAATCCGGAACGGTGCTCAAGCATCCCGACTTCCACTCGGCCGAACCGGAATCCAAATCCCGCCGCATCCTCATCGAGCAAATCCGCCGCCTCGAGCACGCACTCCGCTCGAAGCCGTCCGCCGGCCCGCGCAAAGTCGCCGTCATTCACGACGCCGACCGGCTCCAGCCGCAGGCCGCGAATGCCTTCCTCAAGACGCTCGAGGAGCCGCCCGCCGGCTCGCACGTCTTCCTCACCTCGTCCACGCCGGACGCCCTGCTCGACACGATCATCTCGCGCTGCATCGTCGTGCATTTGCAGCCCGGTCCCGTGCCGACGCTGTCCTCGTCCGCCGGGGAATTGCTCGCCGCCCTGGAAAAATTGCTCGCCGATCCGGGCTCGCCCACTCGCGCCGGCTTCGCCCTCGCCCGCAACTTTCTCGACGTGCTCGCGCGCGAACGCGAACGCATCCGCGACGAATCGGAGGCAGCCTTCAAAGCCGAGCAGACTCACTACAGGCAGACCACCGACGGCTCGTGGCTCGAGGAGCGCGAGGAACAGTTGAAGGCGCTTTCCGAGGCCACCACGATCCGCATGCGCAACGAGCTCATCCAGACCCTCGCCGGCTGGTTCGCCGACGTCCTTCGCGTGCAGCACGGCTCGCCGCCGGCCCTCGACCGTGCCGCGATCCGCTCCGAAGCCGCCGCCACGGGGCCGAGGTTGACGCTCCGGCGCATCCAGGCGATCGAAGAAACCGCCACCACCCTCGATCGCGGCGTGCAGGAAGCCCTTGCGGTCGAATCCGGATTCCTCAAACTCTTTACCATCCCCGCATGAAACGCATCGTCATCAAACTCGGCACCGGCATCCTCGCGAAGCCCGGCGGCCGCTCGCTCGACACCGCCCAGTTCAAGCGCCTCGCCGACGAATTCGCGGCGCTGGCCGGGGAAGGCCACTCCGTCGTCGTCGTCAGCAGCGGCGCCGTCACCGCCGGCGTGAGCGCGATGGGACTTCCCGACCGCCCTACCGACCTTCCCGGCAAGCAGGCCTGCGCCTCGGTCGGCCAGCCGCTGCTCATCCGCGAATTCGAGCGAAATCTCAGCCGCCACGGCCTCCACGCCGCCCAGCTGCTGCTCACGCACGACGACATCGACAGCCGCAAGCGGCGCATCAACGCGCGCAATACCCTCGAGCGCCTGCTCGCCGCCCGCACCGTCGTCCCGATTTTCAACGAGAACGACTCCGTCGCCGTCGAGGAATTGAACTTCGGCGACAACGACCGCCTCTCCGCCGAGATCGCCCTCCTCGTCGGAGCCGACCTCCTCATCATTCTCACCAGCGCGGATGGCGTGCTCGACTCCGAACGCCGCCGCGTGCCGCTCATTCGCGAGATCGACTCCGCCTTCGCTCTCGTGCTGCCGGAAAAAGGCGCGAACTCCATCGGCGGCATGGCGGCCAAACTCACGGCCGTGAAGATCGCCGTCACCGGCGGCGTCGAGACAGTCATCGCCGACGGGCGTCTCCAGGGCGGCGTGCTCGCCGCCGCACATGGCGAGGACGTCGGCACCCGCTTCCCCGCTCCCAAAAAACGCACGTCCCGTCGATCCTGATTCCCGTATGAATCGCTCCGCCCCCATTTTCTCGCCCGCGCGCATCTGGGCCATGGCGTTGAACACGCTCACCGAGCTCACGCGGCTGAAGATTTTCTATTTCCTGCTCCTCTTCGCCCTGCTGACGATCGGGAGTTCATTCTTCACCGCCGACCTCAAGACCGACGAGCAGTTCCAGCTGCTGAAGGACGTCTCCCTCGGCTCGATGTCCATCTTCACCTCGCTCATCGCCATTCTCGCGACCGCGCTGCTGCTGCCGAAGGATCTCGAGGACCGCACGACTTTTACCATCCTCGCCAAGCCTGTGCCGCGCTACGAATACCTCGCCGGCAAGCTCCTCGGCATCCTCCTCCTGCTGGCGCTCGCCACCGTGGTCATGACGGTTCTCTTTCTCGGCGTGCTTTGGCTGCGACAGCAGAGCGTCATTTCCCTTTCGAAGGCGAATCTTCAAGGCGAGGATCTTGCCGGCGAGATCGCGGCGATCCACGCGGCGACTTTCAACGCGAACCTCGCTCCCGGCATCGCGATCATTTTCGTCAAATCCGCGCTCCTTGCCTCGCTGACGCTCATGATCAGCACCTTCGCGACGACTTCGATCTTCACGATGATGATGTCGATCGCGGTTTATTTCATCGGCCACCTCCAGGCGACCGCGCGCGAATACTGGCTCGACTCCGTCGGCGTGCAATGGTGGACGAAGCCCGTGCTCGCCGGCGTCGCCCTGCTTTTTCCCGACCTGCAGGCCTTCAGCCTCACCGACGACGTCGTCGCGGGGATTCCGATTCACGCCTCGCTCTTCACGCAGACCGCCGCGCTCGGCCTGCTCTACATCGGCGTCTATTACCTCCTGTCCTGTTTCTTCTTCTCGAATCGCGAGCTATGAAGCGGGCGGTCATTGCGGTGGTCCTGCTGCTCCTCTTCGGCGCGGCGCGGCTGCCTTACGAAATTCATCTCCAGAAACTCCAGCACCAGGCCGGCTTCAACTCCACCTCGCTGGATCTCCCGCTCCGCCAGCAGCTCGGCCAGATGAGCTTCGTCGCGGCGCTCAGCGGCTTTCGTTCGCTCGTCGCGGCCATCCTCTACATCGACGCCTACGACACCTGGCAGAAGCTCGAGTGGGGGCGGCTCGCCGGGCTTTTGCAGACCGTCACGACCCTGCAGCCGAAATCCATTGTCTACTGGGACATGGCAGCCTGGCACATGGCCTGGAACGCCTCCATCGCCGCCTTGGAAAACAAGGCGCAACCCAGCAAAATCCTGCGCGAGCGCGAGCAGCGAAAGTATTGGGAGCTCGGCAAAAAATTCTACGAAGACGGCCTGCGCAACAATCCGGACAGCGCCGAACTGTGGAAAAATCTCGCCGTCCTCGAGCGCGACAAGTTCGAAGATCATGCCGCCGCGGCCAAGGCCTTCGAGACCTCGTCCACCAAGCCGAATGCCTACCCCTACGTTCGCCGTTTTGCCGTTTACGAACTCGCGAAAATTCCCGGTCGCGAGCACGAAGCCTACGACCGCCTGAAAGCTCTCTACGCCGAAGGCCGCTCCGAACGCTCGCCCACGCTCATCCACCTGCTGAAACAACTCGAAGAGAAACTTGGAATCCCGGCGGATCAACGGATAAAAGAAACCAACGCCCACTAATGCGATTCGCGATCTTCGGCGACATTCACGCCAATCTCCAGGCTCTCGAGGCCGTCCTCTCGGACGCTCGCACGCAGCTTTGCACCCATTACGTCTGCATGGGCGACATCGTCGGCTACAACGCGAACCCCCGCGAATGCCTCGCCATCATTCGCGAGCTGGAATGCCCGACCGTGAAAGGCAATCACGACGAGCAAGCCTCCATGATCGCCGAGGGCGAAGGCTTCAACGCGCTCGCCGAGGAAGCCATCCAATGGACGCGCCAGCAGCTCACCGCGGACGAAAAAAGCTGGCTCCGCGAATTGCGGCTCCAGCGCCAGGTGCGCGATTTCACGATCGTCCACGCCACGCTCGATACGCCGCACAAGTGGAGCTACATCTTCAACCAGCTCGATGCCGCCACCAGCTTCAGCTACCAGCACACCGGCCTCTGCTTCATCGGCCACACGCATTCGCCGAAAGCCTACGTCCGCGACGGCAGCGTGCGCTCCATGCCGCTCGACATCCTTCCCCTCCAGCAGGGAAAAAAATATTTGATCAATGTCGGCAGCGTCGGCCAGCCGCGCGACGGCGACTGGCGCTCGGCCTATTGCATCTACGACACCACGAGCAACGAAGTGGAATTGCGGCGCGTGGAATACGACATCGCCGGCACGCAGGCCGCCATCCACGACGCGGGCCTGCCCGCCAAGCTCGCCGAACGCCTCGAGATCGGCCGGTAGAGTGTCTGCGCCACCGTCCACCGTCCTTTTCATCAAGCCCGGCTCGCTCGGCGACGTCGTGCACGCCCTGCCCGTCGCCGCCGCGCTGCATCGAGCCTGGCCGCAAATGCGACTCTCGTGGGTGATCGATCCCCGCTGGCGGCCCGTGCTCGACAAAAATCCCTCCGTCGCCGAGTGCGTGCCGTTTGCGCGGCAGGACTTCCGCGGCGCGGCCGGATTCCTGCGCGGCGCCCGATGGCTCGGAAGCCTCCGGGCGCGACAGCCCGGCCTCGCCATCGATCTGCAATGTCTGCTGCGCAGCGCCCTCATCGCGCGTGCCGCACGCAGCCGCCGCATCATCGGACTTTCCGACGCGCGGGAAGGCGCGGGGATTTTTTATCATGAATCCGCGGCCGTCGCCTCCGGCCAGCATGCGGTGGATCGTTATCTCGCCGTGCTCCCACTGGTGGGAATTTCCTCACCCAAGGAGCCGGAATTTCCGCTCGCCGCCGGAGACCCGATCGACGCGCCGGAAGATTTCATCCTCCTGCATCCCTACGCGCGCGGCGCGGGAAAATCCCTCGACGAAATCACCGTCCGCTCGCTCTGCGAGCGCATCGCCGGACCGATCGTCCTCGCCGGCATCGGCTCGCCGCCCTCGCCGCTGCCCCCGCGAGTCGTCGATCTCACCGGCCGCACGACACTCCCGCAGCTCATCTGGCTGCTGCGCCGTGCTCGCCGCGTCATCAGCGTGGATAGCGGCCCCATGCATCTGGCCGCGGCGGTGGGTGCCCGCCTGCTTTCCATCCACACCTGGAGCGATCCGCGGTTGGTCGGTCCCTATTCGAAAAATGCGTGGGTCTGGCAGGGCGGCGAATTGCGCCCTCAGGATTTCCATTCTCCGCTCCTTCCCCAAAAACCGATGATCACCTTCGACCTGAACGCGATCGCCGATTGGGCTCAGGCGCCCGCGTAAACCCGCGCGACTTCGCCGGCGAGAATGCGAATGCCGTCCTCCACGACCGCGTCGTCCATGGCAAAACTCAGCCGGATGCACTCGCTCGCATGCCGCTCCGCCTCCGTCGATCCGATCGCGAAATAGTGGCCCGGCACGACGAGCACGCCGCGTTTCTTGAGCCGCTCGTAAAACTCCGCGGAGGAAATCGGCAGCCCGCGAAACCACAACCACAGGAACAATGCGCCCTCGCTCTCGTGCACGTGATAATCGAGCGCGTCGTCGAAATACTGCGCGATCCAGGCGCGCGCATTCGCGGCCTTGCGCTCGTAAAATGGCCGCACGTGCTCGCCGACCAGCGAGCGGATCTCGCCGGACTCGAGGAGCGGCGCGACCATGGCCTGGCCGACGGTGCCATTGGCGAGGCCGACGATCGCGTTCATCGACGTCACCGCGCGGACGATGTCGGGATGCGCGACGATGATGCCCGTGCGCGTGCCCGGCAGGCCCAGCTTCGAGAGGCTCAAGGTGAGAATGACGTTCTCGTTCCAGATCGGCCGGATCTTCGTGAAGACAATGCCGGGAAACGGCTCGCCGTAGGCATTGTCGATGAGCAGCGGCACGCCGGCCTCGCGGGCGAGCGTGTCGAGGTGTGCGATTTCCTCGTCGGTGAGCACGTTGCCGGAAGGGTTCGTCGGCCTCGAGACGCAAATCGCGCCGATGTCTCCGCCGACTTTCAGCCGTCCGAAATCGACGCGGTATTTGAAGGCATGCGGCCCCGTGTGCGCGATCTCCGGCATCGTGCCCGAGAAAAAATCCGCGCCGAGACCCTGGTTCGCATAGCCGATGTATTCCGGCACGACCGGCAGCAGCACGCGCTTGCGGCGGCCGCCCGCGAATTCCCCGGCCAGCAGATTGAAGAGATAAAAAAACGCCGACTGCCCGCCGCAGGTGATGCCGATGTGTTCCGCGCCGACATTCCAGCCGTATTCGCGCTGGAGAAAGCCCGCGAGCGCGAGGGCGAAGCGGTGGTTGCCCTTCGGCGGATCGTAAACCGTCATCATGCGGTCGAAGCGATCGCCCTCGGCGAGGATTTCTTCCATGCGGCGGCGCCATACGGCGGAGACACCCGGAATGAGCGCGGGATTGCAGCCGCCGAGCATGCGGATATTTCCGCCGCCTTCGGCGAGCGCGTGACCGAGATCGTTCATCAACGTCTCGATGCCGCTGCCACCCGTCAGCCGTTCCGCGAATAGGGATTTCTCGAACACAGTGTGAACTAAACAGGATTCACAAGATTAACAGGATTTACAGGAACGAAATTAAATCATGTTAATCATGAAAATCCCGTCAATCCCGTTTAGTTTTCACTTCATGCCGTTCTCGTCCCGCTTCGATGCCAGCCTGGAGTCGCCGTTTGCCGCGCGCTTCCGACGCTTGCTCGACCCGGTCTCGGACGCGCGGCTGGAGCAAATGGCGGCCGACTCCGGCGCCACGACGCGGAAGTTTTTCGGCCGCACGATGCGACTCTTCGCACCGCTCTATCTCTCGAACGAGTGCATCAACTCCTGCTCCTACTGCGGGTTCTCCCGCGAGAACGCCATCCTGCGCGTCACGCTCGAGACGGACCAGATGCTCGCCGAGGCGCGCCACCTCGCCGCGGAAGGCTTCCGCAGCATCCTGCTCGTCGCCGGCGAGCACCCGAAATTTGTCTCCAATGGCTATCTCGAACAATGCACCCGCCGGCTGGCGGAGCTCGTGCCCGGCGTCTCGCTCGAAGTTGCGCCGATGGAAACCGCCGAGTATCGTCCGCTCGTCC
Source organism: Chthoniobacterales bacterium (assembly GCA_015655545.1). Taxonomy (GTDB): domain Bacteria; phylum Verrucomicrobiota; class Verrucomicrobiia; order Chthoniobacterales; family JAATET01; genus JAATET01. The sequence goes on along the minus strand of JAATET010000107.1, from coordinate 21,430 downwards.
TCGCCGGCGCGGAGGGTCTCGTCGTTTATCAGGAGACCTATCATCGTCCGACCTACGCCGAGATGCACGTCCACGGGCCGAAGAAAAATTTCGACTGGCGGCTCGATTGTCCCGAGCGCGCATACGATGCCGGTTTTCGCCGCCTGGGCATCGGCGCCCTTTTCGGTCTCTGGGACTGGCGCGACGAAGCCGCCGCCCTGGCCGCGCATCTCGACCACCTGCTAAAGACCTGCTGGAAGGCGCAGCTCACGGTCAGCTTCCCGCGTTTGAAACCCGCCGCCGGCGGTTTCGAACCGCGCCATCCCCTGCCGGATCGCGAGCTCATCCAGCTGGTCTGCGCATTTCGGCTGACTTTTCCGCACGTGGGCATCGTGATGAGCACGCGAGAACCCTCCGCCCTCCGGGACATCACCGCGCACATCGGCGTCACGATGATGAGCGCCGGCAGCCACACGGAACCCGGTGGCTACACCGGCCAGGGCGCGGAAAATCTCCACCACACGGTCAAGGGCCGCCAGGTCGCATGCGAAGGTCCCGCCACTGCCGCCACGGAGCAATTCACCATCTCCGACAACCGCTCCGCCGCCGAAGTCGCGCAAAATCTCGCTCGCCTCGGCCTCGATCCGGTCTGGAAGGACTGGGACGCGGCCATCGCAGGCTGATTTTTGGAGGACCGCAACCCAGCCGGAAGACGAGCACCCCGCGGGCACGCCTTCGCAGAACGTTCCGCGCAAATCCTGATTACGATTCGCCATTCAGCTCCGCCAGCACCTCGGGATCGCGCACGTCGGCCCAGTCGCCGACCAGCTAATAGGCACGCACCCGTTTCTCGCCGAGCGCCAGCGCGCGGATCGCATCCGTGAGCTCGTATTCGCCACGCGGGGATTTCTCGAGCCGCGCCGTAAATTCATAAATCGACGGGCGGAACATATAAACGCCCGCATTATACCAAGGGCTCGTCGGCTCCCCCGACTTCGGCTTTTCGCGCAGATCGACAAGATTGAACGCCCCGTCGACGAACACCGCCCCCCCCTTGCTCACATCCTCGCTGTGTTTCACGGAGACGATCGCCTCCTCGTCGCCGGGCGACGCGAGCGCCATGTAGTTTCGCGGATCGAGCAAAATATCCCCGTAGCTCAACAAAAACGCATCGTCACCGGTGAAGGACTTGCCCAGCTCCACCACGCGACCGGTGCCATCCTGCACGACCTGCCGCTCGTAGCTCGCCGAGACACCGAACCTCCCCCCGTCTCCAAAAAAATCGCGCACCACATCCTCGCGATACCCGACGATGAGCAGCACTTCCTTGATGCCCGCGTCGCGCATTCCCTCGACGATATGCTGCAGGATCGGCTTGCCACGCACCGGGATCATCGGCTTCGGCAGCTCATCGGTGAGTTCGCGCATGCGCGTGCCTCGGCCCGCGGCGAGAATGACGGCTTTTTTTACAGAAGGCATCCTGCGATGAATCTCACAGGAAGAAACGGAGGCAAGGGAGAATAAATACAGCCGGAGACTTTTCTATCTCCGTTCCCTCCGTTGACTCCTGTAGAAGTTTCCTTCCGATGAAGCGCCTCCGCATCACGCACCTCACCGAATACCGCTACCACGAGCCCGTGACCTTCGGCCCGCACCGCGCCTTTATGCGTCCGCGCGAGGGGCATGACGTCCACATCGAGGGCTCGCTGCTCGAGATCTCGCCCAAGGCGAATGTCCGGTGGTTCCGCGACATGTATGGCAACTCCATCGCCGTGCTGGAATTCCTCGAGCCCGGCAGCGTGCTCCGCGTCTTCAGCGATCTCGACGTCGCGCACTACGACGAGAATCCGCTCGACTTCATCATCGATCCCGGCGCTGTCGCCTATCCCTTCCGCTACCCGATGGACGAGCAGGCCGAGCTCATTCCCTACCGCCTCTCCGCCTATCCACGCGACGGCAACGCCCTGCAAGACTGGCTCCTCCAATTCTACAAACCCGGCCAGCTCATCGGCACCTTCAACCTGCTGCTCAGCCTGAATGCGGCCATCTACAACGCCTTCACCTACTCGAAGCGCGAAGCCATCGGCGTGCAGAGCCCGGGCACGACCTTGAACTTCGGCACCGGCTCCTGCCGCGACTTCGCCACTCTCATGATGGAGGCCGCGCGGCATTGGGGCTTCGGCGCCCGCTTCGTCAGCGGCTATCTGCAAACACCCACCGGCACGGACCAGCATGGCGCCACCCACGCCTGGACCGAGATCTACATTCCCGGCGCTGGCTGGCGCGGCTTCGACCCGACGAACAACTGCCTCGCCGGCGCGCAACACGTCTCGGTCGCCGTCGCCCGCGATCCCGAAAAAGTCGCGCCCGTCAGCGGCTCCTGGCACGGACCGAACGGCGCATTTTCCGAGCTGCACGTCGACGTGCAGGTGACGCTGATCTGATGCCTTTCGCGCTCGGAAGCCACGGCCAGCAGACCTTCCACCGCGGCGCGCGCCTCGCCTTCCGCAGCCTCTTTCGGATCGCCGGAAAAATCCGCATCGAGCACCTCGCGCCCATTCCGCGCACCGGCCCGCTCATCCTCGCGTCGAACCACATCAGCCACTTCGACCCCCCGATCCTCGGCGCATTCTTTCCGCGGCCTGTCGACTGGATGGCCATGGAGGAAATGTTTCGCCACCCCGCCTTCGCCCGCGCGCTAGCCCTCACCGGCGCCTTCCCCGTCCACCGCGATGGCACCGATCGCACCGCGCTTCGCGTCGCCGTGCGGCGTCTGAAATCCGGCCGCACCGTTGGCATCTTCCCCGAAGGCGGCATCCGCGCCGGCGAGACTTCCATCCTCGAAGGCGCGCCCATGCGCCCCGGCCTCGCCGCGCTCTCGCTCCTGGCCCATGCGCCCGTCCTCCCATCCCTGATCGTCGGCACCGACCGCCTTTACCATCCGAAAAATTGGCTGCGCCGCCCGCCCATTCGCATCGTCACTGGCGCGCCCATCGCGCCGGAAGGCGGGCGCGACGAGCTGCGGGCGCGCATTGCCCAGGCCTTCGTCGACCTGAAAAATCATCTTCTCGCCCAACCCGGATTCCGCCCCGAAGACCTCCCAAAGACGCCGCAGGCTCGCAAAGGCGAAGACCCCTACGCGAAACCATGAATCCCCGTGCTGCCGTGGCGGAGGTCATGGACCGTCGCATTCTCCCGGCAATCATGGACCGCCGCTCCAAGCTCGATCGATGAGAACCTTCCTCGAACGCACCACCGCCCGCGCGATGGACGCCGTGATGTGCGCGATGATGAACCGTCTCCAATGGCGCCTCCGCCACCAGGCCAGCACCCGCGCGGAATTCGAAGCTTACCTCACCGCCAGCGAGCCACAGACCCGGGAAACATTTTACGAGCTCAACGGCGCGGCGCCCATTCGCTCCGGACCTCACCCGGGCATTGTCACCCTGGAATGGCCCTCGCCGATTCCCTCGGGATTCCCGGATAACGACACCGCCCGCGCCCTTTGGTTTATCGGCTCGCATGGTCCGTCGGCGCCCACCGCGATCGTCCTGCATTCGCTGATCTCCGCCAGCGACGCCGGCTATCGCAAATTGGCCGCCTGGTTCCACGCCCGCGGTTGGAACATGGTCTTCCCGCACTTGCCGTTCCATTACTCGCGCCGCGTCCGCGGCTGCCCAAACGGCGCCCTCGCCGTCACCGCGAACCTCCCGCTCGTCGCGGAAACACTGCGCCAATCCGTCGTCGAAAACCGCCAGATCCTCGCCCACCTCCGCGCTCACGGCGTCCGCGATTTCGGCGTCCTCGGCACGAGCTACGGCGGCTGGGTCGCCTCGCTGCTCGGCTTCGTCGAGCCAGACTTCCGCTTCCTCACACTCATCCAGCCGATCATCGACGTCGAGCACGTCACCTGGGAAAGCCCCGCCGCCGCCGCCATCCGCCGCATCCTCGCCATCCAGGGCATCGAAAAAGGCTCCGGTCGCCGCCACGAGCACCTCAGCTCCCCCTTGCACGGCCATCCGCTCACACCCGCCGACCGCATCACCATCATCGCCGGCCTCTACGACACCGTCACTCCTCTCTCGGGCCTGCGCGAGTTGGCCGCCGCATGGACAGGCTCCCACTACGTCGAAGTGCGCCAGGGCCATTTCGGTTACGCCGCGCTGGAGGAAGCCAAACGCCGCCTCGCCCCCCTCCTCGCTTCGGCTACTGCCCGATGATCGTGAACGAGTAGTCCACTTCCAGTTTGCTGCCGGAAAGCGCACCGGCGACATCCTTCGGAATCGGCGGAATCTCCGCCTCGATAATCGCGCGCACGCTGCAGCTCGCCAGGCTTTCGTTCGAGGAATTCTGCAACACCTTCACCCCCTCGACCTTCCCATCCGCACGCACCACGAAGCGCAACTGCACCGTGCCGACATTCACGAGATCGAGCATGTCCTGGATGTAATAATACCAGCGCGAGCCGATCGCGTCGGAGAGCTGTTTTTTGTAGCGGCCCAGCGGCGTGGCCACGGAATTCATCGAAGGATTCCCGCGATTGGAAATCCCGCCCGTCAATCGCGTGACCCGCTCCTGCGGCTGAAATCCCGGCGGCTGCGGCCGCGAAGGCGGGCTCGGCTTCTGCGGCTTCTTCACCTCTTCCTGCGGCTCGGGCGGCTTCGGTTTCGGCCGTGCCGGATCGAGCAGCGCCAGCTCCGAGTCCTCCGGCCGCGGCGTCGGCTTCGGCGTTGGTGAAGCTTTGGCTTCTTTCTCCTCCTTCACCTTTTCCGGCGGCGTCGGCTGCGGCTTTGGCTTCTCCTGTTCCTTTGCGACCTGCGCCTGGCGCGCCTCCGAGGCCGGGGTCGGCCGCGAAGGCTGTCTGCTCGGCCCGAGGCTGAGATCTCGCGACTGCAAAGTCACCTGCGGCGATTTCTCGCCCTCCAAAGTCGGAATCTGCGCGTCCGATTGCGGCGGCAGCCGGCTCGCGGCGAGGGCATTCTGGTCCGACTCGAAATCCGCCTGCTCCGGGGCTTTCTCGCTCACCGTGTTTTGCGAACTGTCGATGAACTCCTTCCGCGGCTTCGGCGTTGGCGTCGGCTCGGACGGCGGAATGATCGTCAGCTCCACCGGCTCCGGCTTCGGCGCGGTCTTCGCCCTTTGCAGCGACGGCTTCAGCGAAAGAAAAATCAGGAACGCCACCAGCAACAGCAAATGGATGAGCAGCGACACGGCCAATGCCGTCGCCACGCGCCGCCGCTCCTTTTTTCGCTCCTCCCGAAGGGTCATCTCGCTAGCCGGGCAGCGTCTTCGAAACGCGCGCGTGGTGAAAGAGATATTGCTGCACGTAGCCGGCGTAGAGTCCGAACCGCTCGCGGGAAAACATCTCCAGCTCCTCCAGCGATCCCGAGCCGCTCATCGAACGCGCCACCCGCGCAATCCAGACATCCACCGGCACCGCATCCAGCCGCTCGTAGGCGAAAAGCAGCACGCAATTCGCGATCTTGCGCCCCACGCCCGGCAGCCGGCAAAGCTCCTCCATCGCGCGCTCCGTTTCCATCGCGGCGAGCGCGTCGAGATCGACCTTCCCGTCGGCAATCGCTTGCGCGGTCTTGCGCAAATTCGGCGCGCGGAAGCCCAGGCCGCACCCGCGAATCTCCGCCTCATCCGCCCGCGCCAGCACCTCGGGCGCCGGATAGGCGGCGACCGGAAACTTCGCCGCCGGCTCGCCGAATTTTGTCCGCAGCGCCAGCGACATCGCGCGAATGTGGCTCACCTGCTTCATCGCACTGGTCAAAAACGTCGCCAGGCACTCCCACCGCGGCTGACGCATCACCCGCAAGCCGCGATACGCCTCCAGCGCCGCGCGCGAAAAAGCGTCTTCCGGAAATGTCGCGTAAATTTCGCCCAGCGGATGATCGAGCGCGAAGTAATGCGCCACCGCCGCCACGCTCCCGCGAGACACCCGCAGCTCGTCTCCGCGCTGCTCCAGCCGCACCGGTTTGTTTCCGATCAGCCCGAGCCATCCTTCGCCGTCGGGCTGCCAATGAAAAACCTGCCCGCTGGTCAGCGTGAGCCGGAGATCAAACTCCGGCGCCGGCACGATCCTCATCGAATGAAATAGCTCAGATTCTCGAGCTCGATCGCGAGGTTGACGTTGTTGACCATCACCTTCGCCGGCACGTGCAGAATGATGGGCGCGAAATTCAGGATCGCCTGGATGCCCGCGCCCACGAGGTTGTTGCAAATCTCCTGGGCGACCGTTCCCGGCACGCAAAGGATCGCCATTTTCACGCCGTGATCGGAAACGAATTTCCCCATCCGCGTGAGCGGAAAAACCGGCGCCTTCACCGCCGCGGATCGCTTCTTCGGCTGCGCGTCGAACGCCGCGGAAATCTCGAAACCCTCCTTCGCAAAACCCTCCTCGTAGCGCAGCAGCGCCGAGCCGAGATTTCCCGCGCCGACCAGAATGACCGGCTGCAAGCTCGTGCGGCCGAGCGCATCCGTCAGCCGGCTGCGCAGCGTGGCGACGTCGTAGCCGAGTCCGCGTTTGCCGAATTGCCCGCAATAGCCGAGATCCTTCCGCAGCTGCGTCGGCTTTACGCCCGCGACGCGAGCGAGAGCCTCCGACGAGACGGTGGTCGCGTCGCCATTGACCAACCGCTCGAGACAGCGTTTGTAAAGCGAGAGCCGGTAAACGGCTTTGCGCGGAATGGACTCTTTCATGACTTTGTGAAAAGGAGCGATGTTTTGCTCCAGTTGTCAACTGGGAGCGAACTCACAAAATCGCCGGATCGCCGTAAAGCGTGAAGCCCGTCCGATGCGTGACGCGCACCTCCATCACCTGGCCGACGTGCCGCGGCGCCCCCTCGAAGACGACGATCTTGTTCGTGCGCGTGCGGCCCGCGAGCCGTTCCTGCACGTAGCGGCTCGTGCCTTCGCAGAGGATTTCCACGTTGCGGCCGATGCAGGCTTCGAGCTTGCGCCCGACCGCGGCGTTCACGACCTCGAGCAACTCCTGATTGCGCGCTTCCTTGAGGGATTCCGGCAATTGGCCGTCCATCGTCGCGGCGGGCGTGTCGCGGCGCGGCGAGTAACGAAAGACGAATGCGTTGTCGAATTCCACTTCTTCGGCGAGGGCTTTCGTCGCCGCGAAATCCTCGTCCGTCTCGCCGGGAAATCCGACGATGATGTCCGTGGTGATCGCGAGGCCTTCGCGCGCGGCGCGCAGCTTTTCGACGAGCCGCAGGAATTGCTCGCGCGTATAGGCGCGGTGCATGCGCTTAAGGATGGCATTCGAGCCGGATTGCAGCGGCAAATGCACGTGCTCCATGAGCCGCGGCAGCCGCGTGAGCGCGTGGACGAGGTCGTCGCGGTATCCGATCGGATGCGGCGAGGTGAAACGCAGCCGCTCGAGCCCCGGCACGTCGTGCACGGCGTCGAGCAATTGCACGAACGGGCTTTTGCCATCGACCTTGTCGAATTCGTGCCGGCCGTAAAGATTCACGATCTGGCCGAGCAGCGTGACTTCCTTCACGCCGCGCTCCACGAGCCCGCGCACTTCGGCGACGATTTCGGCAATCGGCCGCGAGCGTTCCCCGCCACGGGTGGAAGGAACGATGCAAAACGTGCAGTGCATGTTGCAGCCCTGCATGATCGAGACGAATGCGGTCGTCTGCCCCTCGCGCAGCGTGTGCTCGCGGATCGTGTTCTGCGAATCCACCTCGGGGTCGATATCGACGATCGCGGTGCGCGGATCATCGATGAGCGCTTCCATGCGCTTGCGCAGCAGCTCGTCCACGTAATCGGCGACGCGGTGAAATTTTTGCGTGCCGACCACGAGATCGACCGGCACCGCGGACTCGGCCAGTTCCGCGCCGCGGCTCTGCGCCATGCAGCCGAGATAGCCGAAGACGAGATGCGGCCGCGCGCGCCGCAGCTTTTGCAGCATGCCCATTTTGCCGATGGCTTTTTGCTCCGCCATATCGCGCACGCTGCAGGTGTTCAGCAGGATGACGTCGGCATCCGCCTCGTCGCGCGTAAGCCGATAGCCCCGCGCGGAAAGGGTCTGCGCGACGTGATCGGAATCGCGTTCGTTCATCTGGCAGCCGTAGGTTTTGATGTAAACGCTGGGCATTGGCAAACGAGCACGTTACACCGCGCCGCGCGCGATATCCAGCGGTCATCCGGCACCGAAAAAACCTCTTGTTCCGCGGCGATGCGACTGGAAGGTTTTCTCCGATGTCGAATCCTTCACCTGCCCAACTCGGCTTCACCATGCCGGCCGAGTGGGAACCGCACGAGGCCACCTGGCTCTCGTGGCCGCACCGCACGGGCGTCAGTTTTCCGGACAGTTACAACCGCGTCATCCCGACATTCGTGAAAATGGCGCAGGCGCTCGCCGAGTCCGAAACCGTGCGGATCAACGTCAAGGACGCCGCGCAGGAGGCCGAAGTTCGCAAGGCGCTCGCCAGCCTTCCTCCCGAGCGGCTCGAGCTGTTTCACATTCCCACGAACGAACCGTGGTGCCGCGACCACGGCCCGATTTTCCTCACCCGCAAGGCCAAGCCAAAACTCGCGATCGTCGATTTCGGCTACAACGCCTGGGGCTGGAAATATCCGCCCTGCGACGATGACGACGACGTGCCGACGGCCGTGGGCAAGCATCTCGGCATCGACGTTTTCGACTGCGGCGACTTCGTCCTCGAAGGCGGCTCGATCGATGTGAACGGCGAGGGCGCCCTCATCACGACCGAGAGCTGCCTGCTGAATCCGAATCGCAATCCCGACCTCACCCGCGAGGACATCGAGAAAAATCTCCGCGACTGGCTCGGCCTGAAAAAAATCATCTGGCTCGGCGACGGCATCGAGGGCGACGACACCGACGGCCACGTGGACGACCTCACGCGCTTCGTCGCGCCGAATACCGTGGTCACGGTCGTCGAGGAGGACGAGACCGATTCGAACTACGATGCGCTGCAGGCGAATCTCGAGCGGCTGCGCGCCGTGACTTTGAAAAAAGACGAGCCGTTGGAAATCCGCGTGCTGCCGATGCCCTCGAAGATCGTCCGCGACGGCCAGCGGCTGCCCGCGAGCTACGCGAACTTCTACATCGCGAACAAAGTCGTGCTCCTGCCGACCTTCGGCGAGACGAACGACGCGTGGGCCGAGTCCGTGCTCAAGGAACTGTTTCCGAAACGAAAAATCGTCCCGATCGATTGCCGCGAGCTCATCTGGGGTCTGGGCGCGTTCCATTGCCTCACCCAGCAGCAGCCGAGGGCCTGAGGCGATGAATCCCGCGCTCGAGCAATTTCTCACCGAGTTTCGCGAGAATCCCGCCTACCGGCACATCCTCATCAATCACCTGCCGATCATCGGCCTGGCCGCGGGTGCGCTCGCGCTTTTCATCGCGCTCTTTCTTCGCCGCATCGCGCACGTTCCCGCGTTGATCGTCATTCTGCTCATGGCGGCCTCCGCGATTCCCGTGCACAAGACCGGCGAGCAGGCGTACAAACCGGTGCGCCACATTGCCGACGACGCCGGCGCTGATTGGCTCGATGTCCATTCCGACCGCGCCGACACCGGCATGCCTGCATTTTATATCCTCGCCGGCCTCGCCCTCGTGGCGCTCGTCGTGCCATTGAAATGGCCGATCACCAGCATCCCGCTTTCGATTCTCGTCCTCCTCGGCTCGGTCGCCTGCCTCGGCGTGGGCGGCTGGATCGCCCAGGCGGGCGGCCCGATCATGCACCCCGAGTTGCGCCCCGTCGCGCCCGAGGACACCGGAAACGCGTCCCTCCCGCCGGCGCCCTGAGCGCCCGCGGAGCGGCTCGGGCGCATTTTCCGCTTGCCGCGAGGAAAAAAGCCTGCATTATTTCCGGTTCCTTATGGCTAAGACATCATGGCTTGAACGCGACAAGCGCAAGCGGAACACCGTGGCAAAATACGCAGAGCTTCGCGCTCAGTTGAAGGCTTCCGGCGACTACATCGGACTTTCCCAGCTGCCCCGCGACGCGAGCCCCACCCGGCTCACGAACCGCTGCAAGCTCACCGGCCGCCGCCGCTCCTACCTCCGCCGCTTCCAACTCTCCCGTATCACCTTCCGCGAACTCGCTTCCGCCGGCCTCATCCCCGGAGTCACGAAGTCGAGCTGGTAAAGTTGCAAAACAAGGCCGGCTCCGAGTGGGCGGCCTTGGTGATTTGCACTTTGCTCACTGGTCGGCCCGGGAGAAAATCGCCCATGCCGATCTACGAATACGAACCCCGGGACGGGGATTGCAAAATCTGCGGCGGCCGCTTCGAGCTGCGCCGCCCGATGGACCGCGAGCCCCTCGAGGCCTGCCCCGTTTGCAAGAAGCCGGTCCGCAAAATCGTCTCCGCCGCGACCACGCCGCGAGTGGCGAAACCGCTTTCGATTTCCGACGCAAAAAGCGCCGGATTTCAAGTCCTCAAGCGAAATGGCGGCGGCAGCTATGATAAACAATAGGGTCGCCAGCCCGGCTGCCATCCAGCCGGCGCCGTGAATGGAATGAATTTAGTCCCCGACATTTTTGCCATCGCCCAAGAGGCGGAGACGATTGCCACGCATTGGGAATCGTCCGGCATGATCACGTTCAAGCTGTTCTGCATCCTGCTGCTCGTGGTGCTCAATGGCTTCTTCGTCGCGGCCGAATTCGCGCTCGTCAAAGTCCGCGCCAGCCAGCTCGAGGCGCTCGTCGACCAGGGCGCTCGCGGCGCCCGCACGGCCCGCCACGCGACGCAGCATCTCGACGCCTACCTTTCCGCTTCGCAGCTCGGCATCACGCTGGCGAGCCTCGGCCTCGGCTGGATCGGAGAGCCGTTCCTGGCCACGATGGTCCAGCCCTTCTTCTTCAAGATCGGAGTCACCTCGCCGGCGATCGTCCACGGCGTTTCCTTCGCCATCGCCTTCACGCTCATCACGGTGCTGCACATCGTCTTCGGCGAGCAGGTGCCGAAAACGGTCGCCATTCGCAAGGCCGCCGGCACCAGCCTGGCCATCGCCGCGCCGCTGGCGCTGTTCTATTCGCTCTTCCGGCCCTTCATCTGGATGCTCAACGGCCTCTCCACGGAATTCATCCGCCGCGTCCTGCGCATCGAGCCCTGTGGCGAATCCGAGCTCTCCCACAGCGAGGAAGAGCTGCGCCTCATCCTGGCCGAGAGCCAGAAAGCCGACGAAGTCACCCCGCTCGGCCGCGAGATCGTGGTTAATGCGCTCGACCTGAAGCACCGCATCGTGCGCGACATCATGACGCCGCGCGGCGACGTCGTTTATCTCGACGTCGAGGAATCCTTCGACCGCCAGATCGCCACCGCCATCGAGTCGCAGCACACCCGCTTCCCGCTTTGCCGCGAGCACCTCGACGACGCGTTCGGCCTCGTCCACATCAAGGATCTGCTCGCGCTCGTCCACGAAGGCAAAAAAGACCTCCAGCCCATCCGCCGCGAGCTCGTGCACGTTTCCGAAATGATGCCGCTCGAGAAGCTCCTGCGCCTTTTCCTCACCAAGCACGCGCATCTCGCCGTCGCCGTGGACGAATACGGCGGCGCCGTCGGCATCGTCACGCTCGACAACGTCATCGAGGAAATCGTCGGCTCGATTCAGGACGAGTTCGACACGCCCGAAAACGAATACGAGCAGATCGGCGAATCCGAATTCGAGATCGAAGGCACCCACGCGCTCTACGAGCTCGAGGACAAGATCGACCACAAATTCGGCGACACCGAGGTCACGACCATCGGCGGCTTCATCACTTCCGAGCTCGGCCACCTGCCCGTGAAGGGCGAGACCGCCCGCATCGGCGACTGGCTCGCGACCGTCACCGGCGCCGACGCCCGCCGCGTGCTCCGCGTGCATTTGAAAAAAGATCCGACGCCGTCCGACGAAGAACCGAATTCAGTGAAAACGAAACAGGATTAACGGGATTGGCAGGATTTACAGGAAAGGAAAATGAGCGAAACCTTCTCTTTCATCCGGTTAATCCTGTAAATCCTGTCAATCCCGTTTAGTTCACACTCATGCCCGACTCCCGCCACCAAGCTCTCGCCCGCGTCCTCGTCAGCCACTCCACCGCGCTCCAGGCCGGCGAACGCGTGCTCATCGACGCCTTCGACATTCCCGACGAATTCGTCGTCGCGCTCGTTCGCGCCGTCCGCGCCGCGCAGGGCGTGCCCTTTGTCCAGATCCACCACGCCCGCATCAGCCGCGAGCTGGCCATGGAAGTGAGCGACGCGCAGCTGAACGTCAGCGTCCCCCTCGAGCTCGCGCGCATGAAGAAGATGGACGCCTACATCGCCATCCGCGGCAGCCACAACATCACCGAGATGTCCGACGTGCCCGACGACCGCATGCAGCTCCTCATGGGCAAGATGCGGCCCGTGCTCGACTGGCGGATCAATAAGACCAAATGGGTCGTCCTCCGCTGGCCCACGGCCTCCATGGCCCAGCAGGCGCAGCAGAGCACCGAGGCCTTCGAGGATTTCTACTTCAAGGTCTGCACGCTCGATTACTCCCGCATGGCCCCCGGCATGGCCGCGCTCAAGGATCTCATGGACAAAACCGACCGCGTCCACCTGAAAGGGCCCGGCACCGACCTCCGCTTCAGCATCAAGGGCATCGGCGCGGTCTCCTGCGGCGGCGACCGGAACATTCCCGACGGCGAAGTTTTCACCGCTCCCGTGCGCGACAGCGTCGAGGGCGAGGTCGCCTACAACGCCCCGACGATCTACCAGGGCATCGCCTTCGAGGGCATCCGCCTCGCCTTCGCGAAAGGCAGGATCGTTGACGCCACCGGTAGCAACACCGAGGCGCTGAACCGCATCATCGATAGCGACCCCGGCGCGCGTTCCATCGGCGAGTTCGCCATCGGCTTCAACCCCTACATCCTTCATCCGATGCGCGACATTCTCTTCGACGAGAAGATCGCCGGCTCCTTCCACTTCACGCCCGGCCAGGCCTATTCCGAAGGCGGCAACGGCAACAAAAGCCGCATTCACTGGGACATGGTCAACATCCAGCGGCCCGACTACGGCGGCGGCGAGATCTGGTTCGACGGCAAGCTCATCCGCAAGGACGGCCTCTTCACCCTCCCCGCGCTGAAAAAGCTGAATCCCGAATATCTCGCGCGATAGGCCGCTGGAGCAGCGGTCCATGACCGCCGCATCTCGATTCTTCGGCCGCCGCAAACTCCAAGGCAAGCGCGGATGTCCTCGGCTTCAAATAAGGAAAGCCGGTCCGAATTTCGGATTCACTGACCCATCCCGAGCATTTCGAGCACGTCCTTGACACGTATACGCATGCCACGGATGCAAGGGCGTCCGCCACACTGCTCAGGGTCGAACGTGATGCGATCCATGCAACTCATGCCGACAGTTTAGTCGATGACCTCACTACTTGCGAGTGTCATTTTCTGTCACGGAATGGTGGAGGAATGGTGTCTTTCGAATGGTCGAATGTGGTCAGTGAAGGAAAAAGAGGTCAGGAGAATATTTTTGCATTTCATTTCAAGGTGGCGGCAGTCAATCGCGAGACATTCATGGCGCTCCCCATTTGAAGTTCTTTGGCGATCCATCGCAGGGGAACTGTCGTCTCCTGGCGAATGAGGTATTCGAAGGCCATACACTTCGTCCATCGCCATATCGATGCCGCGGAACCTGACTTTCGCTTTACTTTAGTTCCCGGAACTTGCCGCCGCCGGAGTGCCGGCTCATCACGCGGCGTATTTCGCCTTCGTTTTTCGGCTTCATGCCGACGCCGATGAAATTGATTTTCACGGGCTCCGGCATGCTTTTTTGCAACGCGCGGAGCGCGTCATCCAGCTCGGGGAAGGGGATTTTTTCGCCATAGCCGCCGCCCCCGGATTTGCGCTCGAACGAGCCGTCGGAGATCACGAAAATCACATCCGGCTTGAGCTGGAAGGCGGCTTTCATCACTTCGATAAAGCCCGGGCCGCCCCCCACCATATTCGGCGTGGTGAGCTTCATCGTGCCGGCGCTGCCGGCAAACCATTCGTCGAACCATTGGTTCGCGGCGGCGCGGTTCGGGTCCGTCGCGGGCAGCATCTCGGTTTTGAAAAAGGCGTAGTTCCGCGCGAATTGGGCGAGGTCGAAACGGGTGTTCACGCTCAAGTGCTGGAGCAGCGCCTTGGTCTCGTCGCGGATTTTGTCCATCGAGTAGCCGGCGCGCTCGGCGGCGCGCACGACCGAGGCCGAGATGTCGTAAAGAATGAGCACGCGCTTCGCGGTGGTCTGGATGCCCAGAAAGCTAAAGCCGGTGCCGGTGCCGCTCATGCCACCGCCGCCCTGTCCGACGCCGCTACCGGTGCCGGCGGCGCCGACCATGCTGGAGACCTGGTCGGCGACGATGGCGCCGGGATCGAGCGGGAGCATTTGATCCATCGGCACCTTCGGGAGCTCGGGGAGCGAGAAGGGCGCGGGCTGGAGGGCCTGGAGCTTGTCGTTGAAGCTGGGCTTCGGCGCGAGGGAATCGAACTCGGCCATGTTCATCTTCTGCTCGCGCTCCTTGGCGGGCATGCGGAGATCCTTCGCCGCCTTGAAGGCGGCCTCGGGTTTCATGAAATAATGCGCGACGACGAACCCGCCGGCCACGAGTCCGGCCAGCACATGCAGCAGGACGACGGCGACCAGAACCGTCCAGAAGAGTTTCCGGATCCTGGATCTGCGGTCCGCGACCTGATGCGTCGGGGCGGGCGGCGGAGGCAATGTGCTACTTCCCGGCATCGGTATTGGCTTCTTTTTCGGCGTCCTGTTTCTTCAAGGCGTCGGGTAATTTGTCGAGGTATTCGCGGGCAAGCGCGGCGTAGCGGGTGCCGGCGTAGAGGGCGGTGAGATCGCGGGCGGACTCGACGGCATTGGCGTCGTCGCCGCCGAAGCGGTAGATCTGCAGGGCGCCCCAGAGCCCGCGCGAGGCGGCATCGGTCTCGGAGCCCAGGAAGAGGTAAGGATGAAGGTAGAGGTAGAGCGCTTCGTTGTAGAGCCGGTCGTGCTCGGGGCGCACGAGCGGGTCTTCGGTCCAGCGGGGATTGTCCTCGACGAGCTTGCGCAGCTTCGCGGCGGCGGCCTCGGCGAGGATGAATTTCGCCTCGATGAGCACGGCGGGATCCTCGGAATCCTTTGCGAGTGCGACGGCCTCGGCGACGGCCTCGGCGGCATGGCCGGTGGCGACGAGCGCGCGGAGGCGGCCTTGCTTGGCGACCGCTTTATCGGAGTCGCTCCAGGCGGTTTGCTCGATGGACCGGAAGAGCGCGAGGGCTTCCCCCGCCTGCTTCGAATCGGCGGTGGCGAGCAGCGCGGCGGCGTAGGCATTGCCGATGGCGCCGGCGGGCGATTTCGCGATGCCGAGGAAGGGCTGCCAGTGCCGCCACTCGACGCCGATCGCGGCGGCATTCGCGGCGGTCGGGCTGGCAATGAGGCGGGCTCGGGAGTCGTTCGGCGCGAACTCCACGCGGCTGACCTGCGCGCGCGGCACGCCGACGGTGGCCTTCGCTCCGCCCACGGCGAGGACGACTTCGACTTTGAAAGAATTCGCATCGATGCCGACGATGTGCCCGACGCGGCGGGAGCCGGCGGCATCATTCATGAA
Organism: Chthoniobacterales bacterium; assembly: GCA_015655545.1. Lineage (GTDB taxonomy): Bacteria > Verrucomicrobiota > Verrucomicrobiia > Chthoniobacterales > JAATET01 > JAATET01. The sequence goes on along the minus strand of JAATET010000107.1, from coordinate 5,853 downwards.
CATGGTGTCCGTCACGTCGGGCGTCTGCGCCGCCGCGGTCATCGGGCCGGGGCCGGCGAGCAGCGCGGCGAAAAACAAAGCGCGCGCGATCATGATGCGACCGGCCCTCCCAGCGCCTGGAGACGCTCCCTCGCCTTTCCGGCCTCGGGCAGCGTCTTCAATTCCTCGATCCCGACCATTTCCTGATACGTCTTGCGCGCGGCGGTGATGTCCTGGAGCTGCTCGAAGGCCTCGCCGCTGCCCAGGTAGGCCTTCGCCACCCATTCGTGCCAGCGCGCGTGCAGGATGTAGATGCGCTGGAAATAGGGAATCGCGAGCGCGTATTTTTTCTCCTGCATGTAGAGATCGCCGATGCCGTAGAGCGCCTCCGCTTTCTCGGGGCCGGTGGAGTAGGTGCTGGCGAGCAGCGCCTCGTAGGTCTTGCGGGCGGCGGGCGAATCCCCGCGGGCGATGAGGAGATTCGCCTTCGCGAGCATCACCCTCCCGAAGATCAACGAGCCGAAGGTCTCCTTCTCGAAGCGATCGAAATACTCGAGCGCGGCCTTGTCGTTTCCGCGCTTCGCCTCGAGCATGCCGAGGGCGGCGAAGGCGTCGTCCTTCTGCGTGGCACGCGGATTCCATTTCACGAGATCGCGCCACATATGCTCGGCGTCGTCGGCGCGGCCGGCCTGCTCGCAGGCCTGCGCGAAATCGGCGAGCAGCAGCGGATTTGTCGTCGAGACATCGGCGCGGCTTGCGGCGTCGAGCAATAACAGGCGCGCCTTGATGGGATCGCTTTTCTTGAAGAGCAGCGCCTGCGCCCAGAGCGCGCGCATCGCGAGCGTCTTCTTTTTTTCCGTGTCGGCGGAGGCGCTCAGATCGTGCAGCCGGGTGACGTATTCGAGCCGGTCTTCGTCGCCGGGATAAAGTTTTTGCAGGGCCGGGAAGAGATCGTCCACGGAGCGGATGGTGGCGTCGTTTCCGTAGGCGGCGATGGCGTTCCAATAGGCCTCGCGCGCCTTCCCGGGCTGCTGCTCCTGCAAATAGGTCCAGCCGATCCAGTAGATCGCCTCGGCCACGCGCGGGCTGCGGGGATACTCCCGCACGAACTGCTCGAAATGCGCGCGCATCTTCACGGGCTCCTCGAGCAGGCGATAGGCCTTGCCGATCTTGAACCAGCCTTCCTCGAAGAATTTTTTGTCGCCGGGATCGATGCGCATGAAGGCGGCGACGCCTTCCGGAATCCGGCCCTGGTCCATGAAGGCGTCGCCGAGGAGCAGGAGCGCTTCGTCGTTCGACTCATCGCCGGGATATTGTTTCAGGTAATCGCGCAGCTCGCGGATGCTCGTCGGGTAATCGCGCATCGACTGCGCGGCGTAGCCTTTGCGGAAGGTGGCGAGGCCGCGGTAGGCGCCGCTTTTATAGCGGTCGAGATATTCGTCCATGACTTCGCGCGTGCGGGGAAATTGCTTGTCGAGCGAGTAGGCCATGCCACGCCAATAGGCGGCGGAATCGGCAAGATCGGCTTTCGGATAAGTCTTCGGAAACTCTTCGAACGTGGCGATGGCTTCCTTGTTCCGGTCGGCGAGCAGCTGGCTGAAGCCTTTCATAAACAGCGCGCGCTCGGCGAAATTCGAAGCCGGGAATTGCCGGATGATGCTCTCGAAGGTCGCGATGGCGGCGGGCTGGTCGTCGAGCCGCTGCTGGGCGATGCCCTTGAGATAATCGATCATCGGCAGCTGCTTCGACTCGGGAAATTTCTCGGCGAAGGTGTCGGCGGCCTCGATCGCCTTCGGCCAGCGCCCGGCGGCGGACCAGCATTGCACGAGGCCGACGGATGCGGACTCGACGACGGGATCGGTGGGCATGTCATCAAGCATCGCCTCCATGATGAGCGCCGCCTCGCGATAACGCTTCATGGCCTGGTAGGCGGTGGCGAGGCGAAGGCGCAGCGCGGAGTCGAAGTTCTGGATTTTTTCGAGATTCGCGATCTCGCGTTTGACCTTCGAGATCATCTGCCTGAGCTGGAACTTGCGGTAGGGATCGCCCTTGGGCTGGGCCTCGGCGGCGGCGAGCGCGTCCTGGAGCTCATCAAGGCGTTTCTCCTGGTATTTGCCGAGACGGTCGCTGTTCCACACGCGCTGGAGCGCGGCGATGGCGTTGCGATATTCGCCCTTTGCAAGGAACTGCGACCCGAGCTGGAGCGCGAGCGTCTGGAAGGTCGCGATCTGGAGCATCTGGTCCATGCGCGGGTATTCCGCGATCACCAAGGCAAGCGCGGCGTCGAGCTTCTCCTGGTGCATGAGCGCGTAGAGCTGGAGGACGGTGGCGCGGCCGCGATTCACGGGATCGAGGCGCGGGCGCATGGCGTCGAATTGCGTGACGGCTTCCGCGTAGTTTTCCTCCATGAGGAAACTCGTGCCGTAGAGCAGCGTGGCCTCGGTGGCCTCGTGCGATGCGGGAAATTCTTTCAAGAATTCCTGCAAGGAGGCGCGGGCGGCCGGATAGTCCTCGGTCTGCAACTGGCAGACGCCTTGATAGAAGAGCAGATCCTCCTTCTGGGTGCCGGCCGGCGGCGGCACGGCCTTCAAACACGCGGAGATCGCCTCGAGCGCGTCGTCGAACTTTTGCAAATGCAGGAGGCTCATCGCGAGCGGGTAGCGGATGCCGGCGAGCACCTTCCGGCCCTGCTCGGATTTGCCGAAGTCGCTTTCGAATTTCTGAAAGCCCGCGCAGGCCTCCGCGTATTTGCCGGCGTTGTAGTCGTTGAGCGACTTCAGATAGAGCTCGTCCGCGGTCATTTCGCCGCCAGCGGCCGGCGCTTGCGCGAAGAGCGATGCCGATGACGCCACGAAGGCCGCCAACGCTAGCACGCACCTGATCGGCGGAAAAAATGCCTTCATCATGACGCCCATTTCGTTAACGGATTGCGCCCGAAAACGACTGTGACATTTTTGCCACAACGCGCATCTTGAGGAAAATGACCGCCGAAGTTCTGGAAAAAATCCTGCTCGATTGGCTCGCGAAACCCGCGAGCGCGAGCTGCGGGGACGTGCTGCTGGAGGTGCATGCCTTCCAGCGCGAAGCGAATGCCGCCTATGGAAAATATTGCGCGGCCTTTCCCGCGCCGCGCAACTGGCGCGAGATTCCCGCGGTGCCGCAGCGATTGTTCAAGGAGCACGCGATCCGATCCTTTCCCGCCGCGGAAACGGCGCGCACTTTCCGCACGAGCGGGACGACGGGGGAAGGTTACGGCGAACATCATTTTCGATCTCTACGACTTTATGAAGCGGCGGCGACCCGGGGCTGGGAGAGCGCCGGCCTCGGAGGCCGCCGGGTGTTTGCCCTGCTGCCCACCGCTGCCGAAGCACCCCGTTCGTCCCTGAGTCAAATGGCCTCGTGGCTATGTGCGGATGAATCAGCATTTTTCGTGCGCAAGGGTGTGGCGCACTGGGAGGAATTATCAAAAAGCCTGTTCGTCCAGAGCGAGCCGGTGGTGCTTTTCGGCACGGCGCTGGCTTTTCTCGACTGGTTCGAATGGCTCGGCGACCGGGCGATCGGCCTCCCGGAAGGAAGCGTCGCCGTGGAAACGGGCGGCTACAAGGGCACGAGCCGCGAACTGCCGAAGGCCGAGCTCTACGGGCAATTCGAGGCCCGGCTCGGGCTGCAAGGCGAAGCGATCGTGAACGAATACGGCATGACCGAGCTTTCGTCGCAGTTCTACGCGCGCGGCGTCGGCACGCTGCACATCGCTCCGCCCTGGGCACGCGGCCTGGTCATCGATCCGGCGACGGGCGCGGAAGTCGCCGATGGCGCGATCGGGATGCTGCGGCTCTGCGATGCGGCGAACCTCTGGTCGGTCTGCGCGGTGCAGACGCAGGATCTCGCCATCCGCCGCGGCGGGAACTTCGAGCTGATCGGCCGCGATCCCGGCGCCCTGCCACGCGGTTGTTCACGAACCGCGGATGAGATGCTTTTTACAGGAGGGAACGGAGAGAACAGAGAAGGCTGACTTCTCCGTTTCCTCTGTTTTCTCCTGTTCAAAAACTCACTCGTATCGCAGCGCCTTCACCGGATCGAGGCGCGCCGCGAAGTAGGCCGGAATGAGCGCGGCCAGCGAGCAGATCACAAACGCGCTCACGCAAATGATCGCGACATCCGACGGCACGACCTTGGCCGGAATCTCGCTGAACTCGTAGACCGTGGCAGGGAAGACCTGAATACCCAGCGCGTGCGAAAGAAAATCACGCGTCTCGTTGCGAAAGCGAATCAGTGTCATGCCGAGCGCGAGGCCGCTGAGCGTGCCGAAGAAGCCGATCACCATTCCTTGCGCGAGAAAAATACCGACAATCTGATGCGTCTGCGCGCCGAGAGCCTTAAGGATGCCGATCTCGCGCGTCTTCTGCACGGTGACCGTGATCTGGGTGTTCATGATGCCGAAGGCCGCGACGAGCACGATGAACATCAGGAGAAAAAACATCACGCTGCGCTCCATGCGAATCGCGTCGAAGAGATCCTTATTACGATCCATCCAAGTCTCGACCAAATGTGGCGGACGGATTTTTTCCATGATCGCCTTTTTGGTAACCGCCACGGTAAACGGATCGGTCGTCTTGACCGACAGGCCATGCACCTCGTCGGGGTCGAGCTCATACATTTCCTGCCCGATGTGCAGCGGCACGAGCACGATATTGCTGTCGTAAGCATAGCGTCCGCTGGAAAAAATTCCCGTGACCATCAGATCGACCGGCAGAACCATTTGTTTGATATTCTCCAGCAAAGCGGGGTCTTTGTTTCCTTCCTTCTCCGCACGATCAATCGCGGAAGCGATATCCTGAACGTTTTTGCCTGAGGTCAGGCTCAACTTGTCGCCGATGCTCAGGCCGAGCTGGCGAGCGAGCTCTGCGCCAACCACGCATTTGTCTCCGTCCAGATCGAGCTTCGGATCGCCAGCCTCATCGTTCGCCGACGAGGCGATGAGATACTTTTTGATGTCGGTGATTTTTTCCTGCTTTGCAGGATCGATTCCATTGATCTGAGGCGCTCGGCGAAGATTCCCAAACTGCGCGATCACCTGCCCCATGGTAAAAGGCGCCACCCCTCCGTCCACGACTCCCGGCACGGACTGCACTTCTTTCGCAACATCCTGCCAGCTGCCAAGAACATCATTGCCATTCTCAATGAGCAAATCCGCCTCGAATCCAATGACCTTCTGCTGCAGCTCCAGCTCGAAGCCGCTCATCACCGAGATCACGAGGATGAGCACGGTGATCCCGAGCGTGACGCCCAGGACCGAAATGAGCGTGATCACCGAGACGAAAGTCCGCTTCGGCTTCAAATAGCGCAGGGCGAGAAAGAGACTGAAGGATTTCTTCACGGTACGAGCGGCGAAGATGCCTCGTCCTTGGAAACGGGGAAAGTGGAATCCACAACTGACGGCTGTTTCACACAGTTTTTATGAGGAGGGATGCCGTATGCGGGCTGTTCCTCGGAACAAGCCCGGCTTGCTGAAGAGCCACCCCGGGCGTAGGTTGGCCGGAGAAGAAGCCCTCCGGAGAAGGGCGGATGGTTTTATGGCAAATGCAATGGTCATTGGCATCGGCGGCGTCGGTTCCGTCATCGGGCAGCGGCTTCACGAATACGATTGCTTCGATCGCATCGTGCTCGCGGACATGGACACGACTTTCGCGAACCAGCTCGCGGCGCGCACCGTGAAAAACCGCTTCGTTGTCGTGCAGGCCAACGCCATGGACACCGACGGCCTCGCCGCGCTCATGAAGCAGCACAAGGTCGCCGTGACCTGCAATGCCTGCACCTGCCAGACGAACCATTCCGTGCTCGAAGCCTGCCTGCGCGCCGGCTCGCACTATCTCG
>JAATET010000116.1 GCA_015655545.1 Chthoniobacterales bacterium | reverse complement strand
TGTAAAAGAGTTCGTCTTCATCGATGCCGCTCGAGGTGGCCCCGTGGGAGCAGCGGACGTCGTCGTTGAGGATTTCCAAGCCCGGCATGGAGATCGCCTCGGCCTCGTCGCTGAGGAGGAGGTTGCGGACTTTTTGATAGGCGTCGGTGTGCGCCTCGCCGGGCTGGACGCGGATGATGCCGGCGAAAATCGTGCGGGCTTTGTCGTCGAGCACGTTCTGGTAAAGCAGGTCGCTGGTGGCGTGCTGCGCGGCGTGATCCTGAAACGTGCGCTGGTCGATCTCGCGCCCGCCGTCGGCCATGTTGAGCGAGAGCATCACGCTGCGGCTGCCTTCGCCGGCGAGCTTGCTGAGGGATTCGCCGCGGATGTGACGGCCGCCGAAATTCGCGATAAGAGCGGTGGAGGTCGCGTCGCGCTCGACGAGCGTCGAGTTCAGATGGAAGGCCAGTGTTTCACGGCTCCAATCCTGGACGGCGACGTAGGTGAGCTTCGAGCCGCGACCGAGGTGGAAATCGTTGATGCCGCACGCGAGCGCTGGTGCGCCGTCGACGGATTGGAAATGGTCGACGACGGTAACCTTGGCGTTGTCGTCGAGGACGATGAGCGTGTGCGGGAAGACGGAGGAATTTTCACCCTCGACCCAATGAAAAAGGTCGATGGGCAATGCGACCTCGACGTTTTTCGGAACGTAGACGAGCACGCCGCCAGCAAGCAGAGCCTTGTGGAGCTGGGCGTATTTGTGGGAGCCGAGCTCGACGGGCTGGCTCATGAAATATTTCCGGAAAATGGCTTCGTTCTCGCGGGCCGCGACGTCGAGCGGCTGGACGATGACGCCTGCGGGGAGAGCGGCGGTTTCGCGCTGGACGAGGGTATTGTTGCCGAAGACGAGCCGGGCGGATGACTCACCGAGGCCGGTCGAGGCGTTGATCAATTTGCCTTCGCTGCTGATTTCCGGCGCGAGGGCGAAGCTCGATAAATCGAGAGCCTTGATGGTGGCGAAGCGCCAGGGCTCGTTCTGGCGGGTGGGCGCGGGCGTGGAGAGGTATTCCTGCCAGGCGGCTTCCTGCTCGGCCTGGAACCATGGGGGCCAGATGGAATTGGGCGTGAAATTCAGGGGCGTGGACACGGGGACGGGTGCGTCGATAACAGTGCTCATTTTGCCGGGCGGCGGTTAGCCGACGCTGCCTTCCATCTCGAGGTCGATGAGGCGTTTGAGCTCGACGGAGTATTCCATCGGAAATTCGCGGACGAGGTCGTTGACGAAGCCATTCACGGCGAGGCTCATGGCCTGGCCCTCGGTGAGTCCGCGCTGCTGCATGTAGAAGATCTGCTCGGTGTTGACCTTGCTGACGCTGGCTTCGTGCTGGCAGGCGTTCGAATTGCCGCGGGCGACGATCGCGGGATAGGTGTCGGTGCGGCTGTGCGAGTTGATGAGCAGGGCGTCGCACTCGGTGTTGTTTTTGCAGCCCTTGCGATGCGGTGGGATGTCGACGAGGCCGCGATAGGTCGCGACGCCGCTGCCGATGGAGATCGATTTCGAAACGACATTTGAAGTCGTGTCGTCGGCGGCGTGGATCATTTTCGCGCCGGTGTCCTGATGCTGGCCGTCGTTCGCGAGGGCGATGCTGATGACTTCGCCGCGGGCTCCCCGACCTTTCATGATCACGCCGGGATATTTCATCGTGAGGCGGCTGCCGATATTGCAGTCGATCCACTTGATCTCGGCGTCCTCGTGGGCGAGGCCGCGCTTCGTGACGAGATTGAAGACGTTCGACGACCAGTTCTGGACGGTGACGTATTGGATCTTCGCGCCCTTGAGGGCGACGAGCTCGACGACCGCGCTGTGGAGCGTGGAGGTCTCGAATTTCGGCGCGGTGCAGCCTTCCATATACATTACCTCGGAGCCTTCGTCGGCGATGATGAGCGTGCGCTCGAACTGGCCGAAATTCTGGGCGTTGATGCGGAAGTAGGCCTGGAGCGGATGCTTCACCTTCACGCCGGGCGGGACATAGATGAAGGAGCCGCCGGAGAAGACGGCGCTGTTCAGCGCGCTGAATTTATTGTCCGAGCTGGGGATGACCTTGCCGAACCATTTCTTGAAAATCTCGGGATGGTTGTGGAGGCCCTCGGTGCTGCCGACAAAGATGACGCCTTGCTCGCCGACGGCGGCCTTGATGTTCGAATACGCGGCCTCGCTGTCGAATTGCGCCTCGACGCCTGCGAGATATTTGCGCTCCTGCTCGGGGATGCCGAGACGTTCGAATGTCTGCTTCATTTCCTCGGGCACGTCTTCCCAAGTGCGGCTGGGCTGCGTGCCCTGCGAGAGATAATAGCGGATGTTTTCGAAGACGATGTTGTCGAGATCCTTGGTCGCCCAATGCGTCGGCATCGGCTTCTCGAGGAATTTGCGGTAGCCGTCCTTGCGGAAGGCGCGGATCCACTCCGGGTCTTTTTTGACGTCGCAGATGTAGTCAATGGTCTTCTCGTTCAGGCCGACGCCGGCGTCGTAGGTGTAATCGACGTCGTAGCGAAAATCGCCGACGCTGCGGTCGATATCGATCTGCGGTTTGTCTTCTTCGATGGTGGCGGGCATGGCGGTTCCTCTGGTTTAGGCGAGCGCGGGTTCGGTGACCCAGTCGTAGCCCTTGGCTTCGAGTTCGAGAGCGAGATCCTTGTCGCCGCTCATCACGATGCGGCCGTCCACCATGACGTGGACTTTGTCCGGCACGATATAATCGAGCAGGCGTTGGTAGTGGGTGATGACGAGAAAGCCGCGGCCCGGGGAGCGGAGGGCATTCACGCCCTCGGAGACGATTTTCAACGCGTCGATGTCGAGGCCGGAGTCGGTTTCGTCGAGGACGGCGTATTTCGGCTCGAGCATGGACATTTGCAAAATCTCGCAGCGTTTCTTTTCACCGCCGGAGAAGCCTTCGTTGACCGAGCGCGAGGTGAAGGTGCGCGGGATTTTTAGCGCATCCATTTTCTTGTAGAGCTCGGCGTAGTAATCGGTGGCCTCGAGCTCCTCGCCTTCGGGCAGGCGGGCCTGGACGGCGGCGCGAAGGAAATTCGCAATCGTCACGCCGGGGATTTCCATCGGGTATTGGAAGGCGAGGAACAGACCGGCACGGGCGCGCTCGTCGGGCTCTGCCATTTCGAAAAGGCTGACGCCGTCCATGAGCACGTCGCCACCGGTGACTTCGTAGTCGGGGTGGCCGGCCATGATCTTCGCGAGCGTGCTTTTGCCGGAGCCGTTCTTGCCCATGATGGCGTGCACTTCGCCGGCGGGGACTTCGAGGTTCACGCCCTTGAGGATTTGCTGGTCGCCGATGTTGGCGGTGAGGTTTTGGATGCTGAGACTCATGGAGTGTGAACTAAACAGGATTTATGGGATTGACCGGATTAACAGGAAAGGGAAGAGGCATTTAAGCATGTGAATCTCGCAAATCCTGTAAATCCGGTCTAGTTTTCATTGCAATCGGCGCAGAGGCCGCGCAGAGAAATTTCGTGGGTGGAGACGATGAATCCGGCGGGCAGGCTCCATTGCCGATGGCGGCCCGCGGCGAGATCGATGTCGTAGACGTGGCCGCATTTCTCGCAGACGAAATGGCCGTGTTCGTCGAGATTTGGGCAAAAGCGTGTCGGCTCGCGGTCCACGTGCACCTGTTTCACCAGCCCGCAGCCGACCAGCGTCTCGAGGCTGTTGTAAACGGTCGCGAGCGAGATGCTGGGCATCGTCTTTTTGGCGCGCAGGAAGACCTCGGTCGCGGTCGGATGGTCGCGCTTGCCGAGCAGCAGATCGTAGACGTGGCGCCGTTGCGGCGTGTCGCGCAGGGCGCCGCCGCGGATCGTCTCGTCATAGTGATCGGACTGGGTGCGTGAAATCTTCACCAGAGATCAAGGTGCCACAGTCGCGGCTGAGATCAAGAATCATTCTAAATCGAGAACGATTCTTGCCAAGGCTCTCGGCCGCCGAGGCGCGCGGGGCGCGCCCGGCGGCGGCGCGTCACTGCACCCGCACGACGATGATCTTTTTCCAGGCGGTGACGGCGTTGGCCGAGTTGCGCGCCCGCACGTAGACGGTGTTTTTCCCGAGGCCGAGCGGCCGGACGGAAAGCGACCAGCCGGGATCGGACGCGATCTTCGTGCCGATGCGGTTGCCCTCGCCGCCGAGTTTGTATTCGATGACGTTGCCGGCGGTGTTCGTCCTGCCCTTGAGGGTGAGGTGCGCGCCGCGGATTTTGCGCCGGCCGCCGCCGTTCACCTTGATCGTCGGCGCGGCGATGTAGGGCGCGGGTTGCGGGATGCCCTGGCCGACCGCAGACCACGCGAGGCGGTAAAGCAGGCCGCTTACGGGCTGGCAGAGCAGGATCGGGCCGTTGGTGCCGAGGATGCCGTCGCCGACGTTCGTCCACGTGAGACCGTCGGCGGATTGCTGGAGCTGGTATTGCGTGGTGCTGCGCGAGACCCAACTGATCTGGATGGAAGATTGAGGCTGGTCGTTGTCGTCCGTCCACGAGACGGTTTGCGTCTGGAAGTTCTCGGGCGGCATGGGAGAGCCGGCCGGGCGCGGCTGCAGCTTCTCGGAGACGATCTGCTGGAGCTCTCCGGCCATGCCCTGCCGGATGGCGGCCTGCTGGAGCGTGGCGAGCGTGGGCTGGCCCGTTGCGACGCGAAGCCCCTCCGCCCAGGCCGAGAGATTGACGAGCTCGACGGGCAGGCCGGTGACCGGATCGACGTCGGTACCTCCAAGCGAGGCGGGGCGCAGGTCGTAGAACTCGCTCTGGTCGGGCTCGACGCCCTGGCCGTCGAAATAGCGTGCGTATTTGTAATATTTCTGCCGGATCATCTGGATGCGGTTCGGCGGCGAGACGATGCCCTGCGGATTCCCTGCTGCGTTCTGGCCTGCCCAGATGTCGTCCCAGGTGAAGAGGAGGTAGTCCTGCACTGGCGGCGCGGCGACTTCCTTGATGAGGCTGCTGTAGTCCACGCCGGGAAAGCCGTAGCCCTCCCAGCCGTCCGCGCCGAGCATCGAGCAGATGGTCGGCAAGAGATCGACGTGGGACACAAGCTCGGAGCAGGTGCGCCCGGCCGGAAAATCGACGGGGTTCGACCAAATGAGCGGCACGCGGATGGTCTCCTCGTAGCAGTTGAAGGATTTCTGCCGCAGGCCGCCATGGCACATGCCCATCTCGCCATGGTCGGAGGTGCGCACGATCCATGTGGTGTCGCGGAGCCGCTGGTTGAAGGCGCCGAGGAGCTGGCCGATCTGGGCGTCCACCCGCTTGAGCAGGTTGCCGTAGAAATTGAGGTAGTTGATCTTCGTCTGGTCGGTCGGCAGTGGGCCGAGGCCGAGGAGCTTCAGGAGCAGCTCCTCCTGGCAGGTCGGCTTGAAGTTATCGAGAAGGTTCTCGTGGACGGTCGGCGGCAGGCCGATGTCTCCGAGCAGGTCGGCTGCGGTGTAGCCGCCCGTGCCTTGGTTGCCGGGATAGCCGAGCACGTCGTGGGGATTGACGAGCGAGACGACGAGGCAGAAGGGCTTTGTGTCGGGGTTCGCGGCCTTTCCCTGCAAGTAGGCGACGGCGTCGTCGATGAACCGCTGGTCGTTGTTCGCGGTGCCGCCGCCGTAGTTCTCGATCTTCGTGTCCTGCCCGGCGTCCGGCGGATCCCACAGGTCGAAGCCGTAGCGCAGGATGTCGTCGTTGATCTGGACGCCGTCGCAGCCGTCCACGCTTTTGCTGAGGTGCCACTTGCCCTTGTAAATGACCTCGTAGCCGGCGGCCTTCAGACAGGTCGCGAGGTTCGGCAATGTGGGGTCGAGCTGGTGCTCGGTGTCGGATTGCTGGAAGCCCTCGGTGAGCGTGTCGAAGGATTGGTGCTGCGCTGGGTAGAGGCCGGTGAAGATCGTGTTCCGCGCGGGGGAGCACATCGCGGTGTTCGTGCAGCAATAATCGAAAAGGATGCCGCTGTTGCAGAGCGCCGTGTAGTTCGGCAGGTTCGCGGCGGCCCATCCGTCCGGGAACCACTGGAGCGCGCGTTCCTGGTCGGTGAGGATGAGCAGGAGATTGCGTTTCGAGCCGGTGGTCTGCCCGCGGGCGGATGGGATGTTGACGAATCCGTAAGCGGCGGCGAAAGCGGCCGCGCCTCCGACCGTCTTCAGGAATCCGCGTCGGTTCATGCCTTGGGGAAGCTCGATCTGGTTTTCAGCGGGTTGGCTTTTCATGCGTCGGAGCAATGGATTGAGGGAGGCTTGTTTGTGACAAAGATCAAGTTTTATGCACTTCGTTTTTCACGAATCGGGCGGATTTATTGACAAACTCGACCGATCGCCGCCGCTCTCAGGGCTTGCCGGCCGCATCCTCCGTGTTCTTCGCGAGCTTGCCGGCGACCTTCTCGCCGACGCGCTCGACGGTCATCGCGACCTTCGCCGGCTTGCTTGCGACGGAACGCACCGCCCCGCGCGCCGCGGCCCGCACCACGTCGATCTTCCCGGGCTCGGGCGGCGGCTAACATGAATCGAAAAGCGCTCATCGATGCGCCTGCTCATGCCCTGGCCCTCCGTCCTTCGCACGGTCTTCTCCACGAACCTGGCGAAGTATTTCACGAATCCGGCCGCCGACGCCCAGAAGCCCCTTTCTTGCCCCCTCGCTCCGCCGCTATGCTTGGGCCGATGAATCTCGCCGCCACCGTGGAAACGGACGATCGCTCGCGCCTGTTCTGGCGGCTGCAGGCGCTTGGCTGGGGCGGCACGCTGCTCCTCACGCTCGGCGTGGGCGGGTTCATTTACTCGCCGGCCAGCGGCGGGATTCTCGTCGGCGTGGTCCGCGCGGCGTTCGGCTTCGCGGCGAGCTCCGTGGCGTTGCGGCCTCTGCTGCGGGCCATCCGGCGCCGCGGGCGGGTATTTTCCGCGCCGCCCGTGGCCGCGATCGTCCTCGCCTGCGCGCTGCTGGGGCTCGTCGATACCGGCTTTATTTCCGGCTCCGCTCATCTCCTGCGCGTCGATCTCGATCAGCCGGGAGTGCGTCCATTCCTCGGGGCGAGCATTTTCATCCGCAGCGCGCTCTACGGGTTCTGGAGCGTCCTCTATTTCGGCATCCACTACCGGCTCGACACGCAGCGCGACCTGCTTCGCATGGCGCAGGCCGAGGCGGCGGCGCGCGCGAGCGAGCTGCAGGTGCTGCGCGCGCAGGTGGACCCCCACTTTCTCTTCAACGCGCTCAACTCCATCCTCGCCGAGTCGGCCAACGTGTCCTCCGTGCGGCGGATCACCCTCGCCCTCGCGGAATACCTCCGCTTTTCCCTGCGGCAGCGCGGCGAGAAGGAGCGGCTCGGCGTGGAGCTCGACGCGCTGGAAGGCTACCTGCGCGTGGAAAAGGCCCGCTTCGAAGACAATCTCGAATACCGCATCGAGGCCGACGAACTCGCCCGGGAGGCCCCCGCGCCGGTCGCCCTCGTGCAGCCGCTGCTCGAGAACGCCATCAAATACGGCCAGCGCTCCCCGATCCGCCCGCTGTGGGTCACCATTTCCGCCGTCGTCGAAGGCGGCACGCTCGCCGTCACGGTCGTCAACTCCGGCGAATGGATCGAAGAGAATTCCTCGACGAAGACCGGGCTCTCGAACCTGCGCCGGCGCCTCGACCTCCTTTACTCGGACGAAGCCGCGCTCGACATCGAGACGCGCGACGGCGAGGTGCGCGCCCGGGTGCGGCTGCCCGTCGAGCCTGCGGGAGAAAAGCCATGAGAAGCCCCTTGCGCGCCCTGATCGTGGACGACGAGCCGCCCGCCCGCCGCTGGCTGCGCGAGCTCCTCGCCACGCATCCGGAGATCGCCGTCGAGGCCGAGGCCGGGGATGTTTCCTCGGCCATAAAGGCCGCCAATCGGCTGAAGCCCGACATCGTATTCCTCGACGTGCAGATGCCGCCCGGCACGGGATTCGAGCTGCTGCCGGCCCTGACGTCGCAGCCGCGCGTCGTCTTCGTGACGGCGCACGATACCTACGCGGTGCGGGCCTTCGACGCGAACGCGCTCGACTACCTGCTCAAGCCGGTAAGCCCCGAGCGCCTCGCCGAGAGCGTCCGCCGCCTGCTCGCGCCGGCGGCCGAGGTTCCGCCGCCGGCCTCCCCGGCCGGCACGCTCCGCTTGCAGGACCTCGTCCCGTTGCGCGATCGCGGCACGCTCCGCATGGCGTCCGTCGGCGATATCGCCGCCATCCAGGCCGAGGCGGCCTACTCGCACGTCCTGCTCTCCGGCCATCCGCCGATGCTCGTGCTCCGCCCCATCAGCGAATGGGAGCGGCTGCTTCCGGCCCCGCCCTTTGCCCGCGTCGACCGCTCCCTGCTCGTGAATCTCCCCCGCGTGCGGTCGCTCGACACCCGCTCCCGCGATGAAAGCCGTCTCGAGTTGAAAGACCTGCCCGAGCCGCTCGTGCTCGGGCGCACCGCGTCGCTCCGCCTCCGCCGCCTGCTGGCGGGCGAGCCATGAAATTTCCCACACCATGAAAATCACATCGCTCCTGCTCCTCCTCGCCACCATCCGGCTGGCCGCCGCCATGCCGCTCGTCACCATCGATACCGTGCCCGTCGGCAATCCCGGCAATGCCGCCGCCTCCACCTCGAACGTCACCTACGACCCCAGTCGCTATTCCGACGCCCGCGGCTATGGCGCCGTCGCCTATCCCTATCGCATTGGCAGGACCGAGGTCACGATCAGCCAATATAAGGCCTTTCTCGACGCGGTGGCCACCGTCCCTTCCGCCGACTACATCACCGATCTCTGGAACGAGAACATGCAGACCGACGCGAACTGCGCTGGCATCAGCCGCGGCGGGAGCGGGACGACCGCGGACCCCTACGTCTACACCCTGATCGAGGGCACCGGGAACCACCCGATCACCTACGTGGGCTGGTTCTCCGCCGCGCGCTTCGTCAACTGGCTCCAGAACGGCGCCACGGCCACCTCCGGCACCGAGACCGGCGCCTACACGCTCAACGGCGCGACCAGCGGCATCATCCCTCGCAACGCCGGCGCCGCCTGGTGGCTGCCCAGCGAGGACGAATGGTATAAAGCCGCCTATTACTCTCCCGTGCTCTTCGGCGGCGCCGGCGGATACTGGCTCTACGCGAACCAGAGCAACACGCTCGCCTCCTCCAATGCCGTCGGCACGCCCGGCGGCGCGAACTACAACAACGGCGTCTACGCGATCACGCAGCAGCCTGTGAAATTGCCTAACCAGAATTACCTCGCCGACGTCAGCTCCTACGCCGATTCCGTGAGCTACTACGGCACGTTCGACCAGAACGGCAATGCCTGGGAATGGACCGACACGCTCAATCCCGACACCGAGAACTATCGCATCCGCAACGGCTCGTGGATCGACGACAACCCCGCCCTCCTCAGCGCCGCCGCGAGCCTGAGCGCGCCGCCCGCCACGCAGCTCTTCGACATCGGCTTTCGCGTCGCGGCAGCCGCCCCGCCCGCCATCGTGCCCGACACGACGCCCCCGCATGTCACGGTCTCCGGCAAAAAGACTCGCACCACG
The DNA here is from genome assembly GCA_015655545.1 of Chthoniobacterales bacterium. GTDB lineage: Bacteria > Verrucomicrobiota > Verrucomicrobiia > Chthoniobacterales > JAATET01 > JAATET01. Next base: position 15,643 of record JAATET010000116.1, on the reverse strand, counting down.
TCGAAAGCCCGCATCACCCTCTCCGGCAGCGCCAGCGACAACGTCGCGGTGGCCCGCGTCGAAGGGAAGATCGGCGGCAGCTCCTACAAAGCCGCCAGCGGAACCGGCGCATGGAAGTTCAGCGCGAAGCTCAAGCCCGGGAAAAACAAGATTTCCATCCGAGCCGTCGACACGGCGGGCAACACCTCGAGCCCGGTCAAGGTGACCGTCCAGCGGAAGGATTGAGCCCCGCCCGTCCTCGGAATAAAGTCCCGCGCGAAGCATGAAATCCCCCTGCTGCCATCCCTCGCCCGAGCCGCGGCCGGCTTCCGCGGAAGCCGCGCCGCGGGAGGGATTCCCCTCGAAGCCGCTCTCTCACGACGGCATGGTGCGGCTCGGCGGAGGACCGTTTCTCATGGGCGCGCAGGGCGCGGGCGTCTGGTTCGCCGACGGCGAGGGGCCGGTGCGCGAGACGGTCGTCGCCCCGTTCTGGATCGACGAAACCGCCGTCACGAGCGCCGCCTTCCACGCCTTCATCGACGCCACGGGCTACGTGACCGAGGCCGAGCGGTTCGGCTGGTCGTTCGTTCACCTCAGCCAGCTCAGCGACGCGCAGCGGGAGGCGCACGCCGCGGGCCGCGTCGCGGGGCTGGAATGGTGGTATGGCGTCGCGGGTGCGACCTGGCGCGAGCCGCTCGGCGACGGCCGCGGCTTCGACGCGCTCGACCGCGCGGATCATCCCGTGGTCCACGTTTCATGGAACGACGCGGCCGCCTACGCGCGGTGGGCCGGCAAGCGGCTCCCCACCGAAGCCGAATGGGAATTCGCCGCGCGCGGCGGCCTCGTGCAAAAGACCTACCCGTGGGGCGACGAGCTCACGCCCGGCGGCGAGCATCGCTGCAACATCTGGCAGGGGAAATTTCCGCTGCTCGATACGGGCGAGGACGGCTACCGCGGCACCGCGCCCGCGCGCTCGTTTCCGCCGAACGGCTACGGCCTTTACAACATGGCCGGCAACGTCTGGGAGTGGGCGGCCGACTGGTTCAGCCCGAGCTACGGCCGCACGGCGCCGCGCGAGAATCCGCGCGGGCCGGAAAACGGAAACCGCAAGGCCATGCGAGGCGGCTCGTATCTTTGCCACGCCAGCTACTGCAACCGCTACCGCTGCTCCGCCCGCACCGCGAACGCGCCCGACACCTCGACCGGCCACCTCGGCTTCCGCTGCGCGGCCGATGCGTGAGTCCCGCCTGCTGCCGAAAATGCCCGCGCAGCGAGGAAACCTGCCCTTTCCCCTTCCGCGGGCGGATCAGCCGCGCGGGGCGGCCTCCATCGGGCGGCCAGGAAGCTCGTCGAGCCGCTTGATGACGGTGGTGAGGTAGACGGGCTCGGGATGGATCTTGCGATATTTCGTGATCTCGCGCTTTTCGACCACCTTGAAGCCGTAGCGCTCGAAGAAGCGGACGCGCCGGCTCTCGAAGGTGACCATTTGGCCAAAGACGGCCTTCTCGCCGGAGTCGCGGAGGTATTCGAGAAAGCGGTTCACGATCTCTCGCGTGCCGGCGACTCCCTGTGCCTCGGGCAGGAGATTGATATGAAAATGGGGCATCCTCTTGGGGGTGGCGGGGACTTCGCGCCAGGAATTGCGCAGGATCCAGCCGATGAAATCGCGGGAGGCGCGGTTGTAAGTCCGGTAATGTCGCATGACGCGATAAAACAGCCGGAAGTTCAGGAAGAACCCATGCCACTGCTGCCGCAGCGTATGGCGCGAGCCGAGAAGGTAGCCTTTGATCACGCCGTCCTGCTCGAGCACGAACGACGATTCCGGCTCGCGATCCGTGTAGTAAGACGTGAGGTAGTCGGCAAACAGGTCGCGGTCCTCAAAGACGGGGTCGATCGGCGTGCCGAGAAAACCCGTCTCGCAGCAGAGACGGCGCACGGTCGCGCGGTCGCGCGGCTCATATTTACGAATGACGATGCCTTCCGGAAGGGACACAGCTACGGATCGTATTCGTCGATCACCTGCCGGTAAACGGAAAACAGACGCGTGAAAATCGTGTGCCAGCTGTAGGAATCCCGCACGGTGCGGCTGGCTGCGGCGCCGGCGGCGCGAAGATCCATCGCGGCGGCGGCGGCGATGGCGCTCGCGAGGGCGGCGGCGGTGTTTTCGGAAGCCCAGTGCGATTGGTTCGAAAAAATAATGCGGTCCATGTAGCTGCCCCGGATGCCGACCACGGGCGTGCCGCAGGCCTGGGCCTCGAGCGTGACGAGGCCGAACGTCTCGAGAATGCCGGGGTGGACAAAAATATCGGCGGCGCGGTAAATGCGGGCCAGCTCGCGGGCGTCGCCGCAATACGGCATCCAGCTCACGGTGCCGGTGGTTTCGCGGGCGTGCTCCAGGTCGGAGCGGCGCGTGCCATCTCCGACGGCCAGCAGGTGGTAGCGGCCGGGCTCGCTCGCGTGCAGCACTTCAAAGGCGTTGAAAAGCGTCTTCACGTTCTTTTCCTGCGCGAGCCGTCCGACGTAAAGGAGGAGCGTGCGGTCGGCGGAAATGCCCAGCTCGCGGCGGAGCGCTGGGTTCTCGCGGTCTTTCGGAACGAAGAGATCGACGTCCACGCCGAGGTCGGTATTCGTGATGTTCTCGACGCCCCAGCCGCGCAGCAGGTCGCTCAGTGCGGGGCTGGGGACGAGGGTGCGCTCGAATTTATTGTAGAGCGCGCGGATGTAGCGGCGGGAGATTTCCTGCGCGATCTCGGTGGGCAGGCGGCCGAGAAACTTCGAGACCGAGCGGATCGTGGCCTCGGGGAAATGCGAGTGATAGAAGCCGACGACGGGAATGCCGAGCGCGCGGCCGGAGGCGACGGCTTTCCATGCGACTTGATACGGGTCTCCGGACTCGATGAGGTCGGGTTTTTCGCGTTCGAGCACTTCCTCGACGAGATGAAGCTTCAGCAGGGCGCGGTAGCGGGAGGTCTTCGAGACGAGGGGGGACTCGATCGTGTAAACGCGGGAGTGCGCGTCGCCGGTGCGTTCGGTTTTTTCGCCCGGCACGATGAGGATGTGTTCGTCGTCCGGGCAATGGGCGCGCAGGTAGGCGGTCTTCTGCTCGATGTAACGTTTCACCCCGCCGCTGACCGGGGAGTAAAACTGGGTGAGATCGCAATATTTCAAGAGTTTTAAGTCTTAAGTCTTAAGTTTGTAAGTCGCAGGCTGCAGTCGCTTAAAACTTACAAACTTAAAGCTTAAGACTCCCCTTGGGCCGTGAGCCAGCGCTCGGCGTCGATGGCCGCGGCGCAGCCCTGCCCGGCGGCGGTGATCGCCTGGCGGTAGACGTGGTCGGCGACGTCGCCGGCCGCGAAGACGCCGGGGAGGTTGGTATGCGTGCCGCCCGATTGCTTGAGATAGCCGGCTTCGTCGGTGTCGACCTTGCCGCGAAAAGCCTGTGTGTTCGGCTCGTGGCCGATGGCGACAAAGACGCATTTCAGCTCCAGTTCCGATTCGGCACCGGTCTGGAGATTCTTCAACTTCACGGCGCGGACTTCGCCGTCGGCGTCGGTGAGGTATGCGGTGACGGCGGAGTCCCAGACCGGCTCGACTTTCGGATTCGCGAGCACGCGGTCGGCCATGATTTTCGAGGCGCGCAGGCTGTCGCGACGATGGATGAGGTAAACCTTGCTCGCGAAGCGGGTGAGGAACGTCGCTTCCTCGCACGCCGAGTCGCCGCCGCCGACGACGCAGACGGGCACGTTGCGGTAAAATGCTCCGTCGCAGGTCGCGCAGGAAGTGAGGCCGTGACCGATGAGCTCCTTCTCGCGGTCGAGTCCGATGTAGCGCGGCGAGGCGCCGCTGGCGATGATGAGCGCTTTCGTTTCGAGCCAGGCGCCGTCGACTCTCAGGCGATTTACGCCGCCGACGTGCTCGAATTCCTCGACGGTGCCGTATTGGAAACGCGCGCCGAATTTTCCGGCCTGCGCGTGCATGCGCATGATGAGCTCCGGGCCGTCCACGCCGTCGGGAAAGCCGGGAAAATTTTCAACCGCCGTCGTGGTCGTGAGCTGGCCGCCGGGCTGGCGCCCTTCGAGAACGAGCGGGGAGAGGTTGGCGCGCGCCGTGTAGATGGCCGCGGTGAGGCCGGCGCATCCCGTGCCGACGATGATTACGTTTTCCATGGAGCGGGGAAGTTAAGCACGAAGGAAGCGGGCGAGACAAAGAAAACTCTGTCATTCGCGATGGAGGAAAATCTCCTGCGTGCCGATGACCATCGGCTCGGGCAGCGGCCCCAATAATTGTTCCCATCGCGGGCGCGCGGACTTCTCGGTGACGAAGGCCATGGCTTGCCCCGAGGCCCAAAGCGCCGCGAATCCGGAAGAAGTAAGATAGCGCTCCCGTCCGAGGTTGAATTTGCGCGTGATAAAATCTTCCTCCGGATTCTGGCCGAGCAATGCGACCGGCTGGTCGGTATAAAAAAGAAGGCTGCTCGCGGTGTCGATGCCTCCATCGAATACGATCGGCGCGCGGGCAGGCAGTTTCCGCAAGGCCGCCGCCGCGCCGGCCAGCGAGAAATAGGGCGCGACCAGGGCGTAGCCAAGCACGGCGGCGAGCGAGAAAATGCCGGCCGCCGCCGCCAACGCGGCCAAGGCGCGGCGGGGCGCGAAAAGGCCGGCGAGCAAGGAAGCGAGAGCCACGGTGAGCGCGACGAGGCCGAGCCGGGCGACGCCGGACCAGACTTCGGGGCCGAAGCCGGCGACGGTTTTCCAGGCCGTGGCGCGCTCGGCGACGGAGAGGGAGGAATTTTGGTCGGGGACGGCCAGGCCCATTGCCCATGCGCAAGCGAGCAGTCCCGCCGCGCAGACTCCGGCCACGATGCCGAGAGACACGCGCCCCGGAGCGCGATCGAGGTCGAGGATGCCGGCCGCGAGCAGCGCAAACGCCGGCCACATGGCCATCGCGTAATAATCCTGCCGCTCGCCGAGCGCGAGCAGCGGCAGCGCGACGATGCCGGACCAAGCGGCGAGCAGGAGGATCTCGCGCGGCGAACTGGAGGTCCCGCGCCGACGGATGCACTCCACGAGCGCGACGACGGACCAGGGAAAAAACCATGCGACGTGCAGCAGCGCGAATTGCCAGGCGGGCACGTTGTCGTAGTGCGTCGAGGGTGCGGAGTTTCCCGCCAGATGGCCGGCCTGCTCGGCGAAGACGAGATTGGCGAACCAGCCCGGATAGCGCGATTCGATGAAAAAATACAACGGCGCGTTGATCGCGAAAAACGCGACGATGCCCGGCGGGCTCAACAGCCGCCACGCGCGACCGCGCCACCGCGGCACGCAGGCCGCTGCGATGCCCAGCGTCGCGAGCGGGTAGAGCAGGCCGTGGAGGCCTTTGGTGAAGGCGGCCAGCGATGCGAAGAGCCAGAGCGCGAGCGCCCAACGCCTTCCCCGTTCGGTCTCGAGTGCGCGCATTCCGCAATAAATCGCCCAGGCGATGAAAGCGCAGAAGACCGGCTCGGGCATCACGATCCGCGCCAGGGTCGAGGAGCCGAGACAGGTGAGCAGGATCACGCCCGCGAGGAGGCCGCGCCGTGCGCCGCCGAAATGCGCGCCGATGGCGAAGGTCGCGAGCACGCAGGCGGTGATGCCGAGGGCGTTCGGCAGGCGCGCGGCGAATTCGTTGACTCCGAAAACGCGGAACGCCGCCGCCATCATCCAGTAAAGCAGGGGCGGCTTGACGAGGCGCGGCACGCCGTTGTTTTCCGGGATGAGCCAGCTGCCTCCCTGGAGGATGTGCTTGGCGGCGCCGGCGTATTGGCCGTCGGTCTCGTTGTAGAGCGCGCCGACGCCGGCGGGCAGGACTTGCAGCAGCGCGCAGAGCGCCACGAGGAGGAGCGCGGAATTCCAGCGCGCGACGATGCGGGTTTCCTGTTCGAACGCGCCGCTCACGGCAGCGAAAAATTCTCCGGGAATCCGGCGGGAAGGCGCACGGGACGGCCCTGGGGCATCTGGACGAGCGCGAGCGATTGCTTGCAGGTGACGAGGAGCGCGCCGTCGCGCGGGCGGACGACTTCGAACGTGCACCAGAAACGGATGCCGGACCATTCGCTGATGCGGCCATTGATGCGGACGGTGTCGCCGAGGAGCGCGGGGCGCTTGTAGTCGATCTCGGTGCGCGTGACGACGGGGTGGATATTCGTGCGCGCGATTTCCTCGAAGCTCATGCCGATCTGGATCGCGAGCAGCGTGCGCGCGGTCTCGATGAAGCGCAGGTAGACGATATTGTGCACGACGCTGGCGGCATCGGTGTCGAAATACATCACGGGGATCTCGGTGGAGATTTCGGTGCTCGGCATGGATGGGGTTTTAATCACGGCGGGCGCGGCGGGCACAGAGAAAGATCAAAAATCCGTCAAATTTCCTCCGTGTCCTCGCGGGTCGGTGTGATTAAATGGGTGGATGGCTGTAGATCCTCTTGTTTTTGAACCCCTGCCCATGGAACGCGTCTGGGGCGGGCGTCGTCTGGAAAGCGTGCTCGGAAAGACGCTGCCTCCGGGGTCGCCGTTTGGCGAGTCGTGGGAGGTCGTGGATCGCGAAGATGCGCAAAGCGTGGTGCATGAGGGCGAGTGGCGCGGGGCCACGCTGCACAAGCTCTGGACCGAGCATCGGGCGGAAATTTTCGGCGCCGCCTATGCGAGCCATCCGGCGCCGCGGTTTCCGATTTTGATCAAAGTGCTCGATGCCCGCGAGCGGCTCTCCGTGCAGGTGCATCCGCCGGCCGGCATCGCGCCCGCGCTCCAGGGCGAGCCGAAGACGGAGATGTGGTATTTTCTCGATTGCCTGCCCGGCGCCTCGATTTACGCGGGGCTGAAACGCGGCGTGACACGTGCGGATTTCGAGCAGGCGATGCAGAGCGGCAAAGTGGACGAGGTCGTTTATCGGCTGCCCGTTCAGGCCGGCGAGAGCATCTTCATCCCCAGCGGCCGCGTGCATGCGATCGGCGAGGGTTGCCTCATCGTGGAGGTCCAGCAAAACAGCGATACGACCTACCGCGTGTTCGATTGGAACCGCACCGGTCTCGACGGCAAGCCGCGGGCGTTGCATATCGCCGAGTCGATGAGCTCGATCGATTTCGAGGATTTCGAGCCCGGCCTCGATGTGCCCGAAGGCGAGCTGCTGAGCGGCTGCGAGCATTTCGCGGTGGAGAGATGGGATCTCGCGGCGCCACGGCCCGTGCTGGATGGCGAAAAGTTCGCGATCGTGGGCGTCGTCGATGGAGCGGTGGCGTGCGCGGGAAATGTTTTCGAACGCGGTGCATTTTTCCTGCTGCCCGCCACCTCGCGCGATTCGCTTCTGAAACCGGTCGGGGAGTCGGCAGCCGTGGTGCGGATCACCCTGCCTCTGTCAAAAACGCCCTGAAACTCGGAAACCGTCCGCCGCCTCGATTAGAAATCGCTTGACCTGCCTGTTCCAAAATGAAATTCCACCCCTACGACTTTATGAAACTCCCAGTCCTCTGCACGTTCGCTCTTCTTGCGGCAGCCGCCGCGTCCCAAGCAGGTTCCTTCGGCGGTCCGCCTCCGTTCACCGATGGTTCCCCGCTCCAGAGCGGCATCGACGGCAGCTACCAGGCCACGGCCACGGGCACGAATCTCACGGGAGTCATTCGCTTCGCCTATCAGAATAACGTGCAGAGCTCGATTCCGACGGCCAACATCTACTCGATGTTCGTCGACGGCCAGGTCGTGACGGGAGGCGTGACGGCATCGATCACCGGCAAGCAGCTCGCCGGCGTGATGGGTGGCCAGGATTTTCAGGTTCCCACGAGCGACTCGGGCACCAGCGAACTTCCGCTCGTGTTCATCGTTCGCGGCAATCGCGCGAACGGGCAGTTCACCGGCCAGATGGATTTGGAAGACAAGATGTCGGCATTTAGCGGTCACGGGACGGTTGCTCCCGCTCCTATCGAGACCAACACGGTCATCCTGATTCAGACCAACAGCGACAGCGCCGTCTTTGGCGATAACGTCAATGTTCAGAGCAGCGACGTGACGATCACTCCGTTCGTGATCCCGGGCAGCTCGATTACCCCGACTAAGTTCCGTTTCGAAGGGGTTCGCACCAGCGTCTTCGCGCAAGGTGCGGGTGGCCAGGCTGCGACAACCACCACAAATTAACCATTCAGGTCCAGGGACCTGAACTTTTCTCAGTTTTGAGATCGTCTCATTGGAGCCCCGCACGGAAACGTGCGGGGCTTACCATTCTGGAGCTCATCGCGGTCATCGCGATCCTCTTGATCCTGGCCGGCCTGCTGGCCGGAGTGATTTCCCGTCTCCCGGGTGCGGCGGACCGCGTGCGCTGCACCGAAAATCTCAAGCAGCTTTATTTGGGCCTCAACAGCTACACGGAGGAAAATGACCATTGGCCGCAGTTGCCGGAGGCCATCAGCGATTCGCGCAGCGAGGTGGCGGATTTCTGGATCGCGACGCTCAAGCCCTATGGCGTTACCGATGCCGTGTGGCAGTGCCCCGGCGTGCTGCGGCTCGGAAAAATCCAGCAATCGGGACGCACGCCGAAAATCCATTATTTGCCGACGCGATTCGACGCCAAGCCGAATACTTCGAAAAAGTGGTCGATCCAGCCCTGGGTCGTCGAAATCGGCAACATCCACGGGCACGGGCCGCTCTTGATTCTTCCGGATGGCTCCGTGCACGACTGGGATATTTACGTCGAGCAATTTGTAAAATAGGCGAAGCGAATTGCCCGGCTGTGCCTGGAGGCAGACCTGAACTTTGGGAATTTTTTACAGGAGAGAACGGAGGGAGCGGAGAAAAGCGTTCAACAGAAATGGCAACAAAGAGAAGGAAGGGAATGGCCCGGACCTTTGTTTACCTTCCGTAAAAAGACTCTGTTCCCTCCGTTGCCTCCTGTAGAAGTTCAGGACAGCCTCTAGCGCCATTCGTGTTTCGGATATTTCCGGGCGAGCTGCGGCTTGAGCTTTGGATAGACTTCGACCCAGAAATTCGCGAGATCCGTCGTGACCTGCACCGGCCGCATGTTCGGTGCGAGCACCTGGATCGTGAGCGGCACCCGTCCGCCGGCGATGCGCAGCGATGTTTGCAGGCCATAGAGATCCTGGATGCGCGCGGCGATGAACGGATCGGCATCCGCGGAATAAATAATCTTCGCCCGCCGCCCGCCGGGAAGATCGACGCGCTCCGGTGCAAATTTTTCCACCTGCTGCTGCTGGGCATGGGTGAGCCACCCGCGCACGGCTCCGTGCACGGCGCGATCCTTGATGTCGCGGTAGCTGGTCGCGGCTTCGCAGATTTCATGGATAATCAATTCGCGCTCGGCGCCGCCGATCGCGGGAATCTCCAGATCCGGCATCCATTGGGAAAGCCGGTTCACGCGGCAAATCCATTGCTCGACGGCGTCGTCCCATTGTCGCAGGACAAGATTTCCGTCGATGACCTGGCGCGCGATGCAGGCCGAAGCTGCGGCGGAAGGCTCCGCGTCGCGATCGCGGGATTCCAGCGCGAGATCGCGAAACATTTTCGCGCTCCGCACGACGACACGATTTTGGGTCGAGTCGAAACACACTTCCGTTTCCTCGGAAAAATCGTCGGGGAACCATTCGCGCAGCCACGGCTCTTCGATTTCGGTGGCAAGATTCAGCATCACTTGCGCTTCGCCGCCGCGGCCTTCGATGTCGTTGATTTCCGCGGCGACGAGCAGGCGGCTATTTTGGGCGACACTGCCGCGCGCGAGCAATCCGCGCCGGCCGTGGACAATGTCGCAAAGCAGCGTGCCCATGCTGCGGCGGCGCGCGACCTGGTCGGCGAAGCCGGCCAGCACGCAGCGGGCGATGGCGGAATCTCCCACGGGCCGCGCCGACGCATCGAGGCCTTCGCCTCCGGCGATGTGGAGGAATTGTTCGAACAATTTTCCGACTTGTCGCGCGGCGTCCGCATGGACGGCGAGGCGTCGGCAGGCATCGACGCGATAGCCTTGCTGGTTCGCCCAGGCCCAGGCGCGCATCAAAATTTGGAAGTCCGAAATACCGGTTCCGAATGCTTGCTCGCGCTGCTCCTCGATGCGTTTGTCGGCGCGCAGCAGCATGCCGCGCGATTGCGTGATCGCGGCGATGAGGGCGGCGGCGCGGACGCAACCGAGCTCCTCCGCGGCCAGAAACATGCGGGCGTAGCGCGGGTGCGCCGGAAAGGAGAGCATGCGGCGGCCGATGGCGGTGATCGCGCCGGATTCGCCCTCGAGCGCTCCGAGATCGCGCAGCAAAAGCTCCGCCCGCTCGAGCGCTTTCGCATCCGGCGGCTCCAGCCAGCGAAAGGCGCGCAGGTCGGCCACGCCGGCGGTTTTGAGCGTGAGGACCGTCTCGGCGAGATCGAGGCGTTTGATTTCCGGCAGCTCGGCCGCGGGGCGGCGTTCGTGATCGCGCAGCGTCCAGAGTCGCAGGCAGCGGCCGGGCGCGGTGCGGCCCGCGCGGCCGGCGCGTTGATCCGCCGAGGCGTGGCTGATTTTTTCGATGTAGAGCGTGTTGATGCCGCGGTGGGCGTCGAAGCGCGCGACGCGGGCGACGCCGGAATCGACGACGAGCGTGACATCCTGGATGGTGAGCGAAGTCTCGGCGACGTTCGTGGAAACGATGATGCGCCGCGCGCTGCCGGAGCCGACGGCGGCATCCTGCTGATCGGGCGGCAGCTCTCCGTGCAAGGGCAGCACGGGCACGGCGGCTCCAAGGCGGAACTGGATCGCCTGGATGGTGCGATGGATTTCGTAGGCGCCGGGCATGAAGACGAGCGCATTGCCCGGCGTGGCCGGAAAGGCGGCGGCCACCGCGTCCGCGGCGCGGTCCCAGATCGGCTCTTCGGCGGGCTCGCGCGTGAGGAATTCGATTTCCACGGGAAACGTGCGGCCTTCGGATTCCAGCACTTCGCAGGGCGCGAGATATTCGGATAAAGCGCCGCCTTGCAGCGTCGCGGACATGACGATGAGCCGGAGATCCGGGCGTTGCGACTCCTGCAAATCGAGCGCGCGGGCGAGCGAGAGATCGCCGAAGAGATGGCGTTCGTGGAACTCGTCGAAAACGATCGCCTGCACGCCGCGCAAAGCCGGATCGGCGAGCATGCGCCGCAGGAGGATTCCCTCCGTGACGTAAAGAATGCGCGTCCGCTTGCCGGAGACATTATCGAGGCGGATCTGGTAGCCGACTTCCTCGCCGAGCCGCCCGGCGCGCTCGGATGCGACGCGCGCGGCGAGCATGCGGGTGGCCAGCCGGCGGGGCTGGAGCACGATGACGAGGCCGTCGCCCGCCAGGCCGGCGTCGAGGAGCATTTGCGGCACCTGGGTCGATTTTCCGGAGCCGGTCGGCGCGCGGAGAATCAGCCGGTTCGATTGCCGCAGCCGCTCGAGCAGGGCATTTCGGATTGCGTAAATGGGCAGGGTCTCTGGCACGGTGTTGATCTAGCTTCGGCCCGGGCCGGGCGCGAATAGAATGTCATTTTTGCGGGCGCGCGCGCTTCTCACTGGCGCGCCCGCGCGGGTTTCATGTAGTGTGCGGCCAAATGCGATCGGGTTTGCAACTTGTCTGTGCGGCCGCAGCGCTCCTGAGCGTCGGCAAACTGGGTGCGGAGGGGAAAAGAACGTCTCTCACTCCCCAGGAAATCAAGAGCGTCATCGTCCTCGACGAGGTGGCCCTGCCCACTCCGGGGGAATTTTTTGCCGCCATCAACAAACTGGACCGTCCCAACTGGACCCAGCTCGCGCGCAAAGCCGGCCCGCTCTCGACCACGAACCGCGCCCAGGCATCGATGAATCTCGGCACGCGCGTCGCGGACGGCTACATCGCCGTCGAGGGTCAGGACGGCCAGCAGGTCAAGAACGTCGGCAAGGACATCATCGAACTCGCCAAGGGGCTGGGTGTCTCGCAGAGCATCCTCGCCCGCGGAAACAGCATCGGCGATTTTTCCGAGAACAACGACTGGAATGCTCTCCGCGAGGAGCTCGACGCCACCGAGGGTGAGGTGAAGCTCCAGATGGCCGAGCAGAAGGACAACGAGCTCGTCGTGCTCGTGACGATCGGCGCCTGGCTGCGCGGCGTGCAGGCCGCGAGCACGGTGGTCGCCACGAATTACCAACCCGAATCCGCGCGCCTGCTCCGTCAGCCCGCGATCGTCGATTACCTTGTCGAGCGCATCGACGTGCTGCCCGACCGCCTTAAAGACGACGAACTCGTCGGCAAGGTGCGCAACGGATTAATCGAGATCAAAGCCGCGGTCGCTCCCGCGACGACGACCAGCGCCGCCAATGTGAAATCGATCCAGCAAACGACCACGCAGCTGGTCGATGCGATCAGCGGCCCTGCCGTGCCCGCAAAATGAAACGTTTCCTTTTTTCGATACTCGCGATTGTCACCACGGCGGCTCTCCAGGCCGAGCCGGCCAACCCCACGCCGACCCCTCCGCCTCCCGCGGCCGACGGCGACGGCGCAGCCGAGGCACAGGCGCGCAGTGCCGCCCTCGAGCTCGCCGGGGCATTTTCAAACGACGGTTACAAAATCCGGGACGGCTTTTATTTCGGCGATCTCGATCCAAAGAAAAGCGCGATCATCGAAGTCAATCTTTTTGCGGGAGATGAATATTGGTTCTGCGCCGCCGCGAACGCTCCGGCTCGCAAGATCGCCGTCAAGGTCTATGACGAGGATGGGCAGCCGGTGGAGCAGCAATACTACACCGACGGCGCGAAAGCCGCCGCGGGGATTGTCGCCGGAACGAGCGGAAAATACCTGGTAAAAATCAGCCTCGTCGAAGGCGGGAAAAGCCCGGTCTGTTTTCTTTACTGCTACAAGTAAGCGTCACTTTTCCGATGCCCGAAGCGCTCACTGCCGAAAAAGCCGATGACCGGGGGGTCCGCCATTTCTCCGTCTTTCTCAACAACAAAGTGGGCGCCCTGCTCGAGGTCGTCAAACTTCTCGGCGAGCACAATATCGTCGTGCTCGCCCTGAGCATTCAGGATTCCTCGGAGAGTTCCATCTGCCGGTTCGTGGTCAGCGATCCGGATCGCGTCGAGGAATTGTTCGAGGAGAATGCGATCCCGCACAGCGTTTCGGAAGTCGTCGTCACCGAGCTCAAGGAAGGCGCACCCGACCTGCCGAACGTCCTCGCCGCGCTGCTGAAGGCCGAGGTGAACATCCTTTTCAGCTATCCGCTGCTCATCCGCCCGCGCGGTCGCGCCGTGCTGGCGCTGCACGTGGACGATAACGAATGCGCCACGTCCGTGCTGCGCGGAGACGGCTTTTATATTCTTACCCAGGCGGATCTGTCCCGCTGATCTCCCGCCCCGTGAAGCGTCTCCATCTCCTCGCGCTGGCCCTTCTCGCCACGGCTCCGCTCGCCGGCGCGGGCATTATTCTTGTCGAAGAAGCCGAGCAATCCAGCGGGCCAATGCCCGGCAAGTCGCAATTAACGATCTCGGTCTCCGGCGCTCAGGCGCGCGTCGATGTGGGCAAGGAAATTTCCAGCATCGTCGATTCCAAGTCCGGCACCGTCACATCGCTCATGCATTTGCAAAAAATCGCGATGCAGCTCCCGGAGGGCGCGCTCGACGCCATCAAGAAAAAGACCGGACAGCCGAAGCCGAAACTCGTTCTCAAGCCGACCGGCAAAAAGGAAACAATCAACGGATTCCAGTGCGAGGAATACACCGGCACGATGGAGGGGATGAAGGTCGCGTTCTGGGTCACCCGGGAGGTGAAGAATCAAAAGGAAATTCTCGACCAGCTCGCCAAGCTCTCCGGCGGCAACGATCCCTTCAAAGCGGCGCTCGAAAGCGGCGGGGATTTTCCGGGCTTTCCCATCCGATCCGTCGTTGTTTCTCCGCTGGCGGGCACCTCGACGATGACGGTGATCTCGGTTCGAAATGCGGAGGTGCCGGCGGCGACGTTCGAGATTCCCGCGGGCTACAAGACGATGGACATTCCGAAGATGTCGAATCCCGGCGGTGGCGCGCCCGCCGTGCCGGTCGAGTCGAAGGGCAATTAATCTCCCGTGCCGGTTTGCGCGGCGTATCTTTTTTCACATCCGGATACGGCCGGCGCGGCCGCCATCCTAAATCAGAATGTGCTTCCGGGCATGCTCCCCGGATTTACGCGGACTTGCCTCGCGCAGCGAGTGCGGCGTAACGTGCCCGGCATGAAGCGCCTCCTCCTCCCGGCCTGCCTCCTCGCGATGGCGGTGGCGGGCGCGCTTGCCCAGGAGCAGGAGCAGGGGTTGGTCGAGCGAATCGATGCCAAGGGCAAATTGGCGCTCCAGGCGATGGACGGAAGCTCCAAGCCGAATCCCGCCCTCGCCAGTCCGCTGTCGAACAAGAGTTTCCGATCGACATCGGCATCGATGAAGACCTTCGACACTTCGTCGTTCAGCGGAGTGAAAGAAGCTTCCGTGAAAACCTTCGAGACGCGCTCGTTCCTCGGCGTGAAGAACCCCTGGTTTGGGAAAAAAATCTTCGATACCTATGCGAGCCGCGCCGCGGAACGCTCGGCGGCGGATGCGGGCAAGCAGTTCCAGACGGATGCCTTCGCCGTGCGCGACTATGACCGGGGCAACAAAAAAGATCTCGCCGATGCCGGCACGGCCTTGCCGAGCGGCGCGCAGCCGCGGCCTTATCTGGTTGAGCCAAAGGCCGAGGGCGGCGTGAACAAGTTCACGGAAAACCTGCACAAGGATCTCACGATCGACGATGTGCGCGAGCTGCTGAACAAGGGGCACGGCGAGTAAGGCCGCCCGTTTCGAATGGATATCCTCGCCGACCTCACCCGGAACTGCGCCCAAGTCCTCAGCGAGGGCGAACTGCGCAAAAAACTCGCCGAAAACCGCCCGCTGCGCGTGAAGCTCGGCGTCGATCCGACCGCGCCCGACATCCATCTGGGCCACACCGTGGGCCTCGCGAAGCTGCGGCAGTTTCAAGAGCTCGGCCACCAGGCCATCCTGATCATCGGCGATTTCACGGCGATGATCGGCGATCCGAGCGGCCGCTCCGTCACGCGCCCGCAGCTCACGCACGACGACGTGATGGCGAATGCGAAAACCTACCAGGAGCAGGCTTTCAAAATTCTCGATCCCGCCCGCACCCGCGTCGTCTTCAACGGCGAGTGGTTCGAGATGATGACGTTCGAGGAAGTCATCCGGCTCAACAGCCGCGTGACGCTCCAGCAGATGCTCCAGCGCGAGGATTTCCGCGAGCGAATGGACAGGGGATTGCCCGTGCGCGCGCACGAAATTCAATATCCGATCATGCAGGGATGGGACTCGGTGATGATCCAGGCCGACATCGAGCTCGGCGGCACGGACCAGCTTTTCAACATCATGGTCGGCCGCGACCTCCAGCGCGAGGAAGGCCAGCCGCAGCAGGTCGCGATGATGCTGCCGATCCTCGAGGGCCTCGACGGCGTGCAGAAGATGAGTAAGAGCCTCGGCAACTCGGTGGGTGTCACCGAGCCACCGATCCAGATGTTCGGCAAACTCATGAGCATCCCCGACGAGGTGATGCCGAAATATTACGAACTGCTCCTCGCCGAGGCGATTCCCGCCGGAGCGCATCCCATGGATGCGAAGAAGGAGCTCGGACGGCGCCTCGTCGCGCGATTCCATTCCGAAGCCGACGCG